>JBHEMC010000007.1:0-74358 GCA_046262775.1 Pyrinomonadaceae bacterium | reverse complement strand
GATCAAGCAGTATCAGGCGATGATGGAAACTGAAGGTGTCACGATCGATTTCAATCAAGACGCGATCAATTCCATTGCGCACTTTGCCGCACAAGTCAACCAACAAACCGAAGACATCGGTGCGCGCCGTTTGCAGACGATCATGGAGAAGCTTCTTGAGGAGATAAGCTTCGAGGGACCCGACTTGCAGCCTAAGCGACAATGCATAGACGCACCTTACGTCGAGAAGATGTTGTCCGAAACAGTGAAGGACCAGGATCTTAGTCGGTACATCTTGTGAAAACGTTTAATCGCTACTTTAAGCTGCGGCAATCAGCACTTCCCTTCAATGTTTTTACCTTTCGTCGCACCCAGACAAAAACTTCCCAATATTTGGCACTGCTAATGAGCTGCTTGTTGCTGGCAGTGGCATGCGGTAAGCGCCGGCCGCCGCTGCCACCCGTTGAGAGAGTTCAGCAACGCACAGAAGCACTCTCAGGCGTGCAGCAAGGGAACCAGGTAATTCTCAATTGGCCCGCGCCTCGGCGCAACGCTCCCGACAGCAGTGTTCAGAGTGTTAGACGCATCGACGTATACCGGCTTGCCGAAGAGCCTCGTGCTCCACTGGCGCTTACCGAAGAAGAATTCGCAGCCCGGTCAACTCTAATCGGGTCTGTAACGTACGATCAAATCCGAGCCGCAGACCAAACTCTCAATTATACGGACACGCTGGAGTTAGCTGGTCAGCCTACAAGGCTACGGTACGCATTGCGTTATGTGAATGCGTCGGGTCAGCGTGCAGCATTTTCTAATTTCCTGTTAATCGAACCGGCCGCGCGTGTTGCGCAGCCACCAACGTTACTCAAAACGGGCAAGGAGATTACTGAGAGCGCCGTTGTTCTTACGTGGCAGGCGCCCGCAGCCAACATTGACGGTAGCACTCCAGTCAATTTGCTTGGCTACAACGTATATCGTTCTGATGAGTCACAGAACGAAATCGGACAGACACCCTTGAATGGAACGCCCCTGACCGATACGCAATATGCCGATAAAACTTTTAAGTTTGCAACAAACTATACCTATTTTGTGCGGTCTATTTCGCTCGGCACTGAAGGCGGACAAGTTGAAAGTCTAAACTCGAACATTATCAGTCTCCAGCCTCGTGATGTGTTTGCGCCATCCGCGCCGACGGGACTAAGTGTCGCGGCATCACCGGGTCGACTCTCGATCTTCTTTGCAGCCAATCCGGAGTCTGACATCGCGGGCTATCTCATTTACCGTTCAACGAAAGCAGACGCACCAAAGGACTCGTGGACCAAACTTAATTCTGCATTGCTAACGCGGACCACATTCCACGATGAACGCGTCGAATCAGGTACTACCTACTACTACTACGTTACGGCAGTCGATCGGGCCGGTAATGTCAGTGAACCATCAGAGGTGAAGTCTGAGACTGTACCTTAGTTCAATATGAAGATTTGCCGGTTTACAAGCGAACAATTCGGGGAGGCCGCGCGGTATGGGATCGTGAAAGGAACTGAGATCGTTCCTTTAAGCGATCGTTTTCCGGTTGATGTAGAAGTAAGCCGAGGCGGATCGCTGCAGCTAAATGAAATCAAACTGATCGCACCTGTCGCGCCGTCTAAGATCATTTGCGTTGGCAGAAACTATCACGAACATGCCGCAGAGTTGGGTAACAAGACGCCTGATGAGCCACTTCTGTTCCTCAAGGCGCCTTCCGCTATCATTGGGCCGGATGAACAGATCCAGCTTCCCTCTGAGTCGCAGCAAGTCGAGCATGAAGGTGAACTGGGCGTTGTGATCGGACGTCGCGCACGGTTTCTACAGGAGTCAGAAGATCCACTCCGCTATGTTTTTGGATACACGTGCGTAAACGACGTCACTGCACGAGACCTCCAACGCAAAGATGTTCAGTTTACCAGAGCAAAATCATTTGACACTTTCTGTCCGGTTGGGCCGTGGATTGCTACCGAAGTTGATCCCGAGAACCTGATAGTCTCTACCCGGCTAAACGGCGTAGTGAAGCAGCAGGGAAACACGGCTCAGATGGCCTTTTCCGTGCGCTTTTTGATCCGGTATATCGCAGCAATAATGACGCTATATCCTGGCGACCTCGTTGCGACGGGCACACCTGCCGGAGTTTCCCGTATGCATAATGGCGATATCGTTGAAGTAGAAGTAACTGGCATTGGTACCTTGCGGAATCAAGTTTATTATTCATCAAGTTGAATTTTGTTTCGAGAGGTAGGCAAGGAGGTAGTCATGAAATTTTTCCTCGATACTGCAAATTTGAATGACATTCGCGAAGCCGTCTCACTAGGCCTGGCAGACGGCGTAACGACTAACCCATCACTGGTAGCGAAGGAAGGAAATGTAGACTTCAAACAGCATATCGCGGCTATATGCGAACTGGTGCAGGGTCCCGTTTCGGCTGAAGTTACCAGCCAGGATATGGACGGAATGGTCGCGCAAGGTCGCGAGTATTCGCGGATCGCTCCCAATGTCGTTATCAAGTGTCCATTAACGCGTGATGGATTGAAAGCAACGAAACTATTATCTAGCGAAGGAATGAAAGTAAACGTCACACTTTGTTTCTCTGCTGCACAGGCGATTCTCGCCGCAAAAGCGGGAGCAAGCTTCATCAGCCCCTTTCTCGGTCGTTTGGATGACATCGGACAAAACGGTCTGGTGTTGCTCCAGGAGATCGTCGAGATTTATCAAAATTATTCATGGAACATAGAAGTACTGGCGGCAAGCCTGCGTCATCCTATCCACGTGATTGAGGCAGCGAGAATGGGAGCCGATATCGCGACAATGCCGTTCAAAGTCATCGATCAATTATTCAATCATCCGTTGACGGACAAAGGACAGGCTCAGTTTTTGGCCGACTGGCAGAAAAGTGGAAGAAAGTAATCTGCCAATCGAGGTGATCGTTCAAGTTCGGAAGATGTACGGTGGTCAGCATCGAACCTGGTCGGGTTGGCTGGTCGAGCGAGAGGGGTCGTTGCTGGTTTTAGACGCGAAGTTTCAGAATGAAGTTAACCACGATGTGATTGGCAACATTCCGTTTGGAACCGTAAGCCGTGAGTTCTACTGGCTCGATCGCCACTACAACATATTTCGCTTCAGTTCAGCGGCAGGTGTCCTTCAGAGCTATTACTGCAACGTTTGTCTGCCACCGTCTCTCCAAGGACACCTGCTTACGTACATCGACTTGGATATCGACGTGCTGGTAAAGCCGGATTATGCATACGAGATACTCGATATGGAAGAATTCAACTACAACGTGCGGCAATATTCGTATCCGGCTGATATCGAACAGAAAGCCCATGAAGGTTTGGAAGAACTTACCAGGCTAATTGAGAACCGATCGTTTCCCTTTTTGGACTAATACTTAACATGGCGTCAAAGCAACAGCCCAAACAGAAAAAGTCAAAGTTGGAACAGCTCAAAGACCGCTCGCAACAAGCAGAGTCGGGGGGCGGCGAGCTTCGCATTGAAAAGCAACATGCGGCTGGAAAGATGACCGCGCGCGAGCGTATCGAGTTTCTCCTGGATGATGAGAGCTTTCAGGAGTTCGGCAAGCTCGTCGTCCATCGCTCGAAAGACTTTGGTATTGATAAACAGCTATATCCAGGAGATGGTGTTGTAACAGGTCACGGACTCATCGATGGCCGCTGCGTGTTTGTGTTCGCCCAGGATTTCACGGTCTTTGGCGGGTCATTGTCGGAAACGCACGCTGAGAAGATCTGTAAAGTGATGGACATCGCGATGAAGGTTGGCGCTCCCATCATTGGTCTAAACGATTCAGGTGGCGCACGCATCCAGGAGGGGGTCGTAAGCCTTGGGGGCTACGCTGATATTTTTCTGCGAAACACTTTAGCAAGCGGCGTCGTGCCCCAGATTAGTTGCATTATGGGTCCATGCGCGGGCGGAGCCGTTTATAGTCCCGCAATCACGGATTTCAACGTAATGGTAAAAGACACTGCTTACATGTTCATCACGGGTCCGGACGTAATAAAGACGGTGACGCATGAGGACGTGTCGAAAGAAGAGCTCGGCGGGGCTATGACTCATAACAGGGTTTCAGGTGTCGCACACTTTGCTGCCGAATCAGATGAGCACGCGCTCAAGATCGTCCGCGAGTTACTGTCGTTCATTCCGGCAAATAACCTCGACGATCCGCCTCGCTTAATCCCAACTGATGCCGTTGATCGCAGCGAGCCCCGACTCAATTCGATAGTTCCTGAGGACTCAAGTGTCCCTTACGACATACGTGACGTAATACATCCGGTCGTCGACGATGGTTACTTCTTCGAGATACAACAGCTATATGCTCAAAACATTTGTATAGGTTTCGCTCGGCTGGATGGACGCGCTGTTGGAATTGTGGCGAACCAACCTGCTTACCTTGCCGGGGTCCTCGATATTGATGCGTCAATAAAGGGCGCACGATTTGTGCGCTTCTGTGACTGCTTTAATATTCCACTGGTGACGTTCGAGGATGTTCCTGGTTTTCTTCCCGGAGTCTCGCAGGAGCACGGCGGCATTATTACTCACGGCGCGAAGCTCCTCTATGCTTTTGCGGAGGCCACGGTGCCGAAAGTGACGGTGATTACGCGCAAAGCTTACGGCGGTGCATATTGCGTTATGGCCTCAAAGCATATTCGAACCGACGTGAATTTTGCCTGGCCGACGGCGGAAATAGCTGTGATGGGTGCGGAAGGCGCAGTCGGGATTCTCTACAGACGCGAACTGAATGACGCCGAGGACAAGGAAGCGGCTCGTAGAACCCGCATCCTGGAATTTGAAGAAAAGTTCGCAAATCCCTATGTAGCAGCAGAGCGTGGCTTCGTCGACGAAGTAATCGAGCCTGCGCAAACAAGGTTGAAGCTGATAGCCGCTCTGTCTCTACTGGAAAACAAACGCGAGTCGAACCCACCGAAAAAGCACGGCAATATTCCGCTTTAACAATTAGCGCGAAGCCGGCTCAATCGCTATCAATTTTGCTGCAGGATCAAAGGTTATACGGAAAGGATATAAGGCGTCTCTACCCAACAACAGTGGCGCCCCGGCGCTAACTCCTGTTAACACGTCAGTGGGAACGCTATGTAGCACGAGTTCGCCAATGGTGATCGTAGTGGGCGCCACTCGCTTCGACTGGATGGATGCCCCGCTGAGGTCCTGAATTGCTCGCGGCGTCCGACGATGCGCTGAGACTGCCGCGTATGTGATAGCAAAGCCAAAGGCCGATCCAGTATCGATCAGCGCGAGACGACCGTCGCCCAAATACACGAATGGTCTGTTACCATCGTGTTCTCTGATCCACCGAACGACAGTTCCGTCTTCAGGTTGTTCTGAAAGGTTTAAATGCGGCGCCACTGAATCGAAAACCGTTAACTCATGATGTGGAAAATCGATTGCATAGCCAAATGGATGAAAAGCTTCGGTAGGATCGAGTACGCCATCCACTCCTGATGGAAGGTCATTGACCACAACCGCTACTATGCTTCGGTCGAAGTTATTGTTTACTGTTCCCAATGCCAACCTGGGTAGCGTCGCTTCCTCACCTGAATCAATCCTTGCGTTGCTCAAACCTCCCGCCAAACTATTAGTAGAGTTTCGCGTCATTAAGCCACATCTTTTAACAACAGCTTTGCCTATAATTGAAACGCCCGCGCCAGTATCAAGCACGAAATTCAAAGGCCCACAATCACCGAACCAGGTTTTTACAAGAAGTCCACGACCGTTCACATCGTGAAAAGGAATAATTGGTCGACCGGCATCGCCACTGCGTGACCGCTGAAAATGGGCAGTTCCTGCTTTAGGAACTGCCCATCCAGTGGTTGCAATGAGACTACCCAGAGCGACAGCAAAGAAAACTTTGCTCATTAGAAATCCCCTAAGCGCGCTCAGTAACTTCGATTGCGTTTACGTATCTTGTAAGTGTACAGTGCCGAGCCACCGCCTCCGGAGAGTGCACCAATCGCTGCGCCCTTCTTACCTCCAATCAGTCCGCCGATTACTGCACCGGCGCCTGTGCCGATTGCGACCGTCAGTTTGTCTCTGTGCTTCTGCCAAAAGCTTCGGCCCCTCGAACGATTGTAATCATAATAGACTCGTCGCGGCGTGGTACGGCTGACTGCGTTTCGGTAAACGACGCGTGGAGACCTCACGGTCCTGTTAGTACTCAAAGCTCTATTGTTAGCAGGTTCCGAACACGCATTGAAACCGTCAGCAAATCCTGTCTTGTATGCGGTCTGCTCCGCTGCGGTGTTAAAACCAGCAGGAACCATCTGGTTGTCAGGTACTGCCTGCTGATCTGAGATTGTCGAATATCTTGCATTGTCCTGGGCGGCTGTATTGGTATCAGCTACGACGGGCTGGCTTCTATGCATTACCAGGGCGCCCACAGACCCACCAATCAGCGCCGCAATCAATGCGACCGGTAATAGTTTGTTCGTCATGATCATCGCTCTGTTTCTCCTTGCAAGAATCTTTGTGGCCTCTGCCAATTTAATCTTCAGCAAGGGCCATTCCCTGCTTTGTGCTGCTTTGGTTCGGGGCTACCGTGATGCCGTAATTTTAGCAATCACTGGGCAGACTTTAACGTTTGCAAGAAATTCACAAGCTAAACTCAACGTTGGCTGAATTCCTTGAAACGAGGGATTTACCCGATATGGAATCTGCGTATGCGAAATCCGCAAAAACAAAAGCCAGGAGGGGGTTAACCTTTCCTGGCTTTCATACCTAATTAATGTGATGGTTACGTGCGACTTCCTGGTGATTTGTTGTCTCGCAAGAGTTCAAGTGCTCTCTTCATTTGCAAGTCGTCCACAGCCGGTTTCATTGATGGAGTCGCTTCACGTTTTTCATTACCCTGCTCCGGCTTAGCAACGGAATCATCGTCATTACCGGTCAAGTCATCAGGATCCACACCATCAGCCGATTCGGGTGGCTTGACCTCAACTGAAGGGCTCACACCGGAGTGTGCCCGATCTTCGCCCAGAAAAGTCTTGCCGTTGCCTGAAGCCCATTTAACTGTAGTAAGTAGTAATCCATCGCCACCCCGCAGGGTGAAGAGTTGCTGTTCGGCTCCGGCTCCAAAACTTTTCTCGCCGACCAACTGTCCGCGGTTATGCTCGGCCAAGGCAGAAGCAACGACCTCTGCAGCACCCGCAGTTCCGGAGTCGATTAAAATCACAACCGGCCCCGCGAAAAGAAAAGCTTTCGCATCGGCGTTGTACGTCTTGAGCGACTTTCCTTCGCGACCAACCGTTTCTGCCAAAACACCATCCTTCACGAAAAGATTGGCAACAGCCACGGCTTCAGGAAGCAGGCCGCCAGCAGTGTCGCGCAAATCAATTACGATCTTCTGTGCACCCTGCTTAGTCAAATCCTGCACACGTGCGCGCGCATCAGCGGCTTCACCATCCGCAAAACTGTTGATACGCAGAACGCCGATTCGACCAGCTTCCATTCGTGCTTCAGCAGCGGGCGCGCGGAAAGCGCCACGTTTTACGGAGATGACTTGTGGACTGGTATTCGCACGAAGGATGCGCAGTTTGACCTCAGATCCTGGCGCTCCATTCAGCAACTGTTTGGCGTCGTACAGTGAAATGTCACGGGTCGCTTTGCCATCGATGTACTCGATAATATCGCCGGCTCGCACGCCAGCCTGATCTGCCGGTGAACCCTTCATCGGAGCGATCACATACAGGTATGAAGCAACCTGCGATAGCTCCGCGCCGATGCCCACCTGATTATCTCGGCCATTTTCGTTATACTCCCGCACTTGCTCCGCTGTCAGATATGTGGAGTAGGGATCTAAACCGTACGCGAGTCCGCGCAATGCGCCAGCGCGAACTTTATCCATATTTGGCTCATCCACATAATCGCTTTGAATATGTTGTAGGACGCTTTCGAAAATCCGCAGCTGTGCATTCGGATCGTTAGCGGGCTGTTGCGCGCGAGTAGAAATCCAACCGCCCACGACAGTGTAGAGGGTTAAAGTTGCCGAGAGCAGAATCAAGATAAACTTCGTACGAAATGTCATTTGGTAACCTCTAAGGTAACAATAACAGAGCACTAAACTGGCTCCGCGGGGTGTCGAGGTATGATACAGGGGGCATTTCAGCCGTGCAAGCTATTGGTTTTGAAAGTCGAATCGTTGCTTTCGCGCCTTGGATGAACGAAACATCGCAACCACTATTAAAGGGTCCCATACTTGCACTCGACCTCGGAGAAAAACGAATCGGTGTTGCTGTAGCGGACGAGACCCTGATTACAATCACCCCGCTCGATCCGCTAAACCGCTCAAATTGGAAACAACTGGTTCGTGATGTTGCCGATCTTGTCCGCCAGTTTGACGCTAGAACGCTGGTAATAGGTTTGCCGCTCCGCCTCGACGGATCGACTGGCAATGCAGCCGAAAAGGTGCATCAAAAGGCCGTGAACCTCGGTCGAACAATACAGATTCCAGTCTACTTGCAAAATGAATCATTGACTTCTATTGAGGCAAGATACGAATTACTCTCGAGGGGACATTCCGCCGATGAGATTCCGGGCCTTGTCGATAGCGAAGCAGCTCGCCTCATACTGCGAGACTTTTTAAATACATCAGAACGGCATCTTATCTCCACGTTCTCCGAAAAACCTGAATGAAACGTCTCCTAATCACCTTCATGATCCTCCTGCTCGTGGTTGGCGGCGCGTTCACCGCCTGGTGCTATGTAGACCTTCACAGGTCTGTCATACACGCGAAGAGCGGGCAGTACATAGAGATCCCAAAGGGATCCTCGCCAGCCTGGGTTATCAGAAAACTTGCCGATGAAGGAGTAATTAAACACGAATGGCCGTTAATCTTGTACCTTAAAACTACTGGTTCAGCTTCAACACTAAAAGCGGGCGAATACGATTTCCCTTCTCCAATCTCGTCTCTCAGTGTATTAGCTCGTTTGCAGCGAGGTCAGCGTCGCTTGACGCGGCTCACTGTGATTGAAGGCTGGACGCGCTGGGATATCGCGCGCGCAATGGTGCGAATTCCCGAACTGCATCTAGCTGCTGAAGATGACGCATTGCAGCTCATGAACAACGTTGATCTGATCAAAGATGTCGACTCGAAGGCGACCAATTTGGAAGGATATCTTTATCCCGATACATACGATTTCGCCCCTGACACAACTGCCGAAGAGTTGATCGAAATGATGGTTAAAAGATTCCGTGATGTGTGGAAGCCGGAATGGAAGCAGAACGCTCGTGGTCTGAACATGTCGATCAGACAAATCGTAACAACCGCGTCATTGATTGAGACCGAAGCAAAACTATCTGAGGATCGACCGCTGGTTGCTTCGGTAATCTACAATCGTCTAAAACGTGATATGCCGCTGGCGGTGGACTCCACTGTCATTTACGCCTCTAAGCTCGAAGGAAAGTGGCGCAATGACGGTAAAGTCTATCGTAGCGACATTGAACGGCGCTCAGCCTTTAACACGCGACTACACGCGGGTCTTCCCCCTGGTCCAATAGCTTCTCCCGGTGAAAGTTCATTGACGGCCGCCTTAAATCCTGCGCCAACCGATTACCTTTACTACGTGCGTGATCCGGCGCGTGACAACGGCGCCCACAACTTCTACAACAATTCGTCGGCTTTCGAGCTTGGCGTCCAGGCCTTACGGAAGTGGGAAAGAGAGAGAGATGAAGGAGCTGCAAAAGCAAAAGCACAACCTTCCTCAGTTCTACCCAGGTGACAACGCAGCAGCATTAACTCCACGATTGCCAATGGCGACGTTTTGACTTTCGCTTGAATTTGCCAACACCTTACTCTATTCTCAATTTGAGCTCCCAATGTTGTTAGCCCGATAACTGCCAAAGGTTTTAATTATGTTTCGAGTTGCAAGTCTACTGCTGATCGGCATGATGTGTTATGCGGTTACGTTTGCTCAGGGCAAGGGTGTTGATAAGCAAAATGAAAGAGTGAGAGATAGCGGAGCAGGACGACAACCCGGTAACAATGGCTCGAAGACTGATGTGGGCGCCGGACGCGGAATCGACTTCGGCCGCGGACGAACACCGGACACGCCCCCTTTACCTAATCCTTACCGACTTGCGGCAAGGCGGGATGCAATCATTGCGGCCGCCCAAAACGTAATGCGGGATCAAAAACTGATAGTTGACGATGGAGCGTCGAAACCTTCGGAAGGCATTGTTGTGAGTCAGCCCTACACGTTTACCAAAGGCGCAGTTGTCTCTCAGGGAGAACTCAGCCGCTATGCTGATGTTCCTCCCTCAAATGCACGCGGTTGGACGCGCGGAAGGTACACGCTTACAGTGGAAGTTCAACCGATCGACGGTACAAATTCGAATGTCTCGGTGAATGCAAAAATCGAAGGCCGCACCGACGGCGCGACGGGGGCCGAGTGGTTGACACTGCCAAGCAGCGGCCTGGTTGAGGACGAATTTCTCAATGCCCTCGTCAACGCTGTGACGGGAGGCCCGCCTCTAGGCCGGCCTTAAAGTTTCACCTGAGCGAAACCGTCACGCCTCACAACGTGAGAAAGCACTTGAAGTAATTTATGATTAATGACCCTCTACACGGCGAAGAACGTCTTGAAGAGCAGAAGGAATCTGCACGTAGAAAGATGCTAGGTGTGGTTTGCGCGGTCGCAATTACCGCTGCGTTATTTGCTGGTTATGCATACATGAGAAAGCGGCATGCGCAGCAGACACTGGCAAACGCGCGCACACCAGCTGCTACGATCGACTCAATGCCCAAGGGTCCGCCGATGGCAAATGTAGCGATGGATGACCCGCTCCTTGAGAAAGGGATGACCGTAATTGGGGGAACGGTAACGAATATTTCGCAGCAGGATCTAAAGAGTCTTACTTTGAGTGTTGAGTTACGGCGCCGCAAGGATGGCGGAATCGAGGAAACTTCCATCCCGGTCGAACCTGCAAACCTAAAACCACAGCAACACGCAGTGTACTCGCTGCGTGTTCCGGCTCAGAATTACGGCTCGATTCGACTGGTCGGCCTCACAGTGAATCCGTCAGCGACACTAATCGCGTACTCCTCTTCGCCTGGAAAGAAGCGACCGCCGGAGAGATTGCAACCAAACGTGGTTATCACAAAACCCGGCTCGCGCGGTGGCGAATTCATAAACACCCCAGACAATCCAGTTCGCGTTCCTTAGCAGAGAAAAGCTTTTCAGGTGAAGTCTTAAGGGTCGGCATGCCGAACGTTAATGTGAGACCTCAAATTGCTGCTGGGCAATTGAGGTAATCCATTAACACCCTGATGTGCATTCGAAGCTGCTCAACACCAACTGAGCCGCGCGATACAACGGAAACGGCACCGATTTCGTCAGAGTGTTGAGAGAATGATTTGTATTGAGTTAGCATCCCAGCGGCTCAATCGTAGAGCATCGAAAATGGGTCCACATTATCACCGCGCAGCGCGAACTCCCCTGTTGTTGTTGTGGCTTACGTTGCTTACGTCGACCACGAGTGCACAGGGTGCTCGGCAGCCTCCGCCACCACCACCGCTTCCAGACTCAATAAGTGGCCGTCAAAACGACGAACTGCCATTGACTACAGTTGAAGAAGAGATGCGCGCCAAACGCGCGATCAAACTTCTCGAGAAGGAACATCAAGAGAATATAACAAGAGCTAAAGAGGTGTCGGCTCGGTGTCAGCAGTTACTAGACGGCCTGAACTCAAGAGCCGCACTCGACCGCGAAGACAGTAAGCTGCTGGATCGGATTGAAAAACTTACGAAGAAGATTCGTGGTGAAGCAGGCGGTGGGGATGACGACGGTGAACTCGAGAAACGGCCCGGCGATTTGAGCGGGACTGTTTCCAACATGTGCGATGTGGCGCAGTCTCTGTCCAAGGAAGTGCAGAACACGCCACGCCAGGTTATCTCGGCATCCATTATCGACAAAGCTAATGTATTACTTGAGCTTGTGGAGATAAGCCGGATGTTTGTGCAGTAGTCAAATTCATGGCCCATGCTTTCCTTCTGTTCCTCTATACAAGAATATTCGTCTTAGTGTTGCTGCTTCTGGTTGCAGCCGCAGCAGTGATAGCTCAGGACGATGACGATGTAGTCCGTGTTAATACGGATCTCGTCGTATTAAATGTGACGGTGACGGACAAATCGGGGCAGTATGTCCGAAATTTGCGCGCTTCTGATTTCAATGTTTATGAAGACGGGAAACTCGTCGATCCAATGATGATTGCCGGTTTTTCAATGCAGGAATCACCTTATGCCGCTGTCGTGTTATTGGATAGCTCCGGGAGCATGGAAGCAAGAATGGCATTGGCGAGATCGGCGGCGATTCGATTTCTTGATGGTTTGCGCGATGAGGATGTCGCTGCTGTTTTTCGTTTCGATTCGTTAGTCCAAAAGGTCCAGGACTTCTCCGGCGGCCGCGATCTGGCACCAATGGCTTATGCGATCCGCCCGAAAGGCATGACCACACTGAACGACGCAATAGTAGAGGCCGCAAGAGTACTAGCTGACCGCCAGGAGAAGAGGAAAGCGATCCTCGTGTTATCCGATGGTATGGACACTTTCAGCAAGGCTTCCCCAAAGAAGGCCGTGGAGAGCGCACTGGCGATCGGAGCGACGATCTATGCCGTTGACATGTCGTCACTTGAGTTGCCTGGATCGCCCAACCGCCAAAGCGCTATGTCGCTAAAAGGATTTGCAGAAAGAACGGGTGGCCGTTTCATCAATACACCCGGAGGACCAGCGCTTCGTGATGCGTTCTCGAAGATCGCAGATGAACTTGGCCACCAGTACACACTTGCATATCGGCCAGCAAACAAAGCGCATGATGGAAAGTGGCGAGTGCTCGAGGTAAGAATGAAAGATGAAGGGTTGCACGTGCGGACGCGTACGGGATATCGCGCTCCAAAAGATCATTAGCGACTTATTCGGTTGAGGGATTTATCGCGTTGTCGATTGAAAGACAGTTCGATTAAACGTTCAATAAGTTTTGAAAAACCCAGTCCCGATCCATCCCACATCTTCGGATAACCCGACACTTCAGTCAGACCGGGCATTGTATTCAATTCATTGATTAGTACCTTCTTTTCCTTGCGAGTCACGAAGAAATCAACTCTTGCAAGACCAGAACCGTCAATCGCCTGAAACGCGTGAATTGCCATCCGCTGAATGTGTTTCGTCAGTGGCTTGGACAACGGCGCGGGCACGACGAACTTGACGTGCCCCGTGTTTGAATACTTTTCCGTGTAATCAAGAAAGCGGGCTGTCTCCTCGTAAATCACGTATTCACCTGGCAGACTTGCTTCTGGTTGATCGTTTCCCAGAATTGCGCACTCGATCTCGCGTGCATCTACTTCCTCCTCGACAATAATCTTTCGATCGTACTCTGCCGCTAAATCGATTGCTCGTGTAAGCGAGTTTGCATCAACTGCTCGCGATACTCCTACAGATGAGCCGAGATTGGCCGGCTTAACGAAGCACGGAAAACCAATTTCAGATCTAAGATTCCGCAGAATTTTCTTGGGGTCTTCTCGCCAATGTGAGCGAAGGAACCAGACGTACTTACAAATTGGAAGCCCCGCCTTTACAAAAAGATTCTTCATAATTACTTTGTCCATCCCGCACGCTGACGCAAGCACGCCACAACCTACATAGGGAATGTTCGCCATCTCAAGTAAGCCTTGAAGAGTTCCGTCTTCGCCGAACGGACCGTGTAATGCGGGAAATACTACGTCGAGGGCTTCGATCGGATTCGCCCGCTTGTTTCCTTCAAGTGAAATGAGACCCTTGTGTGAAGGGTCACCTAAAAGGGCAATGTCGCCTTCTTGTGTGGAGGGTGAATACGGTAACAAGGGTTGAACGGCGAGCGGAAGTAGCGAGCGCGACGTCGCGGGTGAGAGCCACTTCCCTTCTTCTGTAATGGCAATTGGAACAACCTCGAACTTTCTCTTGTCAATCGCTTGAATGATTGCCTGGGCCGAGCGTATGGAAACCTCGTGTTCTCCCGAACGACCACCAAAAATGACACCGACGCGGATTTTGTTTCCCAATATAGCTGGTCCAGTTCTTTAGAGAATCGTCTTTCCGAGTGCGGAGAGTATGAGTTCAACTCCGAGTTCTGCAGTCTTATTATTGACGTCGAGCGCCGTATTGATTTCTACGACCTCAAGTGATCGAATACCGCCCGCTTCGGCCACCTTTTCCATGCCCAGGTGAGCCTCGCGATAGGTCAGGCCACCTCGAACGAGCGTGCCGGAGCCGGGCGCAACAACGGGATCGAGCGCGTCGACGTCAAAGGTTACGGCGTAACCTCCGGTAGCACTTGAAGCAATGGAAATCGCCTCATCCATGCATGTCGCCATTCCACGTTCGTCGATTTCCCTCATGGTAAAGAATCGAATGCCGAGCTTTCGAATGAGCTCTCGTTCGCCCGCATCAATGTCCCGAGCACCGATGTGAGCGCAAAACCTGGGTTCAATTTTTGGAGAAAAACCTGCAATATGCGTCAACTCGGAACTACCGTATCCGAGCAGCACTGCCAGCGGCATTCCATGAATGTTTCCAGATGGTGTAGTTTCTGGAGTATTCATATCAGCGTGAGCATCAAACCATAGCAGACCGAGTGTCTGATCCTGGTTCCGAAGATAGGAGGCGACGCCTGCTACGGAACCAATGGCTATAGAATGATCACCCCCGAGAATGAGAGGCATTTGATGGGCGGCCGTGGTTTTTTCAATCTCTTCGGCAACCAGTTTACATGTCGCGGAAATTTGTGAAAGATATTTTAACTTGTCATCTCGCGCGGCGGCTCGATGAGAACGTTCGAGCCGGATGTCGCCGGAATCATTAACAACATAACCCAGTTTTTCAATCCGCTCCTGCAAACCTGCCACGCGCAATGCGGCTGGACCAATATCGACTCCCGCCATGCTGGCGCCGTAAGCTAAGGGCACGCCAAGAATGTTGACAGTCCTGTTTGCTGCAAGGATTGTTGTAACTGGAGAAGTCATAACGAGATAAGGCTATCCGCCCAAATTGAGATTGAAACCTCCCCCACCGCCAGATTGCGTCGGAAAGAATGGCTTCAATAGTCCCGCGAGCGCAGCGAGGTTTCGCGTTTGGATCAATAGTTCTCCAGGACCGCTAAACTCGGCCACAATACCTTCGCCACTCATCATGCTGCGGACCAAGCCGGCAGCCGCCTTGCGCAGAGTGTATTGTGTGGTTCCCTCCCAGGCAACGAGGTGTCCCGTATCAACAACATAGCGTTCACCCGGCAGCAATCGTTTTCGATGAATTGCGCCAAATGACGATACAAGCAGCAAACCTTGGCCTTGCACCAGCAAAACGAATAATCCTTCTCCGCCAAAGAACGATTTTGCGCCTCCCCATTTTGTATCAACAGTAAGACTCGAATCCCCCGCAAGATAGGAACTTGATTGAACGAAGAACGACTGGCCAGTCATCTCAATTGCGGCGATGTCGCCCGGCGCGCCTGGTGCGAGCGTGACTTCGCCCGGACCACCACGAGCTGTAAACGTCGAGATAAAGGCAGACTCACCGCCGGCGGCTCTTTTGATCGCCCCGAACAATCCGCCCTTCATTTGCGATTGCAATTCAACATTCGCTGACATCGAAACCATCGCACCCGATTCCGCTTGTATCGACTGTTCTTCTTGCAGTTGGACCAAAGCGAGTGAAAACGAAGGTTGGTGCAGAATTTCATAGCTGTAGCCGCCTCCCTGTCCGCGAGAGTCAGGGTCGATCTGAATACCTGCGCCAGCGGAAGGTTGGGATATAGACTCTTGCAGTCGATATCCGCAGGCACCGCAGAAGCTCGAACCCTGGACCATCGGTCCGCCGCACTTCGGACAATTCATAATTGCACTCCCTGCGATTTAATCTTGATAATTTCAACGGCGCGTTCGGGTGTATCTGCAAAATCGAGACTCGCAACGTCTGCGTCGCTCACTGCGAGATACCTTTGCCATTGCTGGACAATTGGACGCCAGCAATCGCCGAGCAGCACTAGCGGTCGCGGTTCAATGACGCGAGTTTGGATCTTATTCCATACCAGCGACAACTCCGTTACCGTCCCCATACCGCCTCGAAGGGCTACGAAACCAACTGAGCGCGTGATCAGCCGCTGCAGTCGTTCGTAAAAATGTGGGGTTGCAACCTTGTCTGTTAAGTAACGATTCGGTTCAGACTTAAACTGGTTCATTACGATTCCCAAGACTCGTCCCCCGGCGTCACGTGCGCCACGGCTGGCAGCTTCCATCACGCCAAGATAGCCGCCGGTACAAATCGTGAAGCCCTGCTGAGCAAGGAGACGTCCAACCGTCCTCGCCTGATGATACTCGGGATCAGACTCCGTGCATTTCGAACCGCCAAAGATCGTTACTATCCGCTCTGGCGCTTCCATCACTTTGCTACCTGTCCCGTGAGCATTAGAGACCCGGTTTGTCGGTAGAGAAGGAGATCTTCACGCGTCTTGAAGGAACCACCTGAGTAGTTGGGAGGCACCGGGGTTGGATCGTAAAGCCGTTGGTCTTGAACGTTGACAAAGCCCACAGTTTCAAGCATCGCGCGGTATTCCGGAATGCCGAGAAGATGCACAGGGACATTCAATGTTTCGATCCACTGCTGGGAAGGAAGATTCTCAAGATACAAATCAATCACCGTCACGAACACTCCGCCGACTTTCAGCACACGATGTATTTCACGCAATGCCGCGAGCATGTTGGAGTAATAGTAAAGCGACTCCATCGAGAAAGCGTGAGTGAACTCCGCGGATTTGAATGATAGTTGTTCTGCAGTGTCAACGTGAAAATCAACGTTTGCAAAATCGGTCGACGATTCACGCGCTACTCGGACCATCTCGTCCGAAATGTCGATACCAACGGCGCGACCGCCACGGGCCTTTGATGCAATTAGTCGCGTAGCCCAACCAGAACCACAACCGACGTCAAGCACTATTGCATCTGCGGGCAAATCCATGAGCTCAATCGCCTGCTCACCAATTGGTCGATGGCCGCGTTCCATGCTAGCGCCGCGACCTTCACGTGCCCACTCGTTGAATTCAATCCGTAAATGTTCGTCCATGCAAAGTAAATGGTTATTAGGTAGATAAGTTCTTGAAATGAATTTGCCTCAACTCCGCAGGTGTTGGTTGTTCTCATTCTTCCTGCTCAGAATTTTGTTACTGGCGGCCGTCGATGCTCATTAAGGTGCGGAGTTGTTGGAAATGATGATTGAATCCGCATTTTCTGAAACAACGCGAGTCGCTCAGCTCGCGTGAAGTAGTAGGAGACAGGCGATAGCACACAAAAATATTCATCCGTCTTATGGTCTGATTCGGTAAAGCATACGGGGGAATGGAATCGTTTCACGAATATGCTCAATACCGCACATCCAGGCGGTGCATCGCTCGATACCCATACCAAAACCGGCATGTGGAACACTACCGTAGCGGCGCAAATCGAGATACCACTCAAATGCTTCCTGCGGCAGACCATGCAGCGCAATCTGCTGCTGCAAGAACTCCAGCGATGTCGCGCGCTCGCCGCCGCCAATCACTTCGCCATATCCTTCCGGAGCCAAAACATCGACGCCCAGCGCCGACTCTTCGCGCTCGGGATCGCGGGCCATATAAAAAGCCTTCACCACCGCGGGGTAATGGTGGACCATCACAGGTCGATCAAATTGGCTGGATATATAGGTCTCATCAGGGGCGCCGAAATCACCTCCCCACTCGAACCGCGACTCCACTGCCCCGTTTGCGTGGCCTTCCTGCAACATCTTTACCGCGTCGTCATAATGTACACGTGGAAACGGTGGCATTATCTGCTGAAGTCGCGTAGTCTCGCGTTCGAGCACCTTCAATTCCTCACTGCGATCCTCCAACACACGAGCAGCAATATAAGCAAGCATGCGCTCCGATAAACTCATCACATCATCAAGCGTCGCATAGGCCATCTCGGGTTCGACCATCCAAAACTCTGTCAGATGGCGCCGCGTTTTGGATTTTTCGGCCCGAAAAGTTGGACCAAAACAATAGACCTTGCCAAACGCTGCGGCGGTAGCTTCGTTGTAAAGTTGGCCTGACTGGGTCAGATACGCCTTTTCGCTATCGAAGTAATCCACTTCGAAAAGTGTCGTGGTCCCTTCACACGCGGCAGGCGTAAAAATTGGGGCATCAGCCAGGGTGAAACCGTCGTTGTCGAGAAAGTTGCGTACGGCCTGAACTACAGTATGACGAACCTTAAGGACTGCGTGTTGTCGACGCGACCTGAGCCAAAGGTGCCGGTGGTCCATCAAAAACTCTGGGCCGTGCTCTTTGGGCGTAATGGGATAGTCGTGAACTTCCTGAACAACCTGGGCATCACTTACATCGATTTCAAACCCGCCCGGCGCCCGACTATCAGCACGTACCTGACCCCTGATAATCAATGCCGATTCCTGACCCAAAACTTTGAGGGATTCCCAGAGCTCTGCACTAATCGCATTCTTAAGTACAACACACTGCACTATTCCCGAACCGTCACGCAGTTGTGGAAAAAGAATTTTTCCACTCGATCGCAAATTGTAAAGCCATCCCTTGACTGTGACTTCAGCGCCAGTGTGGCCCGATAGATCGCTGATAAATGTCTGTTGAGTGCCTGTAACTTCCAAAGATTGACTTGTCATTTAGGAATCCAAAGCGGCGAGATTATGTGAGTCGTTCGCGAAGCATGCGTTGTAAGACAGGAAAGCGCTCCAGCCACTCCGCCGCCTGCAAAACTATCTCAAGCGTCGGTTGAATAAAATGTTCATAGGCTGCACTGCGGCCGCAAACCGCTGTTTGATACGAGAATGTACCTACTGCCTTGAGTTCTCTTTGAATAGTCATCAGGCGGAACTCTTTCGCAAATTCGTCAGGATCTAACGATTCTAAACCCTGCCGGCGTCGCGCATCGAGGAGATGTAGACGATAGGTTCGTAGTTCTGCGAGAGAAGGTGAACAAGGCTGGCGATCAAGCAGGAACGACACGAGATCGTAACTCGCTGGTCCCATCCGAGCATCCTGGTGGTCAATAATCCGAAGACGTCCCTTGCAGTCGACCATCAAATTCGCAGCATGAAAATCGCGATGACATAAAACACGCGGAACTGCTGAAAGTTCGGCGGCCACATCGTTTAGCTCTGCTTTTAGTTCAGCCACTTCGCTGTGACGCGGCGATTCTTTGCGGAAACTGCGAAAGTAGTGTTCAAGAAAAAAATCCAGCTCCCACGATAACTTTGCTTCATCAAAAGCGAGTTTGCTGGCGATTGATCTTAGGTCGTAAGCCCTTGCTGTAGCTTTTTGAATTTTGGCTATGAGTTCAATCGCTTGCTCTTTGTATTCTTCGCACTCATTCTCCGGCTCCGTTTCATATACCATGCACAACTGACGGTCGCCCAGGTCCTCCTGAATAATTATTCCCGCCGCTCCATCGACAGCGTAAACCTCAGGCACTGGAATAGTCTGCTCGGAAAACAACGTCGTTACGTCGAGATAGGGATGAAATTCGGGATCAAACGGCTCCGGATAGACCGCAGCAACCGCACTTCCTCTTTTCCATGAGATCCGAAAGTACTTACGAGTCGAAGCGTCTGGTGTAAGGGCCAGAATCTTCGAACCCCCGACACCCTGTGCAGTAAGGAAGCTCGCAAGTCTTTCCGACGCGGCTGATTCAAAGGCTTTCGAAACCACTTGTTTTACGGAACTCATCAGCGAAGTTGGGTCGGGATTGATCTCTGAAACGTCGGCGGGACTGCAAACGTGTCCCGTTGAAATCTCTTTCTGAATGTGGGCGGATTGTATCATCCGGCTAATGGCACGACAAAGTTATCTCCTTCTACGTGCCCCCGCAGTGACTTCTCCGGTGCGGTCCTGCGCTTTATTGATTCAATCGGAACGACCACCGCATTTTCGACTACTTCCCCCTCCCGAATCTGGACGTTGTCGCCTAACACCGCGTTTCTTACCGTAGCGTTGGCGGCAATTGCGACGTTATCCCATAACACCGCGTCCTGCACCGCGGCGCTCGCGGCAATAAAGGTGTGGTCTCCCGCGGTAAATGACAGCCCTTTTTCGTGAAGTATTTCAATGCTAATATCGAGGTAGCGCTGCAGTGTCGAAAGCTCACGCCAGCGTCCAGCGGCCACATGGGCCACAACGCGCTCTCCTTTTGCAACTGCCTTTGGGTAAACATCCGTCGTCGAATGAGAAAACACCCCGTGTGGTATGTAATCGAAGATCCGTCGGTCAAGGATTTGTATTCCGGTAAACATTAGAGGCGATGACGTAACATCACTCTGTTCCGGCATTCCGCCAAAATGAGTGATCAGACCATCACGGGTCTCTACGACGCTGAAGCGTTCCCGGCGAGTGTTTCGCATCAGGACCAGTGTCGCCAGGGCATGGTGTTGTTTGTGCGTTTCCAGTGCCGCGGTCAGATCGATGTCGGTAATGATCTTACCGTTAATAACGACAAATGTATCAGTGTCGAGAAGCGCTCGGGCGTTGTCGAGAGCTCCGCTTGTGCCGAGGATCTCAGATTCTTCGATATAGAAAAGTTTGACGCCAAATGCACTGCCGTCGCCAAGTGAAGCACGAACAGACTCAGGCCGGTGATGCAGGTTAACAACAATCTCGCGACATCCGTGGCTCGCCAGATATTCAGCGACGTAACCCACCAGGGGTTTCCCGAGGATTGGAATTGCCGGTTTGGTCCGATCTTCTGTAAGCGGCCAGAGACGTGTGCCAAACCCGGCCGAAAGGATCATCGCGCGCATGATGTTAGTCTAAGCCAGAGTTGCCGGCAGGAGTAACCGGCATTCAGGAAGCTTTGGAGGCGTCGCGCATGACGAGGTCGAACGTCCCAGGAGCAACTTTCCGAAATCGTGAATTGCGGTTAAGCGACACTGCGACGCTAATGGTTGGATTCTGCCCGGAAAACTTAAAGCCACCCTCGAGTAATCGATTGTAGATTTCGTTTACGTGTAACGGCCTGCCTTCTTCACGCAGCAGCAGTGTGACTGCCTGCGGAATAGTCCTGTCCATGAATCGGTCACTGAGGATCTCCACATTGTTTCTGACTGTTGGTATCTGTTGCCGTCGTTCCATGGGAACATGGCTGCGTCCGGCAGGTACAGATTGTCGCATCGCCGACTCGAGTTCTGCGTCAGAAGGTAAACCAAGCGACAGATTGCTCGACGCAAGTACGGAAGACAGGAGCCGATAAATCGCCGCCTCGGTTTGGCTCGCCAATGTGTCCATTTCTGCCAGTTCGGCCCTGACGCTATCCGCTTCTGCTTCCAATTCTCGCAGACGGGCGGCCAAGTGCATGCGTGCGGCTCGCGACTGCCTCAGGCTCTGTTCCAAACGTGACAGCAGGTTTTCGTTCGGTCGTTCCATCGCAGAAATTCTAAGGGCGTTTTACTGATTTCACAATACTTTTCATCAAGCGGGTGTCAGCGGTCGCGTCGCAGCACGTAGGAGGGGATGACGCGCAAAGCGTCGCAGTACTCCGTATCAGGCAAACCTTCGAGTGCATTTAGTGCAGATTGTGCGTATTTGCCGGCCTTTGATCTCGACATCTCAACCGCACCGGATCGTTCCAGCGCGTTGACCAGCTCCGAGCGGCTGGTCCTGTCGTAGCGGCCATCGTCCAGGATCGTCGATACCAGGTTCCGAGCCTGTTCGTCTCGCTGCATCAAATAGATAAGAGGCAACGTGACCTTACCACCTAACAGATCCGCACCGGCAGCTTTTCCCAACACTTCCTCACTCGAAACAAAATCGAGCAAATCGTCCGTAAGCTGAAACGCCGTTCCTAGATTCAAGCCGTACGTTCGCAATGCTTGCTGCTGGACGTCGGTTGCGCCGCCAAGAATGGCTCCGATTTCGCAACAGGCACTGAATAAGTAGGATGTCTTGCGTTCCAGAACGTCAAGATATTCCTCTTCGGAGATGTCTGATTTGCCCACCAGCGTCAACTGTAGCAGTTCGCCCTCAGTCATCTTGCGCGTTACCCGTGTCAGGATGTCGAGGATTGGTAACGATCTTTCGGACAGGCTTGTTTCAAAGGCCGACATGTAAAGCCAGTCGCCCATCAACACGGCGGTGTCGTTTCCGTAGAGCGCATTTACCGTAGGACGATTTCTGCGCGTCTCAGCCTTGTCGATGATGTCGTCATGTACCAGAGTGGCTGTATGGAGAAACTCCATCACGGTAGCCATGCGAATTGAGTTATAACGACCACCATGGCCACCGACCGTGTAATTCGAAAGAATTGTTAGCGCTGGTCGGACCCGCTTACCGCCGGTGGCCTGCAGGTACTCGCCGAGATAAGCAATGACCTGAACGTTCGATCGAGCTTGCCGTTCAAACTCAGTCTCGACCTCTTCCAGTTCATGAGAGATGAGGCTGAAGATTCTCCGTGCCGATATCTCGGCTTCCTCGACCGTCATCGTATTGCCTGACATGGGCATCGTTGAGTACTCAATTGGAACGGTAGTTTGTGAACTGCATGTGAATACCGAAATCGTTCGCTTTCAATTTCGCTATCACATCCTGGAGGGTGTCGCGATCACGTCCGGAAACGCGAACCGTGTCACCCTGAATTGACGCTTGTACCTTTGCTTTACTGTCCTTGATGAACTTTACAACCTCGCGTGCTTTTTCTTGTGGAATTCCCTGTTGGATTTCGACACGTTGTCTTACCGTTCCACCAGCGGCAGGCTCAACTCTGCCGTAGTTGAGGGCCTTCAGTGGCACACCGCGGCGCACCAGTTTCTGTTGCAAGATGTCGTTCATATTTCGCAGCCGTGTCTCGTCTTCTGCCGTTAGTATCAATTCGTTCTTTTCCAAAACGACAGTCGCAGAACTGCCTTTAAAGTCGAATCGCTGCCGAACTTCCTTGATTGTTTGGTTCAGTGCGTTGGCTACTTCTGCGGTGTCGACCTGCGACACGATGTCGAAAGAATTCTGTTGGGCCATGCTGCTTAACTGGTTGATTGACTCAGTTGATCAATGGGCGAGAATAACATCAAAGGCGGCGCATGTGAAAGTTGTCGCTAACCCGAAACGCACATTGAAAAAGTTTTAGACATCGTTCGGTGGCTGATGCAACGCTACATTGAATAACCGCGCAAAGTTTTCACCGGTGATACGGCCAATGTCTTGTAATGGTCGATTCGTCAGTTCTGCCAAACACCGCGCCACTTCCACTACATGAGCAGGTTCATTTCGCTTACCTCGAAATGGTACCGGAGCAAGAAACGGACAATCCGTTTCGATTAGCAGGTGCTCAAGGGGTATTTCTTTGGCAATCAATCTTAAATCGTACGCCTTCTTAAAAGTCAGGATGCCAGAAAAGGAAACGAAAAAGCCCAATTCAATCGCCGCTGATGCTAATTCTCGGGTGCCACTGAAGCAATGGAAAACGCCGCTTGCCTCACCCGGCCCACATTCTCGCTGCAGCATTGCGATCGTTTCCGCTTCCGCCTCCCTTGTGTGGATTATCACAGGCAGTTTCATGCGACGAGCGGCGCGCAACTGACGCTCGAAAACTGTGAGTTGTAGGTCACGAGGAGAATTGTCATAGTGAAAGTCGAGACCTATCTCGCCCCAGGAAACAATCCGGTCGCCGGTCGCAAGCGACAAAATCTTGTTTTCGACCTCGTCATCGTAGTAGCGAGCGTCGTGAGGATGTACTCCTATGGCCGTGTATATTCTTTCGTATTTCTCGCCCACAGCAACCGCACGTTCTAATGTGCCCGCGTGCGGATCTCCCGTCCCGACGTTCAAGATCGTGCCAACGCCGTTATCGACGGCCCGTTGAATGACCGCATCGCGATCCAGATCAAACTGAGGACCATCAATGTGAGCGTGAGAGTCGACGAACATCTCGAGGGCTTTCGGTTAACGCGCAGATTTAACTTTTGCTACTTTAAACGCGCGCCATTGGGCACGTCTTCTGTAAATGTCGCGATCACTGGTCGTCCTTCTTCGCCAATGGATGCGGCGACTACCATTCCCTGTGACTCAAATCCGCGGAGCTTTCTGGGCTTAAGGTTCGCTACCACAACCACCTTCCGTCCAAGCATGCTCTCCGGTGTGTAGTACTCTGCAATACCTGCCAGAACCTGTCGCGGCTGATCTTCACCCATATCTATCCTCATCAATAGAAGCTTGTCAGACTTCGGGATGCGTTCTGCTGTTAAAACCTGACCTACTCGCAATTCCACTTTCGCGAAGTCACCTATCTCGATCAAACTCGTGACTTCAACGCCGTCAGCTTCAGTCGCATGTTTCATTGGCGGTTGTGCTTGCGTTTCTTCCGCAGCTGCTGACCCGGGTACTGCAGCTGCTTCAGTTGCCCGTAGTTCAACGTCTGACGAGTTCTCTTTTATCTGTTCCATTGTTTGTGCTTTGTCGATACGAGGAAAGAGCGGCTTTACTTCTCCAATCTGAGTAGCTTCCGGCAAGTCTCCCCACTTGAGTGTCGAGGGATCAGTGGCCGCCGGGGACCCCTGAAGACCAAGTTGTTTCCAGACGAACTCCGACGCAGTGGGTATCACGGGATAAAGCAAAACGCATAACCATCTCAATGATTCAGCGGCGCGGTAGAGCACGGCATTCAGAGTTTGCGTCTGGTTCTCATCCTTTGCCAGATCCCAGGGCTTGGCTTCCGTAATCATCTTGTCGATACGCGCGACAACTGACCAGGCAGTTTCCAGTGCCCTACTGAATGCCAGCCTGTCAAACTGCTGCAAGTATTCGTCGCGAGCATGTTCGACGAAACCTGCGATCGTTGTTTCATCGGTGTCGACGCCGGTCCTTTTCGCCAACAGGAGACGATCTTCGGCGATATGACGCGACGGAATGCGACCGTTGCGATAGCGGCCGATCATCGTTAGCGAGCGACTTGATAAATTTCCGAGCCCGCTAGCCAGATCGCTGTTCGAGCGATCGATCAGGGCTTCGTAACCAAACCGGCCGTCCTGTCCAAACACCATTTCGCGCAAACAAAAGTAACGAACTGCATCGACAGAAAAGTAGCGCTGCAGCACATCTAACTCGATCGTGTTGCCAAGCGTCTTTGACATTTTGCGGCCTGCAGGATCCAGCCACATCCCATGCGCGACAATTCCTCGTGGGAGCTCGACACCGGCAGCAAGCAAGAACGCAGGCCAATAGACGGCATGGAAACGCAAAATGTCTTTTCCTACCAAATGCAGGGCCGGCCAGAACTTTTCAAATCCCACGGCGCGCTCACGCTCCTCGTTTCCGAAGCCGATGGCCGTGATGTAGTTCGTTAATGCATCGAACCAAACGTACATGGTATGCGCCGGATTGTCCGGAATCGGAATGCCCCAACTCACCGACGACTTAAGGCGGCTGATTGAGAGATCCTGAAGGCCGCCACGCACAAAACTTGTAACTTCGTTGTACCGAGATTCTGGTCTGATGAAATCAGGTCTGCTGTCGTAAACCGACAGCAACGCCTCATCGTAATCGGAAAGACGGAAGAAATAACTCTCCTCTGAAACGCGATCCAGGGCCGTGTCGTGAATCAGGCAAGTAGGTGCTTCTTCCGCGTGCGCAGGTTTTTGGTACTCGTCTTCGGTCTTGTATGCAGCGCACGCGGCGCAGAACCAACCTTCGTAATGACCCTTGTAAATCGCGTCCTTGCCTTTCGGTGTTTTCGCTTTCGCGACCCGACGCCAAAACTCACTGACACCTTGGTAATGAAACGGCGCCGTAGTACGCATGAAAATGTCGTATCCGCCGTGTGCAGTATCCAATCCGAACTCAGCCGTCATTTTTTTATAATATCCGACGACGTAATCAGCTTGTTCCTGCGGCGTTCGCCGTTGCTTCTCGGCAGCACGTTCGATGTTTATGCCGTGCTCATCAGTGCCCGTGAGGAAAAACGTCTCCACGCCACGTTGTCTCTTCGCGCGCGCAATTGTGTCAGCGACGATCATTGTATAAAGGTGACCCAGATGAGGCAGACTATTAGCGTAGTAGATTGGTGTGGTTATGTAGAAGGTGTTCATCCCGTCCCGTTGTAGGAACATATTAAGCTGACCTAACGCCGTCCCGCGAATTCATCACCGACATTGAACCGCGGCAACTGCGGCATGTCTGCGATGCGCCGGCCGATTGCTAACGCGACTTCCGTCTCCTGAATTATTCCCCGAAAGTTCCAGTCAGGGCTATATTGGTCCGACGGCTGGTGATAGTGGGCAGTGTTATAAGCTTTGAACTGTTCCTCACCCCAACCCTTCGGCCGTCCCACATAATCGTCACCTTCTTTTAGACTGATTGACGGGACGCCAATTTTGGCAAACGGAAAATGATCAGAACGATAGAAAGAGCCTTGCTCCGGTCGAGCATCAGGTGTTACGCGCATACCACGTTCGCGAGCCACAGCTTCGACAACCCCTTTCAAGGTCGAACGTTCCGCACCCAACGGAATGAAATCATTGGTTAGTCCAAGCACATTCATCGAGTCGAGATTCACATCGGCTGCAGTCTTTGCTACCGGCACAAGAGGATGTTTCGCATACCACTCCGCACCCAATAACCCCTGCTCTTCAGCAGTCGGAAATAGAAACAGAATCGACCTTCGAGGCCGCTGTGCTGGTGGTAACTCTAATAATGTATCGGCAATTGCCAGTACCGCTGCAACCCCGGACGCATTGTCCACAGCGCCGTTATAGATCGTGTCGCCGTTCTTATCAGGACTACCGACACCAAGATGATCCCAATGCGCGGAGTAAACGACGTATTCGTCCCGGAGTTTCGGATCGCTTCCTTCCAGTATTCCGGCAACGTTCGGAGCAGCGACACGTTTTACCTCGCTCTTCAGGTCCAGTTTTCCCTTCACACCTAGTTTGATCGGCTGAAAGTCACGCGAGGCTGCTTGTATTCTAAGTGCGTCAAGATCCTGCCCCGCAAGCTTGAACAAGCGGTGCGCCGCATCGTCTGTCATCCAGGCACGAACTTGCAGGAAGGGGCTGGGATCATCCGCGCGAGCAATGTCGAAGCGCCACGACCCGTTCGAAGTTCGCACGACACTCCACGGGTAACCTGCAGAAGCATCGGTATGTAACAAAATCACTCCCGCAGCTCCGCGTCGTGCCGCCTCTTCGTACTTGTACGTCCAGCGGCCATAGTAGGTGAGGGTTCTCCCACCAAAGAGATTTGGCTCTTCCGTAGTTGCTGGTGGATCATTAACGAGCATCACAAGAATTTTGCCGCGATAATCAGAAGCATCGCCCTTGTAGTCGTTCCATCGTTGTTCAGGCGCATCGATACCATATCCGACATAGACGAGATCCGTATCGAGGTTAACTTCCTCTGTTTGGGCGCCGGTAAAGGCGACAAACTCATCGGCAAAGTTGAATGTCTCTGTACCCGTGCGTCCTGATACCGTCAGCTTTGTATTTGGATCAGCTTTGACGCCTACGAGTGAAACAGGCTGGAAATAGCTACCGTTAGCACCAGCACCTCGCAAGCCAAGCGCTTCGAGTTGCACCGCGATGTACTTTGCTGCTAAGTCGCCACCACGAGCACCCGTGCCCCGTCCTTCCAACATGTCGTCAGAAAGAAACTTAATGTGCGCTCTCAATGTCGATTCGTTGATGTGGGGTGTGGTCTGTCGACGTTGCTGCGCAACGCCGACGAACGCCGTCAGAAAGAGACACAGCAGAGCAATTAGTCTGCCTCGCATACTTGAATCCTCATTCTTTTCCTTTGATTAACGACATCGCCTCGGCACGAGTGCGGGGATCGGTGCGAAATCCTCCCAGTACTGCTGACGTGATCGTCTTTGCGTCGGCTTTCCTGACTCCACGCAATGTCATACACGTGTGCGAAGCTTCAATAACAACCATGACGCCGATTGGTCTGAGTCCAACAAAGAGAGTGTTAGCGATGTCCGTTGTCAGGCGTTCCTGCAGTTGCAACCTTCGAGAGAAGGTTTCAGCCAATCGAGCGAGTTTCGAAATTCCGAGAATACGTCCTTCTCTTGGGATATAAGCGATATGACATTTACCAACGAATGGCGCGAGGTGATGTTCACACATTGACGCGATGCTAATGTCTTTTACGATCACCATTTCGTCGTGTTTGTCTCCCGGCAGAGGAATTACGTGCTGGGCGGGATCTTCGTGCATTCCGGAAGTCAGTTCGACAAACATATCAGCCACACGACGGGGTGTTTCCTGTAACCCCGCACGATTCGGATCTTCTCCAATGCCTTCGAGAATTAGTCGAACTCCCTGAGCGATCAGCTCGAGGTTAACAGGGTTGATGGTCTGTTCGTTCTGCTCATCTTTTGACACGATGTCTTCCAGCATACGTTAGTCGCGACTCCCTTCCTGGATGGCCATGCGAGCGGCCTCTTCAACTTTCTTCAGCGGTACGCCCGCCTTCCTGGCAGCGTTGCGACATTGTTCGAACTCAGGCATTTCGTTTACCACACGGCCGTTAAGGTACGCTACTTTAACATCGATTGGGCCGTAACTCGTGTCAACCGTTATCATTCGACGCTCGAGAGCACGACGTTCAACCTGGTGTGCGCGAACCCCCAAAGTCGTGGTCTCCGTAAACAAAAGTTCCATCATTAACTGCTTCTGTTCGGGACTTACAAGAATCGACAACAAGAATCCAGGCCGGTTCTTCTTCATCTGAACAGGAACGACATAACAATCAAGTGCGCCTAACTCAAATACCCGGTCCATTACATTCCCGATAAGTTGAGGCGATGCATCGTCGATGTTTGTTTGCAACATCCACAAGCGCGCGTCTTCAGCTCCCTGCTCTGAGATTTGGCCAATCATTACCCGGAGCACGTTGGGAAACATTTCGTACTCTCTGGACCCTGCTCCGTAACCAGTAGCCTCTAAAAGGAAAGTTGGTAATGATCCATAGCGATCGCAGGTGGCGGTGATAATGGCAGCACCCGTAGGTGTCAGGAGTTCGCCGCGAACATCAGATGAATAGAATGGGACTCCGCGTAAGAGTTCAGTGACCGCGGGTGGCGGAACGGGAAAAACCCCGTGCGCCATGTTGACGGTACCGCTTCCCACATTTAGTGGCGAGCACATGAACCGCTCAATCTGCAACAGTTCAAAACATATTGCCGCGCCGACAATATCGAGAATAGCGTCGAGTGCACCGACCTCGTGGAAATGCACCTGCTCAACCGTTTGGTTATGTACTCGCGCTTCGGCCTCGGCGAGACGGCGAAAGATCTTCGATGATCGATCTTTCACCACAGTCGACAACGCTGATCGATTGATGATATCGAGAATCTCGCTTAGTTGCCGGTGCGACTTAACTTCCGTGGTACTTACGTTTGCGTAAGTTGCGCCCAGACCTGCTCGGGTTACTGTCTGAAACTCCACCTCGAATCCCTGGATTGGTAAGAGTCTCAAGCGTTCGATCAAAGCCGCCGGTTCGACTCCAGCAGCAACCATCGCGCCGAGAATCATGTCGCCACTGGCGCCCGCAAAACAATCGAAGTAGATGGTTCTCATTTCATTTGAGCTGGTAAACTTTTCGCTGAGCCGCCGCCAATCTCCGGCAGAATCTCTCCAGCAAGCCCCGTTAAGATCTCATCGCAATGCTCGGAAAGTGCCGTTTTTTCCGTGTTAACTTCACAGACATAAGCACCGGCGCTCTTAGCTATATGGGCTAGTTTGGCAGCCGGATAAACTGTTGCGGAGGTTCCGACCACAAAACATAGCTCAGATTCCGCGGCCATGTCAGCCGCATGTTCGAATACTTTCGGCGGCAGCATTTCTCCGAAGAGTACGACATCTGGTCGCAGTGCCTCACCACAATTGGAACAAACGTCTGGTCGTGGATAAGAGAGTTGCTGGGGCCAGGCACAACTAACACAACGGGCTCTCCAAATGCTGCCGTGCAGTTCCAGAACGTCAGCCGAACCGGCTTTTTGATGAAGCCCATCAATGTTTTGAGTTGCGAGTGTGAACTCTGGGAATTGCCGCTGCCAAGCTGCAATTGTCTTATGTGCGGAATTAGGCTTTACCTCCGCCAACAATCCACGGCGGTAATCGAACCATTCCCACAGCGCAGGCAAATCTTTTTGAAGCATTCGGGTTGAAGAGATCACCTCACCGGGCATCCCCTTCCACACGTTACTGCCGCCATCACCGCGAAAAGTAGGTAACACCAGATTCAGCCGAGACGCCAGCGCCGGTCAACACAAAAACTGTGCTGGCGCTCGCGAACCGCGCATTCAGTTCTTCCGAAACATTGGCGCGCTGTGCGGCTGCCATCGTGGGCATCGATGGTACCAGAGCGTTGGATTCGAAGCACCCAGCAGTACGGGAAGACGAAGAGTCGTCACACTTGCCGCATGTTAGAACATGCCGATTGAGTGAAGTATGCAACCGCTCTCTTGCGTATCGGCCCCGTTCCTATCTCTAAGCTGCACGAGGGCTGAGTTTGCAGTCTTGGCCAACCCTACCCAGAGCTGTAGAAGAATTAAGGTTGTTCACGAGAGGTGACTATTGAGATGGGCTCCCCAGTTTGGCTCAGCAGAGCATTCTAGAGCGGATACCAGCACCGCATTTGTCGAGGTTTGTAATACTGGGCACGATCGCCTGAGTTGTGATGAAAGAGAACGCGTAAGCTATACTCTGCCTTTTTGGTGAGGACACGATGACCGCACTAGATTTGCAGCAAAAGCTAAAAGATCGAATAAAGATTGCGGCCGTCGGTTTGTTTGGTGTTGAGCTCGAACAACTGAACGGGGAAGTACCACCAAAGCCAGAGCTTGGCGATCTCGCCTTTCCAGTCTCATTCGAAGTCGCGAAGCTTATCAAACAAGCTACCGGCGTTAAGCTGGCACCTCGCGTAATCGCAGAACAACTGAAGGATTCATTGCAAGACATCGCGGAGGTTTCCAACGTACAAATCGCCGGCGCCGGCTATATCAACGTCTTCTTCGATCGGGCAAAGCTGCTGGCGGTATTTGGAGCCGATCGCGTTGGAGTTCCGGCCGCCACTCCCAACGCACCGAAAAAAATGGTTGAGCACACCAGCATCAACCCAAATAAGGCTGCACACATCGGACATGTGCGCAACGCCGTCCTGGGCGACACGTTTGTACGTATCCTTAAAGCCGCCGGCGATCGCGTCGAAGTACAAAACTATATCGACAACACTGGAGTGCAGGTGGCGGATGTTGTCGTGGGTTTTATTCATCTCGAGAAAATGGATCTCGACGGAATCAAGCAACTCGATGCGTCACTTACTCCTGACTATCCATTCGACTATTACTGTTGGGATCTCTACACCAGGGTTGGCCTGTTCTACCGCGATGGTAATGCTTCAGCAGACATCAATCCTGAAAAGGCCAAACTGCGCACTGAGATTCTCCACGCGATCGAACAGGGTAACAATCCAACGGCCCTTCTCGCTGAATACATCGCGACCCGAAACGTTCAATGCATACTCGGTACGATGGAGCGCCTGGCGATTCGATACGACTTGCTGGCCCGTGAATCTGACATTCTCCACCTGCATTTCTGGGAACGCGCGTTTCAGTTGATGAAAGGCAACGGCGTAATTCGTTATGAAACCGAAGGGCGGCATGCAGGATGTTGGGTCATGCCGTTCGAGTCGTACACGGGAACCGAAGAACACGAATCAGACAAGATCATTGTGCGTTCAAACGGTACAGTCACCTACACCGGCAAAGACATTGCATATCAACTCTGGAAGCTCGGAAGACTGGGACTCGATTTTAACTACAAAGTATTCCGCCGGTATGACGACGGACACACACTCTGGGTCACGACGAGCAGTCCTGCAACAGACGCACTTGAAAGACCACACTTCGGCGGCGGATCTACGGTTTACAACGTGATCGACTCGCGGCAGTCGTATCCTCAGGAGATTGTTGCTCGAGGCGTTAGTGCAGTCGTGCCGGAGGTCGGCGAACAAGCCAGCGTTCATTTCAGTTACGAGATGGTCGCGTTGTCACCTGCCGCGTGTGAAGAACTCGGCATCGACTTAACAGCGGAAGACCGCGCTAAGCCATACATCGAAATGAGCGGACGCAAGGGCCTGGGCGTGAAGGCTGACGATTTGATCGATCGACTCGAATCAAATGCGCTCAAAGAGGTGGAGTCGCGGCATCCGGATTTGTCATTAGGTGAAAGGCAAGCGACCGCTCACGAAATCGCCGTGGGAGCATTGCGCTACTTTTTGTTGAAGTTCACGAGGAACTCAGTCATAGCATTTGATTTCAGCGAAGCTCTTTCTTTCGAGGGAGAGACTGGTCCATATTGCCAGTATGCGGCAGTAAGGGCGAATTCGATTTTTCGTAAACTCAGTGATGACGCGGTAGCAAACGCAAAAGCAGTTTTAAAACAATCAGCTGAAGACAATGCGCTACGCGAACAGATCTCGGCATCGTTGTCAGGCGAAGTCGGAACGGAGATTTGGTCCCTTGTCGTTTTGGCCGAACGGCTGGACGACCTTATTTCCCAATGTGCCCAGTCGGCGGAGCCTGCAAATCTGGCAAAGTACACTTTCAACCTCGCAAAAGCTTTCAATCTCTTTTACCATCGTCACAGGATTATTGCGGAAGAAGACCCGGTCCGACGTGCCGTACTGATCAACGTTGCTGACATCACCAGGAACAGATTGACCGATGCGCTGGCTACATTAGGCATTGATGTTCCGGAGCGCATGTAAAGACGTATCTTATTGTGAAAGCATAAATCCCTATGTTAATCGTAATGAAAGCCGACGCAAGTGAGAGCCAGATTGCGGCTGTTATGCGCGTCGTTGAAGCTCTTGGTTTCAAGGGCCATCCGATGCCCGGGGCCACCCGCACAGCCATCGGTATCACCGGAAATCAGGGTGCTGTTGATCCTTCGCATTTTGAAAACCTCGCCGGCGTTGCGGAAGCAATTCGTGTCAGCAAACCTTACAAACTAATCACGCTAGATCTTCGTCCCGACAAAACAGTGGTGCGCGTTGGCGACGCCACGATCGGTGGCGACGAGCTGGCGATTATCGCTGGTCCATGCGCGATTGAGAGTCGCACTCAGGCGTTTGCCATTGCGGAAGCGGTTCGCCGGAGTGGCGCTCGGTTTTTCCGTGGCGGAGCCTATAAACCTCGCACATCACCGTACGCCTTCCAGGGACTGGGCGAAGAGGGGCTCAGAATTCTTGCCGACATTCGTGAGGCGTATGGACTAAAAATCGTAACCGAAGCGCTTGACGAGCAGGGTATTGATCTCGTCGAGAAGTATGGCGACGTAATTCAGATCGGGGCACGGAACATGCAGAACTTTTCTTTGCTCCGTCGCGCAGGAAAGTCTCGATTACCAATACTGCTGAAGCGTGGACTGTCGGCCACACTAGATGAATGGCTTTTGGCGGCCGAATACATTATGACGGAGGGCAATTACCAGATAGTGCTCTGCGAACGCGGTATCAGGACCTTTGCCCAACACACGCGTAATACGCTCGATCTGGCAGCGATACCGGCAGTCCGCCGCATTTCACACTTACCGGTGATCGTTGATCCCTCTCATGGTACAGGCAAAAACTTCATGGTCACCCCTTTGGCAAGAGCCGGTGTTGCCGTGGGAGCTGATGGTCTCATTATCGAAGTGCACGATCAGCCCGAGCAGGCATTGTCGGACGGAGCTCAAGCATTAACTCTCGAACAGTATGAACAGTTGGTGAGTGAGGTCCGCGCAATTTATGAAGTGATCGCTCCGGCGGCAGTCATGTAGGCTCGCATTTCATCCCACATTGCCTTTTAGGATCTCAGACAGGTCACGCGCAAAGACCGAGCGCGGCAACACACGATCGTAACCAGCCGCCAGAGCTGTACGCTGCAACTCGGTGTTCACGTGCGAGAAGAACCCGATCACCGCACTCCGCTCCAATTCCAATTCAGTCTTGATTGCTCTTCCGAGATCAATTGGATTTGTCGCAGTGTTATGCAAATCGATGATAATCAAGTCAGGCTTTTTCTCTCGCGCGAGTTGTAACAACGAATCTCTACTGCGCACGAAATGAACCTGCACGCCGATAGCCTGGCCTGTTGCTCGGATTTTGGAAGCGAAGATCATGTCTTCAACTACCGCAATAACATCGTTTTTCATGAATCATAACCGGCGCCACAGCCATGCGTGTTGAAGGTTTGTATTCCTGGAGATTTCACGTGAATATAAGAGTGCATGGTAACTGCGATTCCTCCGCTGTCTGAACATGAGCGAGTTGAGTTTGGGAACATGCCCACTGTCGCTCATCATCAGAATGAGACTATTGTTATTGCATCATACAACATGCGATACGCCGGGGGCCCCCATCTGATTTCGGGAGGTCTACTGCGCAAGATTGGTATAAGCAACGTAAAACGCCGCGCTCACGTCGTCTCCTGCAACATTTCGGTCGCGGCGAAAGCTTTTTCGACTGGCGCTCTACTTCCCGTGCCGGACGTCATCTTGCTTCAGGAAGCTGATAAGCAGACGAAGCGCACCGGCTCACACCACGTTGCGCGGACATTGGCTGAAGGGTTGCAAATGAATTGGATTTTTGTACCCGCCGGAATACCACGCGGCATAAAGCCTAAGCAGCGGCAGTGGTGGCTCGACTTTGAAGAGGCAATCGAGTTGTTCGATCCGGGAGATACGGGTGTTGCGCTGCTGAGTCGTTTCCAAGTATCGGACATTCTTCGCATCGATCTCCCCTGGCAGGAATGCCCATGGCGCCCGCGCCTGGCAATGGCCGCAACGATACCCGCCGCACATGGAGCAATTCGTCTCTTCAACGTACATGTCGATCCGCACGCAGGTGCCAGCGGCCAGCTCGAACAGTTGGAAACGATTGTGGCCTTCGCAAATGAAAGTAACGGCCCCGTGATGATCGCCGGTGATTTTAATACGCTGTCAAACCAGAAGTGTAGAGAGACGCGTGGACTTCTCGAGTCGCAGGGTTACATCACACCGTTTGCGACTGGAACCCCGACATGGCGTGGTGCAGGTATTCGGTTGCATGCTGACTGGATTTTTGGACGCGGAGTAGAGTTCGTACGGTGGGGTGTTGCGAAGCCGCTTAAAGTTTCGGACCATTGGCCCATATGGGCCGAAGTCAGAGTTTAGGTTGTCCGTTGATAAGCCGGGCATTTAATCAGAAAGCCACTGTCTAATTTAAATGATCACCAGTCGTGACAATTCCCTGCTCAGGCAAATCCGTGCCGTGCGCGACGGAAAAATCTCCGACTCCATCTTTGTCGAAGGCCTGCGTCTTGCCGAAGAAGCCGTTGAATCCGGACTTCACATCCAGGCTGCCGTCTTTTCAGAAGAGCTGTCGCGCAAACCGAAAGCGACGTCAGTAATCTCCAGACTGCAGCAGGTGGCTGACCGTGTAGCGCCTGTGAGTGAGAAACTGTTGGAATCGATTTCGTTCACAAAGACTCCTCAGGGAGTGGTCCTTGTCACAGACAAACCACAACACACGAGTGACGTGTTAGGCGACAACCTGGGAACCACTCCTCTGGTAGTTGTCTTGCACGAGATAAACAATCCCGTAAACGTCGGCGCAATTTTACGTACAGCAGAAGCCGCGGGAGTCGGCGGAGTTGTTACCACACTGAACACCAGTGATCCCTTTTCTCCCAAGGCTCTTCGGGGCGCCATGGGATCTGCGTTTCGGTTACCGATTTGGGCGGGAGCAAGTTATGCGGAAGCAATCGCCTGGTGTCATAGCCGCGGCATTGGTCCAATTTGCGCCGATGGTGAGGCGAACGTAAGTTATATCGAGGTCGACTGGACGGCGCCAATCGCTTTGCTAGTGGGCCGAGAATCGAACGGTTTCAGCACCGATGAGCTGCGATTGGCAGGGATGGCAATAAAGGTGCCCATGCGAACCCCGGTGGAGAGTCTGAACGTCTCGGTCGCTGCCGGAATTATCTTATACGAGGCAGCACGGCAGAGAGGTTTTCCGACAATGTAATTACTCCGCCCGCAAGCAAACCTCAGTTGCGGGAAACGCCTTCTCGGACGCTCTGCGCTTGACCCAGCAGACCAACGTATATATTGCGGGCCTGCCATGATGCAGTTGGATAGGCACAGAAAAACTGCCATCTTCAAACACATCAATCACTCCCGTTCGACCATCTGCATAAATCAAGGGCGGCTCTAGTCTAGGGAAAAGAGCCACAGAGCTATCCGGCAGCGAGTATGGACGCGGCACCGCAAACCATTCCGGTGGCGGCGGCTTCGGTAACGGTTCGTCGAACACCTCCACCTGATGAAGCACGTAACTACTTTTTAACAAGCGACCCGAGAATATCACTCGAGCTCCGCGAGATAGTTGTCGTTTCATCGGTCGTATCTGGACGTACTTCGCAACAAAAATTTCAACGAGCCGAAGGCGCAACTGGTCGATCGCGAGCCCAAATCCAACGTGAGTATGCTGTGGCGAAAGAATGGATCTTCTATGTCCGTCGTTCGGTGGCTTCTCCTGATAGAGTCTGACGTGAAGGTACGAGGCGTCCTGCTGCAAATCCGCCAATCTCGTCGCCGACCTGTTGTCAACTGCGGATATATTTTCCTGGGTCGCATCCGTTCCTCCCGCAAACGAGTAACGATGATACGGCTTAAGACCATCGAGTCCCCAGTGGCTGGCAAACGCACCTTTGGCCATCTCTTCAGCATGCGCTGAAGCCACGATAGTCGCCAAAGGATCAACTGAAAGAACCGATACCTTTTGAACCTCGCGCTCCTGATTCACCAATTGTAGTAATTCGGCGCGAGTCTCTGCGAACTTCTTTTCCAAGTCTTGCGTGAAGGAAAGCGGGCCCATGAGACCTGGAAAAAAGGCCGCGCGTGAAACGGCTCCGAGAAAATTTCGTCTTGAGCAACTAGTCACCGTTTTGTTTGTGAGCCACGGCTTGCTTCAATTCTTCTGTCACTCGGTCAATTACTTTCGTCCAATCTCCAGCGGCACTTTGCCGGAACAGTCGCATTGTTGGATACCACGGACTGTCGTCGCGATTCTCCATCCACCGCCAGTCTGCTTCGAAAGGAACTAAATTCCAGGTGGTTACGCCGAGCGCACCTGCAAGATGTACGGGCATGGTATCAACCGAGATCATTAAATCGAGCGTCTGCATGATCTGAGCATCCGCGAACGGATCGATACCACCACAAGCTTCACCGATACCCTGGACCCAACCACACTGCGGGGCTTGCTTCTGAAGAATGATTAGTCGAACGCCTTCGATGGTTCCGAGCGGACGAAGCAATTCGAAAGGTATTGAACGCCCATCGTCCCAGTCGCCTGCTTTCCAAACAAGACCTACTCGGAACTTTATTTCATCGGTTAGTTCGCTGCGCGGGACGTGCAAATAAGGAATGCCGGCCGGAAGTGTCAGCAATGTAGAACGGAACACGTGCAGCAACTCCATAAGTTCCACATCTACATCAAACTCAACAGCAGGTGCTCCATCGTGTAAGGGTAAGAGTCGATCTATACCTGCTGCAGTTTGTAATAACGATAGCAAGGACGGTTGAGCCCACACGATGACTTCGGCGGCAATTTTCTTTAGAAGCTGAGCATAGCGAATAAACTGAATAGTATCTCCGAGGCCGTGATAACAGCGCACGAGCACACGCTTGCCATCGAGCGATCCGCCGCTCCATACCAGTTGCCGGTCTCGAGGGAGATGCCAAAACGTCTCTCGTGCAGTTTTCCGCAATACTTCATCGCTGATTCGCCACGCAGATTCGAAGTCCCCACGGCGCATGAGGCGCTTCCACTGTCCGGCTCTCTCCTCATCAGAAAGAACAGAATTGTATTGTTTGCATTGCCTCATGGCGCAATCTCGAGTTTTCTCCAGTTGAACAGGAGCCAAAGATAAAGCAGATCGAATATCGAACAGAATAATCCAACAACAAGGATTAGAAAGCTTGGCCCGTGAAAACCTGTGCCTCCAATAACACCGTAGAGAACAGTCGGTGCGAGCGTGCCAAGCCACTTGTTAATCCCGATCGCCACACTCTGTCCTTCCATCGTTCCACGTTTGATCAGCATGTTGATGAATAGAACAGACATCAACAGGTTCTGAAGAAATGCGGCGTACGCGCCACCCTTAGCCACACCGAACTCGCGTACGAATGCATACTCGACAACAAAAGCAACGACCAGACCGAGCGCGCTCCAGCCTACGAACCACGTATAAGGGAAGTTGCGGACGAAATACTTACGGCCATATTTGAAGTACGTGTACAGAATCCCAATGTCGAATAGAAACCAGAGAGTGTTGATGATAGTTTGCAAACCAAACGAAAGTCTGAAACCTAAAATTGTATGCAGCAGTTCCCAGCTAACGTTGAGAGCTAAAGCATAAAACGGAATCGCGTAGGAGCGATCGCGAATCCCCAACCGAATACCATCGATGTATACAAGGGTCCAACAGAGCCCACTGATCGCCGTCAGTGATAATTTAAGAATCGTCATCGTGCACCCCACAACAACAAGGGAATGCGATGTTCTGTAGATAGTGCCAAGTAGTGCACCACAGAAAGCATCTTTGATTCGGGTGTATTCATGCCGTAAGCGTGGCTGAGCACGGCTCGCCTCTTAACCGCAATCTATTCGTAACCACAAGACAACAAGCTGAGTGTTATAGTGACGCAACCTAAAACGGATCTTTTCTCCCCGATGGTGGCGATATAAATGCAATTGGTCGCCCACTAAGCATCAGCATCTCGGGTTTCAAAACACACAAGGAAGGTGGACGCGCATGAGTACTCAGGCTGTTCCAGAGATCGAGTCTCGAACTCCCCGCACAAAAGTCGCGAAGGATAATTGGCTCGGGTTTGTTGGCGATGTACTGAACTTTACAGGCGAAGTGCGCTTCAAGTCGATGCTGCGCATTGACGGTCATTTTTCCGGTCATGTGACATCATCAGATGGAACGCTAATAGTGAGTACGGGTGCGCAAATTACTGATGCTGTTATAAACGTCGCGGTAGCCCAGATCAATGGAAGAGTTGAGGGAGATATATTCGCCAGCAAGCAACTAGTGTTGGGTAGAACTGCCAGTGTGACAGGAAGAGTGTTTGCGCCTGCTCTTGTGGTTGAAGATGGAGCGTTGTTCAACGGGAGTTGCCGCCGATGTGCATAAAGGATTTGCCTGAACTCGCTCTTACCCCGCGTTTACCGAGTTAGTCTTCTTCAATCATTACAGAAGCCGAATTGTCATCGAGTTTCTCAAGCTCAGCGGCGTCCGATCCTTGTAGTTTCATCCGCATCTCGATTTTCTGTTCAGATCGGCCCGGAGGCGCTTTTGTAGCGACTTTGAACGAAAGGGCTGTGCCGTCAAATGTTAGATCAAGCAATGGAGACTTAGCCGACCCTTCACTTCTGTCTTATTTCCACTACTGGCAATCAGGTAAAGATGATAGTTCCGTTTACCTGAGGCGCGACTTCACAAACTCTAACTTCGACCGCCACAGGGTTATCGGCGTCTGCCATTCCGGCATTTACGTACTTACCCAAGCTCGTGAGCTAGTTTGGCTCCTCGGTCCCGCAGCCAGTCGACCAATTTGATATTTTCACTTTCCTCGGCTCCAGCCAGAGGTGTCTTACTATCGTACCCCACCCAGTTGATATCAGCGCCGCGTTCAAGTAGGTACTCGGCTGTTTGATCCTGACCGCCCCGACACGCATTCCAGAATGCGTTCGTGATCTCTCCGGGGGAAGGACCTGGGTCCTGCTCGCAGTAATTCTTCACTCGGTCGAGGAGACCCAAAGCTGAAGCTTGCCACAGTGTAGTTTGCGAGCCGCGCTCGAGCAGTCGGCGCGCCGCTTGCCATTGGGCGAAGACCACTGCATCCGACATAGGCGTGCCGTTAGTGAAAATTGCACCCTGGGCCTCTATGTTTGCACCACCATCTATCAACGCGTCAATTATAGAAACATCGCCGCTACTCGCTGCCCAATGCAAAGGCGTTTCAGCAGAATTATGCGTAGGATGATTCACTGCTGCGTTTGCGTCTGCACCGAACGCGATCAATGTAGCCACCACGGCGGGTCCATTTGGGAAATGTCCGGGCCAGTCAGTAACGACGTGCAATAAAGAACGTGCGACACCGTGCGAATCAACCACTCGGGCATTTGCTAAATCAGAATTTTCGGAAAGAATGCGCTCGAGCGTTGCGATGTCACCTTGTCGAATGGCACCAGCGATTGACTGCGCCATCGGATCGCTTACGGAAATGCTGACTGCGCCCATTTCAATCTAACCTAATCATTTAACCATTTAATCATGGCGGGATATGCCTCAATACCCATTTCTTTTGCAAGTTTGTTGTCCGCGGTCAATCCGAGCCATTGTAGAGTCGGTACTGCAAGATAATTTCCCCGGGAAAAATTCTCGATAATGTGGTTTGAGCCGCCTTTATAACCTGCATCATGAAAAACGACCGAGGCATCGAGTTGAAGGTGTACGACTGCCGCATATGACCAGGCGATGGCCATCATCTCTTCCCCAGCACTCTTGCCGACGTCCGCTCCCACTGTAGATCTGCGACTCGATGGTACGACGGCCAGATGGCCCGCTTCATGTAACAGGTCACCGGGATATGAAAGTTTACTCTCGTCAATCAGGATCACGCCGTCTTTTACATCAATGCCGGGCAGGAAAGTATTGTCGTTGATCTGCGAACGTTCCACTTGCATTCCGATTTCGAGCAGAAACTGCACCAGACGCTCAGTAAGCGGGTCAGCAAATGTGCGATCGTAATGTAGCGCTGTTTCGATCACTGGCGTAACGTCAAAACAAACTCGGAGTAGTGCCAATTTCCAAATCGACTCGCTTAATTAAATGAGAGCCTTCAGCGCCGGCGCGATTAACCCCGCTGCTAACCGGATAGCTGTTCATCTCTTCCGCCGGAAAGGGACATAGTAACTTTTGCAGTTCCGTAACGCTTGTCTGCCGGTCCAGCCACAAATCGTATTTCTCTGGCTTCACGATCACGGGCATCCGATCGTGAATTGGATTCAACAACTCGTTCGCCTTTGTTGTGATGATTGCGCAGGAAGCAATGGCCTGCTGTCCGGTTTTCCATGTGTCCCAAACGCCGGCGAAAGCAAAAGGCACCTCGTCGCGCAATTGAAAGTAGAAGGCCTGGCGCGCACGCCCGGTTCTCTTCCATTCATAAAATCCGTCTGCTGGAATCAGGCAACGACGATGTAAAAATGCGTCACTAAAACTCGGTCTGTCTTGAAGCGTTTCAGCGCGCGCGTTGATGAATCCTTTCGAATCGCTACTCCACGACGGGATTAAACCCCAAAGGAGCAAATCCGCTGGACTGTTGCCGCCGTCGAGAATGGCCAGCACATGTTGTCCTGGAGCGATGTTGAACCGCGGGACGACCAATTCATCGTAATGGCTATGCGCGAGAGCGAACTTGATCCGATCTGGAGCTCTTAAGGTAAATCGTCCACACATGGCAACTATCGTATCCGTTTCGACATGTCGATAAACCAGCAAGGGACCTTAGTTTCAACTTCGGCTGGGAACGCCGACGTTCCGCTTTCGATGTAGCCGCGCTTTTCGTAGAACTCTGGTAACTCGCTTCTCACATTCACGATTTTCAGGTCGATGAACTCACATCCTCGGTCGATACAGTAACGCTCACCGGCCCGCATAAGCAGCGATCCCAACCCGCAGCGCTGCACTGGGGGTTCAACTGAAAGCAAACCCAGGTACGCCCGATTGCCAATGGGCTCAACATAAACACACCCTATGCCCTTTCCTTGATCTTCAGCGAGTAAGAATGTTCCACGGCGCAACAGATCGCCGACTTCTTGCAAATCAATTCTGTCGCCGTTAACGAAAAATGCTTCTGCGCTGCGGAATGCTTTGTTAATAATACGTGTTAAAAGGTCCTCATCACCCGGGAGTGCTGTGCGAATGTTGACCGAGAGCGAATTCATATTGGGTGAGCCGCGTACGGGAATCACGTCAAGAGTATTTAATCACTGCTGTTTACCATCGTTTACAGTTTGTTACTGCACAGGGTGCGTTTATGACCTCTACATCGGGAGCGGTCAAGACATCGCCCGTCCCGCTCAGTTTTTGCCTGATTCGCTCGGGGTGGTGAGATGGTTCAACCTTAGCCGGAATTACTGCGTCTGGTGCTCGTTCTGAACAGATTCTGCAAGCAAGCAAAGCTCTCCAATAAGTTTCATGCTTCCTGTTCGCTTGTTGTCGTTGCCACTTCAGCAGTAGCCGGAGCGGATTTTTTTGCGTATTGATCAAGACCGAGGCCGAGGAAAACTGTTGCGAATATAAAAGCACTCGAGAAAAAATACGGCGACGAAACACCGAGCGAATCGAAAGACCAGCCAAAAAACAGCGGTGCGATAATCCGAGCGACACCGCCATAGGTCTGTTGCATCCCCATGTAGAGTCCTCTTTCACGCGGTTTGATAACACGAGATAACAGCGCAGTAACGCATGGAAATGTGAACGCTGTCCCCAGCGGGATTAAGGCCACTGCGATCGCGAGTGTGCCGAGGTTGTGGGCTAAAGGCATTCCAAGCACACCACTTGCCAGCAATACAAGCCCGAGCCGCGAAAGTTTAGCCTCACCCAACCAATCCACGGCGCGTCCGAGCAGAAGCACACGCGCAAAAACAGAGATTGAGCCGACATACATGAAAAAATAACCGATAGTCTGTTCGGTAACCTGGAACCGTGCATTAAGAAACAACGCTAGTACAGAAAAACTTCCCTGAAACGCGCCCATTGCTATCGCGTAGATCCAAATCAGGCGTGACGATGGTTCGCCGGATTCGGAGATAACGCGCCAGATCGCCTGCCGCGAACTGCGAGGCGGTTCACCTGACAACGCATGCTCAGTCGCGTCGCGTGACTCGGTAAGATATCGGGCGGCGAAAGCAATGTTAATCAGACACAACGCAGCAGCGAGCAGACCAGGAGCAGCGTGGCCCATCTGCAAGGTTTGGGGACCAGGCATTAGATCGCGCTTCCCGAGAGCTATCGCAAACGAGCCTAGAACGGGACCCAACGCCACGCCGAGGTTTGTTGTAGCCGACAGCCAACCCAGAGCCCGGGCACGGTCCTCAGGCGCCGTGGAGTCAGCGACATAAGCCTGAATGACCCCAACAGTGCCCCCACCGGCGCCTTGTACGAGCCGTGAAAGAAATAACAGGACCAGTGAATTAGCAAAGCCAAAGATCAGGTAAGCAATCGCTGAAGCGCTCAGCGCAATTAAAAGAGTGGGCCGACGTCCGACACGGTCGGAAAATCGACCCCACATCGGGGCGCTAAGGAGTTGCGCCCCTGTGAACGCCGCCACAATAGAACCGCTGATGATGCCGATTCCCAGATGAAACCCGAGGAAGGTTACGCCTGGACCACCAAGCGATTTCACATAAAACGGCAGCAGTGGAAAGATCATCAACAATCCAATCATATCCACAAACGCCGTCACCATTAGAGTGAACAGCTTCGCAGGAATCTTCCGCACTTCACGCCACAGCACGTAGAGCAGGCCGAGCGCGAGAATAACGAGCAGCACGCGTAAGAACGGTGATTGAAATGACTGGCTGATGTTCTGCTGCACTAGCAGCATGTTTATTTTGACCTTTTTTATTATTGCTATAAATCCGTCTGGAAAGGTCCAGGCGGGAACAGGTGCCGGGTACAATTCGCGACTATGGTCGTGACGTCATAAATGACGGAAAACGCCGGTAATTTGTTTCAATTGAAAAGATGCTTTTATCCTGCGCTGCTGGCCGGGAACGCTAATCACCACGTGTGCGTGACGGCACAGTGATGCTTCCGTATAAATTCGAATCGATAACGGCAATGATATGAAGACAAGCTTAACAGATCGTTCCAGATATATTCTGCCAGCATTGGCGCTTTTGATCACCAGCGCAATGAATGTGAGCGCTCAGAATCAGAGGGCCTCGCAACCAACCCCGGATTCATCTGCCAACAGGCAGGGTACCCCGCTCTACGATCCAGAACACCGGGACAAAATGATGCGGCGTATGTGTTTCCGACGGCAAAACAGCGATTTCACCGATACGTTCGCAACACTGTAGGGCCATTTAGTGTGGGCCGGCAGCGTAGCGTCTGCCGCCAGCGATCAATGGAACGACAACCCTGATGAATGGAGCCAGGGCTCTCCGGGTTACGGGAAACGTTTTGCCTCGAGCTTCTCAAAAAACGCGCTGCCTCAAACATTTACCTTCGGACTTTTCGAAGCCTTCAGGTTGGACACCGGCTTCGAGAGAAGTAAACGCAATGGGTTCATGCCGCGCTTGACTGACGCATTGCTTCAGAATGTTACCTCACGTATTCGCATTGGTAAGCGAATAGTTGCTGCCCCACGTTTCGTTAGACTGTACTGCGCCGAAATGACCGCTGCTGAAACGTGGTACCCGTCACGCTACAGCTACAAAGACGGCTTACGGTGGGGAACGCATTCGCTGGCCTCAGGGTTGGCGGTGAACTTCGTGCGGTGAATTCATTTTGCACTGGTAGAACAGGTCTGGGTAAGTGGCCCACAGTTGCTCGAATTACAGGATTGCACAGCCTCGTTGCACACTACGGTCCAGAAAATCATTGCTTACTGCTTACTCTTGTCATTTCTCAAATAAGTGTAAATTTCTGTAACCTGTGGATCTGCTTCAGCAAGCCAGCATCGCCAATCATCTCCGCAGTGTCTTCAAACGCCGCTGATGCCCCTTTCCATCTCAATTGCTCGACGTCGTTGAACAACGCCAGATCAGTCTGCAGAGTCGCAAGACGTTTGAAGAGTAGCGCAATCTCTCGTTTGTTTCTTAAAACGTTAGCCGGGAAATCTTCGATATGTCCAAATTGATTGATCAGTGTCGCTGCGGTCTTTGCGCCACAGCCGGGAACTCCTGGAAATCCATCTGCTGAGTCACCCACCAGTGCCAGGTAGTCAGCAATGAATTCAGGCTTTACGCCAAATTTCGCCACTACTGCCTTTTCGTCGCGAATTTGTCCGCTGCGCCTGTCAACCTGAACTACATAGTCGTCAACAACACATTGAGAAAGATCCTTGTCTGGTGTCCAGATGCATACTTTCTGCACTCGTTCATCCGCAGCCGCCAGGTGCGCTGCTGAGGCAAGTGCATCGTCTGCCTCTGATTCGACCATGGCCCAGACAACGACACCCATTGATTCGAGCGCTTGTTCCAATGGAATGAACTGCGCATAGAGAGCTGGCTCAATACCAGCACCCGTCTTGTAACCACTCCAAAGCTGATTCCGAAACGATTCGATAACGTGATCGGTAGCCACTCCAATATGAGAAGCACCGTCTGCAATCATCTTCGCTATCATGCGGAGCACGCCCGAGACAGCTCCGAACGGCGGATCAGTCTTCTTGAATCGACGAATCCCGTAGAAGTGACGGAAGAGTTCGTACGTGCCGTCGATTAGATGAACAATCATATGGAAAATGCCACGGTTCGCATTCCTCCTCGGTTGAAACGGAACTCCTTGAAGTGCGGGGACTTGTCACCGCTTTGTTACACTCGCAAGGATTGATGTTTCAAGCTGCCGCTATAACAAAGCGGTGACTTGTCCCGCACTCCAAAGCGAGCCTTCGTACAACAATTGTCGCGAACGCTCGTGTTTACGACTGAAAGTCACCACCGAGAATACGCCACGAGCGCAGACAGGATACCGGCAATGGCGGGCAATATCGCAGGCGGAACTCCCATACTCATGACCGTGATTACGGTTGCGCCAATCATGATAATCACAAGACCCAGCCCTGCGAGTGGGGTCAACCTTTCCTGGATATGAAATAGGCCGGGCAGAACTAGACCCAGTCCACCAAGTACTTCAGCCACACCAAGGAACCTCAGGAAAATCGCTGGTAAGTGTACCGGGCCTTGAAGTGACTGGATCGGCAGCACCAGCTTGATGATTCCCGTGAACAAGAACACGAGTGCAAGCAGCACTTGTATGATCCAGAGTATGTAGTTCGTCGTGCGCTTCGGTTTTTTTGAACTTACCTGGTCCACAGTTGTCATCGAATTCTTTTCGACTGCGCTCATATTGCTCGTCCTCTTTCTACGAATCATGCAGCGTTGATTAACTCAATATCAACTATGCCATCAAACGCCGCGAATTATTCCTTAGGGAGATTATTCGGAATTAATCATCCACGGAAATTCCGAAGCGATCCACGCACATGCCAAAACCAGCAGCCCAGAAAGTCGGTGCGAATGGCATCTGCACGTTTCCGTTTTCGGCTAAAATTTTGAAATCGCCTCACCTTTGGCTACGTCTTTCACGGAGACGTTGACAGAGAACCCTTGAGGTTTGGAATAACGACCTGGAGGTGCGTCGGACCCCAGGAGCGCTCATCCGTCCGTGGAGAATTTTGTCTTGCCACTCGGGAGGAACGTGCGCAGCTGCAGGAGTTTCTGAGCGTTTTATCATTGCTTCTCTTCGCAATTGCCGTTGAATTAAAGATAGGGATTAAGTTGCATTTCGTCTCCTTTCGCCATTTCTTTCTCGTTTATTTTTCACCCGAGATCGCCACCCGTATGCGCTGTTCTTGCTCCCTCAGCTCCGGCGTAAATTCCGGACCAAAGTCTTCGGCTTCGAATAACTGACGTATCTCAAGCTCAGACTCTTCACCTGTCGGGTTGGGACATCGTTTCGCCCACTCGATGGCGTCTTCCAGTGAGTCGACCTTCCACAACCAAAAGCCAGCAATCAACTCCTTCGTTTCCGCGAATGGTCCGTCAATCACTTTCAGTGTGTTGCCGGAAAACTTTATTCGCGCGCCTTTCGAGCTCGGTTGCAATCCTTCGCCTGCAAGCATCACACCGGCATTCACTAACTCTTCATTGTACTTCCCCATCGCAGTCAGGAGTTGTTCGCTGGGCATTTCACCCGCTTCCGTGTCCTTGTTTGCTCTAACAATCACCATGAATCGCATTGGAGTTCTCCCTTAACTACATTCATAATTGGCATTCGAGAATTGCAATCCCAAATTCTTTATTTTGGCACACCACCAATCTCCATGAGTGGCCGTATTTCAATTGTGCCCAGTCGCGCTGGGGGAATGCGTTCTGCAATACTGATGGCCTCATCCAGATCTTTCGCATCAATGATGTAATAGCCGCCCAACTGTTCGCGTGTCTCAGCGAACGGTCCGTCCGTGACCAGTCGCTTTCCCTCTCGCACCCTGACGCTTGTAGCAGTCGCAGTCAGGTGCAACGGACCGGCGGCAATGAACTGGCCTTTCCGGTGCAACTCCTGCGCAAGCTCGGCAGATTCAATGTAACAGTGCTCTCGCTCAGCGTCAGACATCGCCAGCTCATTCATATAAACCAGCAACATGTATTTCATTTTTTCGTCCTCCAACATCTAATCGAACGAGACGTTACGAAATCGACAGTCATGCATAAATGTTCTTATTATCCAGCCGTGCTCCGAACCTCCGATGAAGTAGTGGATGCAGTCTATCGTACCGACTGGGGTCGAATTGTTGCCACGCTAATTCGTTTCTTTAATGACTTCGATGTGGCAGAAGAGGCCGCACAGGACGCCTTTGCCGCCGCTGTCGATCAATGGTCAACCGAAGGAATACCTGAATTTCCCCGTGCCTGGATTGTACAAACCGCGCGGCACAAGGCGATTGACCGCCTGCGCAGGCAAAAACGCTTCGGCGAAAAAATGGAATCATACGTTGCTGACGGGCTCTTGGAAACCGTCACCGAGCCTGTTTACGACACTGAAGAGATTCCCGACGATCGCTTGCGCCTGTTATTCACCTGCTGTCACCCGGCACTCGCTCTGGAAGCACAAGTGGCACTGACGCTTAGAACACTCGGTGGTCTGGAAACTGATGAAATAGCACGCGCCTTTCTGGTGCCAACAACGACAATGGCCCAGCGACTGGTGCGCGCCAAACGTAAGATCCGCGATGCGGGAATACCTTACGAGGTACCCGATACGAGCGACATGCCGGAGCGGCTTGACGCTGTGTTGACCGTAATCTATTTGATATTTAACGAAGGATACGCAGCAACTCGGGGCGAGCCACTTGTGAGGTCAGAGCTTTCGAGCGAAGCAATCCGGCTGGGGCGCGTGGTCAGGATGTTGTTGCAGCCGCACGCACCTTCAGAGGTCACGGGCCTTTTGGCGTTGATGCTATTGCATGACTCGCGGCGAGATGCGCGTACGAATGAAGCAGGGGATCTGGTGGTGCTGGAAGAACAAGATCGCAGTCGTTGGAATCAGGAGCAGATCGCAGAGGCACTGCAGCTAGTGCGTGAGGAATTGAGTGGAGAGATTGGTTCATACATATTGCAGGCGGCAATTGCCGCCGAACATTGCAGAGCAACGCGACCCGAGGATACCGACTGGCGACGTATAAATCAGCTATACGGTCTCCTTCAACAAGTATCACCTTCACCAGTAATTTCGCTGAATCGTGCGGTTGCGCTGGCAATGTTGGATGGACCACAACCAGCTCTGGATTTGATTGACGGCTTCGCTGGCGAGCTGGAAAATTATCATTTGTTATATGCGGTGCGGGCTGATTTGTTTCGCAGACTGGGCGCAAAAGAGGAGGCTGCGAAAAACTACAAACGTGCGCTCGAGCTTGTTACTAATGAAAGCGAGCGAAAGTTTTTGGAAGGTCGATTATGCGAAGTAACGAGGGTGCGTTGAAATAAAGGTACCGCTGAATTTCCGAAATTCGATTTTGAAATGCAGCAGCGGACTGTGAATGGTTGTCGAACCCTTCGTAAGCGATTAAAAACCCAACTTGGCAGAACTTGGTCAGAATTTTAAACACCACCGGTTTTATACCCGGTACGTTACGTTTAACTCATACGCAATCAACTCATGGTTGTTATGTCACCACCGGCTTCATGTCGGTCGGAATTTCAATTTTGGCCATCTACCCGGGGAGAAATTGAGGTTCCACCGACATGAAGAGACTGTGTCAAAACTCTGAGGATGCCTTGGAGCTTTGAAGCTGAGGACTTGGACAACTCAAGCTGCGTAGATTCGCAGGTCGGGAAGGGGGCAGTCGTTAGTTTGAAGGTTCGGTAAGTTCAAGGCGCCCCCGCTCGAGTTTCCGAGGCTTCATCATCGAATCAATCACTCAATGAGTAAAACCCAGAGGCTTAAGTGAAAGGGATAAGCACTGCATTCAAGCTTGAGCGGGGGCGCCTTGAATTCACCAAACCTTCAAAATAACGACTGCCCCCTTCCCGACCTGCGAATTCACTCGGCTTGAGTTGTCCAGTCGCGACTGCAGACTCTTCAGCGTTTTTACACAGTCTCCTTATGTCGGTGGTGACTCAATTTCTGCAACTAGTTGGCCAGATTGAAGCTCCGATACCAGAAATACGAAGTAATTATGAGGAATCTGCTCTCAACAACAAAGTCTTTCGATGACTATGGCTTGCCTTGCGTTGACCTTTCTGTCTTTGAGCAGCTGGAGTTACGGTAATCCGCAGACGAATCGAAAGACAATCGTGAAATGGCCAGCGGAGCGGCGAGAGCCCATCACTATAAAAGATCTCAAATCAAACGCCGTTTCGATAAAGCTTGACGAAGAGTTTGAAAGCAATGATCCGAATTGGTTAAGGCAGGTGAGTTTTAGAATTACTAATACGTCTGAAAAGCCTATAACCTATATCGCAATTAATTTAAATTTTCCTGAAACGGCGAATACCGGAACAGGAGGAGTAGCCCTGCATCAAATTACTCTTGGAGACTGGACGTTCTCCTCGATCGTGCGCCAGCCATTCAACTTGGAACCCGGCGAATCGAGAGAAATCTCTTTAGAAACCCAATACTCAGAAAAAATTTCGCTGCTTAAATTAAAGCAATGTTCGGCGAACCAGGTCACAAAGATAATCACTCGATTAAATCAAGTTCTGTTTGTGGATGAAACACTATGGTCTGGAGGTGAGTTTTATCGCAGAAATCCAGATTCATCCGACCGACACAAATGGATTACGATTGATTAGTTCTTACCACAGTTGAAGCGTGTGCTACAGCCAGAAGCATTAGCGACTGAACTAAGTACGCACCCATTTTTAAGGTTGGTGCGTACGCATGGTTCAGTCGCTTGTTCAGTGTCAGGAGAGACCGTTAACTTAACCCTCGTTACGGAGTCGGATTCGGAGTTGCACTCGTCGTTTGCCGAATCAAGCCCCGATTTACCAGCATCTTCACTTCGACGCGCCGGTTTTGCGCTCGACCCGCCGGAGTTGTGTTATCAGCCACAAACTCTGTCTTGCCATATCCCATCGGCGTTACGAATCGCCTGAGTGGAATTTTGTGGTTCACTGCCAAATACTGAACGACAGCATCCGCTCGATCGCGACTCAGCCGAAAATTCTTCGCTTCACCGCCCGTGGCGTCCGTATATCCCGCAACCTCGATCATGTAGCCTTTCGCCGCTAATGCCTTGGTTGCCAACTCATCCAGTCGCTGCTTCGCGTATGGCGAGAGCCCGGCACTATTTACTTTGAAATTTACCGCCACGCTGTCTCCCACGTCATACTCGTCCAACGCGGAGATGCGTTCGTTAGCGGCGCCGGCTTCGCTCCGGGCCTCGGCCGCGACGGCATAGAGCTCATCCATCTGTCCGGCTATTCGCTGCTGGTTTGCTTCTACTGGTCCAACTCGCGTTTCTGTCTGCGTCGCGGCTCGCATGTCAGAATCATTGAATCTGATCTTGTCGGCCACCAGTTGACCCTGCGCATCGCCGCGCCCTTCAACTTCCACGATTAGGCCTCGCAGAATATCAGTGACAGCATACTTCTTACCGCTGCGCAGAAAACCACCGTAGGTCTTAATGCTGGTGTCGTCGGTTAAAAGCACCTGGTAATCGACGCGATTTCGGTCGCGTATGGTGAATGTATCCGCATCGCGACTGATAACAACGCCTTTGAACTTCATCTTTGCGCCGCTCGGTATTGATCGCGGATTGATACTGGGATCTTTAATCTGCGCGACTGAGCTTGAAGCTACAACCAGCGCCATGCCGATCACCAATACAGCCAGAGTGCAAACCCGAAAGGAATTTCGAAATCTCAAGTGTTCCATCACAGTCATAATTAACTCCTCAAATAGATTCAGGGAATGCGCAATGCATTCCGAGAGTTACCTTGGGTGTCGGGCGGTTAGATTGTGGGGGAAGGAATAAAGAGCGTAACCAAAAGGCGAGCAAAAATCAAAAGGCCCACAGATCTACGGAGAAAAAACAGATCTGAATGAATGAGAAAACTGGCGCCGCCCGCTTCCCTTCTCTGCTCTAATCCGCCTTTTCTGCGTGAATCTGTGGCTATTAATGACTACTTCGCCCCTGCTACAGTGAACTTAATATCTCCCGCGCTTTCCGCAAGCTTTCGATCGTTGCTGTTATACGCCGACACGCTACAAGTGTACGAGCCGTTTGCAAGCGGCTTATCGAGAGTGACTGAGGTGCCGTCAATCCGCTTGTTGATGTAGTCGTAATCTGTCTTGGCGTCCGTTGAACTGTCTGCGTAGATGCTGAGTTTATAGTAAGCAGCATCAGGGTAACTGTCCCACTTCACTTCAATATTGTTAGCATCAATTTTTGAGCCGGCTTTTGGAGTCTCGATTTTCAAATCACTCTTGAACAAGTTTGTGTCCGGCGCGAAGAAGGTGTGATCCGCGTCCAGTTGGTATTTCGCTGAGGACACTATCCCCGAAGTCGCGAAGACATAATAGGGAGTGTCGAATACCTTTGCCGTTAAGCCTTCGTAAACACCCGGTGGAACATCTTTTATCAAATACTCTCCGTTGCCATCCGTCGTCGTTGTGTAGGTCTGACCCGTACAGCCACCAAGATATTGATTGAACTTTTCACATAACTTTACCTGAATGCCTGCTGCCGGTTTTTCATTAAAAAGGACTCGACCCTGCACGTTCGTCTTACCAGCTGCAGGTTTTTCCTTTTCCACACCAGTGCCTGAATGAATCACGTCCTCGTCATCCGACTTTGATTCCGTCTCAGCTGTCCGAGGAGAACTACTGTTCGTCGCGGGAACAGAGCTATTCTGATTCGTCTTCTTACAGCCCCAAACCACGAACACTAGTAACAAAAGCGCTGTCAAACAGTTCTTTGCGTTTTTCGACATGGGTTGCCCTCATAGGTTGAATTGGAAGTCAATAAAGACGCGCTCGCTACTGCGAGCAAGTTAAAAAAGCGAACGCTGCCGATAATCTGTATGCTTGCGCATTCGCGTGAGACCGTCAAACACTGATCGTCCGTCAAGCGACAGGGAGATCGCGTTCTCGTGCGCGACTGCAGCCTCGAAGTTGGCAACTGGTTTTGCGCGTTGCTCAACGTTTCGTGCGAAGCTTTCGAGCCGGCGAAAACCATCGAGCTTCTCGCGGCCGCCAAGTTTGGCTGCATCGAGCGACACGCGTAAAAAATCGATCGACTCGTCGTAAGTTCTTAACGGCACCGGAAATGGATGTCGATCTTTACCGCCGTGCGCAAACGAAAAGCGCGCTGGATCGGAGAATCTACTTGGGGTTCCATGCACGACTTCTGCAACCAACGCCAGTGATTGAAGCGTACGCGGACCGAGTTTCTCCAACAGCAAAAGGTCCGCGAAATCGTGAAAGTCTCGTTCGTAAGCCACTGCCAGTACAGAGCCAAGGCGCTTCAGGTCTACATCACGCGACCTTACATCGTGATGAGCCGGCATTTGCAGGTGACGAGCTGCCGTCAAAGTTTTTTCCGGATGCAGACGAGCAATATCCAGGAGGGCGACTTGTGCACCTTTAGCCTGCGCATCGACAAGATTCATAATCACCCCTTGATTCTCACCCACGATTCCCGTATGAGGTTGCACCACAAAGTCACGCACAGACGCAGAATGCCAATGATATCTACGCGCCATGCCAGTCCGATCATTCAATCCTTGTTGCACGACCGCCCATTCACCATTCGCCGTCACTACAAAGCTATGCAGGTAGATTTGAAACCCATCAGCAATCGCATTATTGTCAATGCGAGCTGTTAAGCGGCTGGTGCGAACGAGTCGCTCGCCATCAAAACCTCGACGGCTTGCGAGCGTTCGTAGTTCGCCTGGTGTGTTTCTCGAAAAACGACCGCGTCCTCCACAAATGTAAATCCCAAGTTCGTCGGACCGCGGAGTAAGACCGCGTTTCAGCGCTCCCATCACTGAAGTGGTGATGCCGGAAGAATGCCAATCCATTCCCATAACCGCGCCGAACGCCTGAAACCAGAAAGGATCGCTGAGGCGCGAAAGGAAGGCAGATGTGCCGTAGTCCGTGATGATAGTTTCGGAGATAGCCGTTCCGAGTTTCGTCATCCGTTCAGCAAGCCACGAAGGGACGCGACCACCATGTAGGGGCAAATCTGCTATTCCTGATCGCTTCATCAGTTCGATTGTAGCTAAGATTGCTATTTGGAAACCAATTCGATCTTCACTGTTTCAGATTCGAAATAGAAGTGGTCCGGTGGCCGCGCTTCCGGCAGCGCGTTTGTGTTGGATGGGGGGAATTTAGCGAAACGGAGCGCACCGGTCACCTTAACCTGTTTTCCTTCCATATTGTCATACGTGTTATCGCTGGTGATCGGGTTCGAAGGTTCAATATAAATCGGGCCGCTCCGAAAATTGATGAATGGACCCAGCTTTCCACGCAGGGAAAACCTGCCGCGTATTGTTATTGTTTCGCCAAGATGTTTGCGAAGTTCGCTGTCGGATGCGCCGGTCAGATCAACTATCGATGGTGCGGTCTGTGGAGGAGTTTTTGACTGGTGATGTACACAAGAGCCGATAACTAACACCAGGGCGATTGGCAAAAACACACGAAGCATTGTTATCTCATCTCACTCACGGCTGTTGAAGAGCGAGCGGAACTTCCGGATTCATTAGCGACGCACCTCCGTCAGTATAGATCACCTGGCCCGTGATCCATCCTGCTTCTTCAGAACACATAAAAGCCGCGATCTTTCCGATATCGGCTGGCGTTCCCAAACGTCCCATGGGCGTCCAGTCCTTATGCCAGTTTCGCACCATATCCTGAGCGATCTCGGGAAGGCTGTTAAGCACACTGTCTTCCGTGAAACCCGGACTAAGCGCATTCACGGTAATCCGTCTTTTCGCGAGGGCAACAGCAAAGTAACGCACCAGCGACTCGAGTGCTGCTTTTGCTGAACCCATTGCAACCCATGGTTGCCAACTTCCGGTGCGCGAGCCGCCGGAGTACGTCAGTGCCAGGATTCTTCCGCCTTCCGACATCAAATTTGCAGATTCTCTCGCGCCGATCAGAAAGGCCTTTCCTTGAGAATCGTGCGCCATGTCCCAGTGCTCGAGCGATATTTCCATTGGAGACTGATAGAAAGTGGGCACTTCACAACGAGCGTTACTTACAAAGATATCCAGCTGACCAAAATTCTCCTTAACCACATTGAACATCCCGCTTACTTCATCAGCCCGCGACACATCCGCCTGCAGTAAAAAACCGTCTGCGCCGTTGGTTCGAACCTCGGCGAGAGTCTTCTCAGCGGCAGCCCGATTTTGGAAATAATGAACGGCTACGTTTGCCCCTTCTTGAGCGAGTTTGAGGGCGATTCCTCTTCCTATGCCGCGCGAACACCCTGTTATCAGTGCGTATTTTCCCTTGAGTGACATGACCGAACTCCTTTCTTTCGTGAGATACAACTGCGGGAGATCGTCTTCTATGCCAATTTGGTTTCCCAGTCAACAAACTTTCTAACCCCGCTGTGGTACACACCCATGATCGGCGCGATTTATGTGACAAAGCGCCTGCACTCGGAGTTGGCGTTGACGGTTGTGGCCAGCAACCACCGGAATCCTTGATGCGCATCCGCTACCTGTGCTAGGGTTTACGCCACGTGGGACCCCCGACGACAATCTGTTTTACAAACTCAACAACGTGCGTAAACCTGTCGTTCGATTCGATCTAAAATTGGGAGTATAAAAATGAAGAAGCCGGGAAGGTTAGTCATTGCAGCGGGAGCAACGCTGCTGTTGGTGATGGTTGTGGTAGTTCCGCGGGTAATCGAAGCGAAGCGATCGGCGGCAGCGGCGAACGCAACTGCCATAGACACTGCGACAACCACTCTTCAAAATCCAAGAAGCGAGATCACGGTAGGGGCGGCAGTCCGTCATGACCTGTCGATTCCGCTACGCGAGATGAAGCAGTTAGCTATCGAGATGAAGCCCGAACGCGAAGCCAATGAGAATCCGCGTGTACCACACACGCATAGAGATAGCCCTGATCCTGTTGTGCAACGGAAGCATGTGACGACCGCCGAAGCAGCGACAGCGAACATTCCCAGCACTCAATTGAATTTCGACGGTATTCCCTTCCCTGGCGTCGCCTGCAACTGTGCACCTCCAGATACAAACGGTGAGATTGGAGACACACAGTACGTACAAATCGTCAATGAAGGCTATCAGGTATTTGACAAGGCTAGCGGGGCGTCACTGCTCGGTCCGTCAGGAATCGCAACAGTCTGGAGTGGCTTTGGTGGCGTTTGTCAGAACAACGGCAATGGCGATCCGGTGGTGCTTTACGATCAGCTCGCAGATCGTTGGGTGATCAGTCAATTCGCGGGCGTGAATGTTCCAACTGATGAATGTGTGGCGGTATCGACCAGTGCTGATGCAACTGGTTCTTACTTCCGATATGACTTCCATCTCGGATCTAACTTTTTTGATTATCCGCACCTCAGTGTTTGGCCTGACGGTTATTACATGAGCATGAACGTGTTCAACTCCGCAGGTACATCCTTCCTCGGCCCGCAGGCGTTCGTTTTTGATCGAACCAGAATGTTGGCAGGCCAGTCGGCCACCTTCATCACACCAGGTAATAATGGATCGTCAGAAGACCCTTTTCTGCCGGCGGATCTCGATGGATCTTCGTTGCCGATCCCCGGTGCTCCTGCAACGTTCGTCGGATTTCCAGGCGGTGGCAATTATCGCGTGTTTCATTTTCACGCAGACTTCGCTACCCCCTCAAATTCCAGCTTTACGTTGTTCGCCAATCCTGCTGCCGCAGGGTTCACTCAACTCTGTACCACGACGCGCTCTTGTGTACCCCAGTCAGGAACAACCTCTAAACTCGACGCCATCGCTGACCGTTTGATGTTCAGGCTTGCGTATCGTAATTTTGGCGATCACGAATCTGTAGTGGGCAACTACACCGTTAGCTCCGGCAGCGTGGCGGGCATACGCTGGTTCGAGCTACGAAATGTAACGTCCGGACCGGTATCGATTTTTCAGCAAAGTACCTACCAACCGGATGCGACCTGGCGTTGGATGGGCAGCGCCGCCATGGACCAGCAGGGGAATATCGCAGTTGGTTATAGCGCCTCAAGTGGTTCCATATTTCCCCAACTCCGTTACGCCGGTCGATTGGCAAGTGATCCGCTCAACGTGCTGGCGCAAGGTGAAGCGGTTCTGTTCGGGGGAACTGGGAGTCAAACGGGCACATCCAGCCGTTGGGGTGATTATAGTGATTTGACGATCGATCCCGTTGATGATTGCACCTTCTGGTACACGAGTGAGTATTATCCGACCACCAGCCAATTCAACTGGCGCACGCGCATTGGCTCGTTTAAGTTTGCAGGTTGCGGAGGGAGTCCTACGCCAACACCGACTCCAACTCCAACTCCAACTCCGACGCCGACTCCATCACCCACTCCTCCTCCTGGTCCTAATGCGCCGAGCAACTTAACAGCAACCGCTATCTCGGCCAGTCAGATCAATCTCACGTGGAACGACAATTCGTCCAACGAGACCGGGTTTAGTATTGAGAGGTGTAGAGGGACAAACTGCGTGGACTTCGCAGAGATTGCAACTGTCGGGGCAAACGTCAAAACTTTTTCCGATACGACACTTTCTCGTAACACCGTCTATCGATATCGGGTCCGAGCCTTTAATGGCACAGGTTTTTCTGCATACTCGAACATCGCTTCGGACCGAACGTTGAGGCGCTGAGGCAAACAATACCTAAGTAAAAGGGCACGCGTGTTCCTTCCGGTTCGCGCGTGCCTTTCTTTTGCAGTCACATCCGATTCAAGATCTCTTTCTTCTTGTCTTCAAATTCTTGCTCCGTTATCAATCCTGAATCTTTCAATTCCTTTAGCTTGGTCAAACTGACGTTCGGATCCTCGAACGTATTGACGGGTTTCTGGACCGAAATCGTATTCGCGCCCGATTCCAAAAAATCAGGTATACCGTTTTTATTGGCGTCAGTGAAGGCGGCGCCAATGGCGACCTCGTAAGCTCGACGAATTTGCTCAGGCATTTGATCAATACTGGAATACTCCTGCCCGTTAAATATGATTCTTGTTTTTACCACGGCAGATGAAATCAGATTGGGCATTGAACTCATCTGAATGCGCGGCTGTTGCCAGGTCGACGAGTCTCGACCGGCTTTTCGGAAAGCAAGCCAAATTATCACGAGTGCCAGTGAGAAGAAGCCGATAAATATTAGTGCGAACATCTGAAATCTCCATATTTTCAAAGCTGGAGCTCGTAACGCTCCTCGGTGCGTTGCGCGCCCCAGATGTCATGTGTTTTTACCTCTGTCCGCTGAAAGCCGATCGCTTTGTAGACACGCGCGGCCATCGTAAGCTCACCGATGGTCCACAGGAAGATCGTCCTGACGCCATGCTCACGACAAAACTGTACTGCCCGCCGTACAAGTTGTGTTCCCAGGCCTTTACCGCGCGCCTCAGGACGCACGAGAAACCAGCGCAACTGGGCTACGTTCTGATCCATCCGGGCAATAGCTATTGACCCGACGATTTCTCCGTTCAGTTCAGCAAGCCACAGTCGATCCTTCGTCTCATCATATGTTTTTGCGAATTCGCCCAAACCCGCAGCAACGTATCCTTCGAACGTATGGTCGAGACTGTACTCCGCAGCGTAGATCAGGCCATGCAGCCGTATGACTGTTCCGAGATCGCCTGGTTGAAGAGTTGTCCTTAACAGCATGTGAAACTATCAGGTGGAAGAGTGTAGGTTCTTCAATAGATAATTTGAAAACTGATTGCCTGTGTGATTGAGCACGAACAGCAAAACTTAAGCAAGCAGTAGAAAAGTAATTACCAGCGAGAGCACGGTAGAGAGCAGCACATGTTGAGCATTGTCCGAGCCGGGATGTGACTCAACATTGAACAGATTTCACAAAACGTCCCTTTCGAGGCGCAGAAGTCGGAGCCGCAAAGCTCTGCGTCCACCTCGGAATCACATAGTCGCGCCTGAGTGGAAACGCGCCGCGGTTCGCTCGCGCGCGTGAGCCGCCTCGGTCTCTCGATCGCGGGGCGGAGCGTTTGTCACTAACGAGTTGAGAAGCTCCTGCGCAGCTTTGGTCACGGAGCTGACTGCGTGATCGAACGCTTCCGCATTTGCTTTCGACGGTTTAGTGAAGCCGCTTATTTTTCTAACGAATTGGAGAGCAGATGCGCGAACCTCTTCATCGGTAGCCGGCGGTTGAAAATTATGGAGGATTTTAATATTTCTACACATGATATGAAGATTATGCGCACAAACTGAGCCCGTGGGAAAGCGTCTCCGCAGGCCGGGGGGCAGCACGATGTACTGCGGAAGGTAAGAATATTCATTGTGCGCGAGCAAGAGCTCCTCGAAGTAAAGTGGCTCAAGTCCCGAAGCCCGGTTCTGGAGTGCCTTTTGATTCAGTTGCTGTTTCCCGCCCGGTGCGAAGCGAGTTGCCAGCTAAGCTAAAGGTTGAAATACCAGCCAGCCTTCCCACCTACGACGCTGGTTGCGTCGCCGTAAGCAGCGACTGAATACGCACATGCTGCATCATCTAAGAACTCTGACGTGTATTGTTAAAACTCCCCATTATCTGTATCCGCCGTGTTCTTATCCAACTTTGCCTAATCCGGCGGGCCGTACTGCCGATGTTTCGAGAATCTCTTACCGATAGAATCTGACGCATTATATAGCACGCTCAGTGGCAACAATTTCATGAGTCGGTGATCGGCCACTGCTTTCAATCCTGCTGAAGCAATACACCCACACCTTGTGCAGTCGGGTATCCCGCCAAATTGACACGGTGTTACTTTCGTCTGTAAATCTGCGCTCAGGTTCAACGTAGTACGGGCGAAAATACACTCCGACGGTGATTGCGGCGGATGATTATAAGCAACGATCAACGTATCTGGTAGATATAATTTCGAATACAAGGTTCGCAGCGAATGAAGTTCGTTAAGGATCGTGGTCATTTCAGTCCGCGAGAGAACCTCGTCTGCTTCGGTGCCCACTTGCGGTGTAAAAAAGCTAAACCAGATCTTCTTTACCTCAGGTCTCGACGACCAGAAAGAAACGAACTCCTCAAAATATCCGGAGCGACCGGTCATCTGGCGAGTGATTGTGCAATGAACCGTGATTGAATGTCCCTCGATGTTTTTGAGGATGCGCGCGTAAGTTGCAGGCGCACGCCGGACGTCATGCTCCGGTTGCAATCCATCAATTGAGACTACGAGATACAGCTCTCTTATAGTGGCCCATTCAGGTGGAATTCGGCGGACAGCGCTCGTAACAAGCTGGACCGCAACGTTCATGCGGCTCAGCAGTGGCAATAGAGTATTCAATTCGCGAAACCGTACCAACGGTTCTCCGCCTACGACGGAAATGTGTAACGGACGATATTGTCTGACGAGATTGAGAACGCCCGTGATCAACTCTTGCCCGCTAAAATCTGAGAGCTGACGTAATGGTCCAGCTTCTCCCAGATGACTGAGTTCGTACGCATAACAGCCGGGACATCTGAGCGGACATTCGCGGGTGATTTCAATCGATAATGAGGGGTAGTATCCACCAAGGATGCGGGCCCACGCGCGAAACACGTCCGTTTTCTTCATAAGATTCCACCGCTTATACTCGATTGGGCCTACGTTAACAGTCAGCGCTGTCATCTTCTAAACAAAACATTTACCAAACCATCACGAGTCCTTTGGAGTGCTTTGAAGTGCTATTGTCGACGGCGCTTCCTTTTTTTGAATTTCATCAAATAAAGCGCCGTCGCCGCCTCGCTCTGCCGGCCCTGTCCCAATCATCGTAGATACTTCTCTCGTTTAAATTCATCTACGAGATACGCCATTTTTGACATTCAACTCTTAACAACATCTCGTAGGGTCTTCTTCTCGAAAAATCATGCTCTGATGAGAGCGCTGCTCGACACGGCAGCGCGAACTGCGATTTCCGTCTTGGTTTGTAGGATCGGCGCTAATCAAGTATCGGAGACAGTAACACCATTACTTTTTCTTCGTAGCCGCTTCTCTTCTAGGGGATCTTTTTTAATGTCTTGAGCGAAATACCATTGGTGTCCTTCAGAATCTTCCAGTCCGTATCGACGGTGTCCGTACAACGTATCCTGCTTTTGTTCGAGGATCGTGGCGGCAGCTTTTTGTGATCGCTTCAAATGCCTGTCGACGTTCGTCACATTTTATGTACAGGCTTTGTGTCGCTTGCTTAAGTCGTTTTGGGTTCTTGTATTTCGATCCCGGTCGACCCATCATGATCAACTCGCGGGCAAACGTCATTCCAGCATGGTTAGTCTTTCTATCGGCCGCACGCATTGCCCGGCCGTACTTGCGAAAGCCGAATGCTTTTGCGAGAAAGCTCAGCGCTGCATCGACGTCTTCATAATACAAGTAGGGAGTGATAGCGATAGATTTATTTCTCACTTTCTAACGAAATTAACGCAGCAAGAGCTGCGTTCTTCTGATCCTTCTGCCATGGTGCACCGACTTTCTTTCCCAGCGCGAAAATCATGTTGCTAATCTGTTTGTCAGAGCGGTTGAGCGCTCGTGACGCGACAGTTGCGAGTTCTTTTTCCAGAATCGAAATAACAGGCAGACTACAGGCTCGCGCAGCAGCAACCACTGCATTACGAAACAACATTCCTTCAGCTTTGTGCATACGAAAATGCACGGCCAAGATTTGCTCAGCAGTCCAGTCAGGCATCCGATCGGCAGTGAGTACGGAGCAACCAATTACCTGGTTGTGCCGGTTGTTTTCCTTCTCCACAGCTAAGCGGATTTGGTCTTTAGCAATTCGATGAGCAACCGCAACTCCACGATTGACCATTTCAAGTGCCGCTTCAGTTTCGAGCTCCGCTGCAGCGTGGTACGGTTGTTTTGCCCATCTCTCTTCTGCTAACTCTATGCGCTGCCGGTCGACAACTGCGATTGTGCCGTTGTCTTTTCCCAACACGACGAGCGCTGCCCAACCCGAGTGAGTTTTTAGTCCAAACACAACTTTCATCTGCGTGCCTTAGCGTTTAATGGCGTGTGGTTTTGCGGCAGTAGAATTTCCTGGCGATCTGATCTTTCGGATCGCCAGCTTCCAAAGGGGAGGCCTGCGCGCCTTCTTCCGATGAAGACCATGCCCAACCAGATTTTGCGGTGGCGGCTTCACCTGCCGAAAAACCGCATTAAGTACCAATTTACAAGACCTGCGAGCACTCCGACTACGAAAACCATCAGTACCAGCACTTTAACTTTCGTTTTTGCCGGTTTACCGGCCTGCGAAGGAAAGACAAAAAGATAGCGCCCGCCGATGATACCCAGCGGGCCAAAGGCAGCGAGCTTTACTGAATACTTACCATCTTGATTGAGCTGGTCCCAATGTACGTAGGGGAGACTAAACAAATAGAACGATTAACACTACTGCAAAAAATGCGCGCTTCCACATGATGCAATGTTTTTTCCCTGGTAGCGTTTCATTTCCTGGAAAACCGCAACAGCACAAATAAACCCCAGACACACAGCACTGCGGAAGCGAAAGTGAGTAGAACAAAGGGCGGCTCAGTTGCGAACCGTGCATTTTCAAAAACGATGCGCAGTAGATGCGCTACTGTGAGCAGTCCGAAGATTGCGCTGCTCGTTATCAGATAAGCTTTCAAGGCCGCGTTGTGCATAGCCGTCCATAAGTCCTCGGTATAGTCCAGCTCCATTGGCCCAAACAATTCGTTCAAACCGCCTGTGATGTGAATGATACACTCGGTTCAATTTGTCCCCTACCTTGTTCAGCGTCCCAGCACTGACGATTGTGGAGTTTCCGCAAAGACATGCATGACATTGTCGAGGACGCTTAATCGTTGAGAGCCACCCCCCGTGACTTCCTCCTTAACTGAAAATTTATGGGGCAGGATTATGATGATGAGGACTGGATTTGTCGGATCTTGAGCGGGGTCGCGCTTCACTTGACCCCTTCCTTACCTGAAATTTATCGAGCAGCAATTCTTCCTTACTTGGATATCCTGCAAGACACCGAAATTTGCAGGTTGGGAAGGGGTCAAGCGAAGCGCGACCCCGCCCAAGATCCGACAGGTTTCAACAGTCGCCCTAAACTGTTGGTCTTTCCTTACTCGCTCCCCAATGCTTCCCCAATTCAGCCATCGAGTTGTCTTCAATTGCTTCGATCATTAATTTGGTGTTCCCGGCGCTATCGTTTGCCCCGGCAAGGATCGCCACTGTACTTCTGATTAATGAGCGTGTGAACAAGTCTGAATTCTCGAGAGCGACTGTCGCGCGACAGTCCTTGAGTCTTACAGAAAGGCTTTCTCTTTTGCCGTTGAGAGCTCCATCTGATTACTGATGCATATACCAAGATCACGAAGCAATCCGTCCGCGATGCTATAAATCAGACCATGCACCGCCAACTCTTGTCCCCTTTGCCACGCACTTTGCACAATTGTCGTGCGACTGAGATTCAACACCTGCTCGACCACATTCAGCTCACATAATTTGTCGAGGCGCTGTGCTTCATCGCTGATTGCCGACAGGTGTGTTTCATGAAGGTGCATCACGTCTTGTACGTGACGTAACCAATTGTCAATCAAACCTAACTGAAGATTGCGCATGGCGGCCTGCACTCCTCCGCAGCCGTAATGCCCACACACTATTACATCACCAACCCCGAGAACTTCTATGGCAAATTGCAAAGCTGACAGGCAATTAAAGTCAGTATGGATAACCACGTTCGCCACATTACGGTGAACAAACATATCGCCGGGTGCCAGCCCAACCAGCTGGGTTGCCGGTACGCGACTGTCAGAGCAACCAATCCACATGTAGCGCGGTGCCTGAAGCTGTGCGAGTTCTTCGAAGAATTTTGGCTCGAGAGCCTTTATACCTGCGGACCAGCTCCGATTGTTTTCGAGTAGTGGTGATAAGTCTCTCATCTCAAGTCAAGACCTAGTATTGATACGTGTCTCCAGATGTTCTTGGTCTCGTGTTTACCCTCCAGCTCTCGACCAGATTCGGGGCTCAGAGGCTTGGCTTGCAACCCAGGCGACAGATCAAGGTACCGATCTGGAAGAGCAGCGATGAATCCTCTTTGGTTACAACCTGGCCATCATCGTCCTCAATGATAAACGCCCCCTCTGGCGGCATCTTTTCAGCGCCGCAAACCCTGACGCTTCGTACTTCCCAGATCTCTCTTTCTTTCTCAATTAAGATTTGTCCAAACGGTTCGCTCCCGGGTTTCTCTTGCGGAGGGAACATGGGCGCCTACTTTGGATCTTCCGAATCCCGCATTTGTTACTAACATTGATGCAGTAACGACGAGGAACACATTTTTCATCAACAACATCCCTCCGTGAGTGATTTGAGATTAACGTAGTACCTACAGAAAATAGCATTTTCAAGCCTCAGGTTGCTTCAGTTTTATCAGCAAAGGCTGCGATTAACTACTAAAACTTTTTGCCACAAACTGCCGCTTACGGGTGTTTCACTTTTGAAAGACCGAAAATTTGATCTGAGGATGTCCACATGTTAACGACTCTCCACGCTAAAATCCGCACCATCGCTGCTGTTATGTCCTTATTTCTCATAGCCGCGGGAACTAGTATCCACGCGCAACAAGGAACGGGCACCTGGACCGCTTCTCTGGATAAAGACAAATCAGAACATATCAATCTTAATTTCGAACGGCGTACCGATCGCGGTAATCGCAACCAGACGGGGCAGACGTATGAGTTTCGGGAGCTTCAAGGTCTGACGCGCGATCAGGCTAACAACGGCGGGCCGGTTAACTTCAGTCTCGTTCGAGAGGCTGGAAGAATCGATTGTCAAGGTACATTCCAGAACGGCAAAGGCTCCGGCAGTTTCACGTTCAACGGTAATCAGGGTTTTGTGTCTGCAATGAAAAGTCGTGGTTTCGATTTCGATAACAAGTCTGGTTCGGACGACCGTGACGCAGAAGACCAACTATTTGCGGCTACTACACTTAACGTCACTACAGCTCTAGCTGATGACCTGGTTTCGTCAGGTTTCGGCAAGCTGAATGTTAGTGACCTGTTTAAGGCGGCTATCTTCAAAATCGACTCGAAGTTTATGCGAGAGATGAAGGCGAGTGGGTTTCCAAACCTTGGGATGGAAGATTTGGTCAAAGCGCGAATCTTCAAGATAGATGCAGAGTTTGTCAGCCAGGCCACTCAGATGGGGTTTGATAAGGAGAAGTTTGAGAGTTTGGTAAAGATGAGGATCTTTAAAGTAACCCCGGAGTTCATCACCGAAATGCGAAATGAAGGATTAACCAATCTCTCGGTAGACGAGATCGTGAAGTTGCGAATCTTCAACATCAACAGCGACTTCATTCGACAAGCGAGAGCCGACGGCGTGCAGCTGGAGGTCGAGAATCTTGTTCGCAGGCGAATCGGCGTCAGTCGCAACTAACCAAAAATTCTTAAGCCACTGTTACGTACCGGTTGGCGCTCAAACAAGTCAGCGCATTTATGAGGATGGCCTTGTCGCCCGGTTTTGAGAGTTGGCAGGTAAATATTTCAGGATCCGCTGCGCAATCCTCTCCTGAGCCTCAGCATGAATACCTGAAAATATTTCGAACTCGACCGGTGCCAATCTCGATCCAGTTGGTCCAGCAATCCTCGACTGCCCGGTCCATCATCTGATAGCAGTGTTTCAAATCGTCTGTAACCTAACCCGCCAAGTATCGCAGTCCATCAAGAACGAGTTGAGCACAATTATTAAGAGTTGAGCGTCGCCCTTTGCTCGATCATTATAGACAACAGATGGGTTCCGCCCCTTTTTAATCCAAGGAGCGACAGCCGGTTGCCTTCAGCCAAGATTAATGCACCCAGGTTCCTACGCTTTCTTTCTAATTGGAAGCAACATCGAAACCTCCTTACGATATTCCTCGTATGCTGCGCCGTGAATGCTCACGATGTCGCGCTCCTCGAGTTGAATACCGATCAGAATGAAGACTGTTGTGCCTATTGCAAACAACAGATGTCCAGTGGTCATACGTGGTGTTGACCAGAACGCGATAATGAAACCTAACATGATTGGGTGGCGCACGATTTTGTAAAGAAATGGCATCACAAACCCTAGCTCCGTGTATGGCCGACCTCGATGGTAGAGGTAGACCTGCCGCAAGCCAAACAGGTCGAAGTGGTTGATCAGGCAAGTGCCGAGAAGCACGAGTGCCCAGCCCAGGAAGAAAAGTGTCCAGAGAATGTATTGAAGAACATTGTTTCCGATGCCCCACACGACACCAGTCATTGGACGCCATTGCCAAAAAAGAAGAATAAGCGCCAGGCTGGCCAGCAAAACATAGGTGCTGCGCTCAATTGGTTTCGGCACAAAGCGCGTCCACCATCGCTTGAAACCAGGCCGGGCCATCAAGCTATGTTGAACAGCGAACACGCCAAGCAGTATGGCATTGATGAGCAACGCTTGACCCAACGGAGTGGGGTTCCCGGAATCTATCGATTTGGGAACGATTAGATTTCCGACGAATCCAATTGCGTACAGAAAAGTCACAAAGAAAATCAGATAGCTGATCACGCCGTATACGAAAGCAAGGGTTCGAGTCATGATTTTTTCCTTTTGTGTCTGCGTTGTTGTATGACGCTGCGGTCTTTTTAGCAGCGCTCGTGCAATCGGCCGTTGGGATTTGCGAAATTAGCTGGTCTGGTAATCGCTGATTGATTGACCATGGCAGCAAACACGACCTTTTATAGCCGTTTCAGTGTCGTAGCCTCTGACCCTACGCTGAGCACGCATCTGGTGGTCCTGCCATCTTCTACCTTAAAGTAAGTGTTGCATAGTCATCAAAGTCGAGGAGGCTTAAACACCCGTTGCAACCGCTAGTAACCTCAATGGCCCCTGCAAACCGACTGCTGCGTAGAGTTGCCGATCATGCAGGCTGACGTTGATCTGAAATTCGTGCTGGCCCTCGTACGTGCCCACGTATGATTGCAATACTTCAACTGCTATTTCTCGCGGTGGTTTGGCGCCCGCCTTGTGAAGCAATTCGGTAATCTCTGTATAGTGCATGTTGCCAGCTGCTGCAACCGACAACGCCGCTGTTAGGTTTGAGGCGTTAAGGTGTTGCCGTTCAATTAAGTTTTGGACCACCGCAACGTCGCCCTCGCGGACGGCTGCCATCAACATTGCAAAAGCGCTGGTCTTTCCAAAGCTAATCCAGAAACGGTTGAGGTCACGAATGATCAACTCGTGCATTCCGTAGAATGTATCATGAGGACACTCTACGACATTCACGCGGTCTTTGAGCTGTTCATAAAGCTCATCAACCTTGTCGGTGGAGATATACAGATCCGCGTCACGACGCGTTGCCGAGCTTGAATGGCCCCCCGAGTTGAACATCACCTGACTACTGCCGAACGACATAATGGCAAAGCTAAATGCATTACTATCGTCGCCGTAAGTGTTCAGTACTGAAAACCCGATGCTCTCATACCACTCAACAGTGGCACGCACGTTAAGGACGTGGAGCATTGGCACAACCTCGTAACTCATGTCTGGTTCTCACTAGTAGGCGCAGATCCTATCACCCAACATCCATGTGCGCGACCAATTGGTTGCCCTTAACAGCCCGTTCCGACTTCTCTGATATTTAAGTTAGAATACGTTCGACCCAGCAATTAATGCCTTTTTGGCGCAGTCATTCAGTTTCGGGCTGCGTTTTTTGGTATAAAAGACCAATGCGGCTTCTCCCCAATAACGCGAACTCGTGACGCTGAAACTCGTACATTGAGACGATGGGTGATACGGCAGAAAAATCAGCTGGCGCAAGAGAAGGTCAACCTGCCAAAAAGCGGCGTGAGGAGGCTTTGCCCGAACGGTTGCTCCGGCGTGTTTTGGAAGGCATGGGTGATGTAGTCGATCGGAAGTTTGGTCGAACTGTCGAACCCAAAAGTGGCCTGACTACTTCCAAGCTCATCGAACATATGAAGCACATGATTGACGAACGTGTTCGCGACGAAGGTTCAAAAGGGAGAATCGCACCGCATCACCTGAAGCTTAAGGTTGAGTGGGGAACGCACTCTGAAGCACCACCCGAAATACTTAACGATCTTAAGAATGAAGTACTGGCTGCTGCAATCGATCACATCAACGACCATCGATATCGGACGCTGGCGGCCGTGTCTGTAGAGGCGGAAGTCGATATCTTTACGACTGGCATCTCCGTTGATCCAACATTTGGTGAATTTGAAGAAGAGCTGCGACGTGAGGATGAAGCGAAGCGGGCACGGCGGCAAGGTATACAAATTCCCACTGCAGCGCCGCCAATGCCTGACATCCCTGTTATCGCCCGCATCAACCTGCAAGGACACTCGCGCGAAGTCCAATTACTTTTCAAACCTGGTGGCAGGCGTCTTAATGTCGGACGCGCTGCCGATAATGAGTTATCGCTCAATGATGCGAGCGTGTCGAAGATACACGCGGCGTTGATGATGACATCCGAAGGCACTTTACTTCTGGCGGATACGGGATCCACGAACGGAACTTATATCAATGGGCGTCGAATTTCTTATGGAGAATCGAGAATTATAGACGAAGGAGATGTAGTTGGTTTTGGAGATGTTGAAGTCAGGTTGCGGAAGATAGAGGGAGCAACGCTCTGAGCCTGTTCATGTTGGCCGAGCTCTAACCACAATAGTGAATCTGTTTCCCGCAACAACGCCAAACCTCGTATCGACGGTGTTCTGATTACATGACACTATCATCTTTTCTACTCCAAACAACTGTCCCAACTCCTCTCCCTCATGTTCCCGAACGCACGCCAGCTCTATTGACGATGGTCTACGTTATCGGACTTGGAGCCGTCGTCCTTCTCTTGTTGCTTGGTCTGATTCGCAGCCGTCGCCGTCCTGAGGCAAACGCAGCAATCCCGCAGGACCTGCCCAGAGAGGTTAAGAAGCGGCTGGGATCTACTTCGACCAATCGTGGCCTACGCGCTCTGCGTTGGTTGTTCGTCCTGCTCTCGATCGCAATCTTTTCTTTTCATATTTATTGGGCGCAATACGCAGCGGAGCGAAATGAGAAATTCCAGGAGCTCGGCTACAAAGATCTGCGAGCGCGAAGATTGTCCGAATCGACATTGCGCGGTTGGCTCCTCGATCGTAGTGGGCGTTTGGATCAGCCTCTTGCTTATTATCGTCGTGATAGTAGCGGCGACATTCATCGAGAATATCCCCTGGACAAAGCACTGGCCCACATCTTTGGCTCGGATCGCGGCGATCCGGGTCTTGAAAGAGCACTCTTCGGCGTGCAAAGCGGTGCACTTCCCGAGGCATTGCAGGTCGTTAAAGGACAACCAGTCGAGTTCAAGGGCAACGAGGACGTGCGACTCACGATCGATCGGACGCTTCAACTCACGGCAGTGGACCAGTTGAAAGGCAAGCATGGCGCCGTCGTCGTTCTGAATCCTCAGAATGGCGAAGTACTAGCTCTCTATAGTGAGCCATCCTATAGCTTGAAAGAAGTTGAAGACGAGACAAATTGGGTGAAGCTTGAAGCAAATCAACGAGACAACCCGCTGGTGAGCCGTGCGTTGGGCACCTACTACATCCCCGGTTCAACTTTTAAAACAGTAACAATGATTGCGGCGTTTCTTGCGGGCATCCAGGATACCGAATTCACTTGCTCCGGTGGTGGCTTTGTTGCTGCGCCTGGAGCACCTGCGATTCTCGATGATGGCGGTCCCGGTGAGGTGCACGGTCGTATCGGTATTGAAACGGCGTTCGAAGTCTCATGTAACCAGTATTTTTCGCAAATGGGTGTAAAGCTTGGTCCAGAACGATTGAAGCACGCAGCACAGCTATTGGGGATCGGCACTTACGATACGCCAGCGGAAGCATTGCGCGGACGAAAAGAGCCGGAATTGTGGAACGCGAGCAGCGATGCAATCAAACGCGCGCTGGCGCCGAGAGAGGCCACAATCGTCACAGGCAAACAAATAACGCGCTATGAACTGGCTTTGATGGGATACGGGCAGGGCTATGCCGGGCAGATGACTCCCTTCCAAATGGCGCTCGCCGCTTCGGCCATTGCGAATATGGAAGGAAAGTTGATGAAGCCCAAGATTGAATATAACCGTGCTCCGGAAATGTTCAAGCAGGTGATGTCGCCGCAAACTGCTGCGACACTTCGCGGAATCATGGCCCGGGTCACGGGAGGGGCGCGTGGAACAGCGCGCGGCGTATTCGCGCCGGTCAAAGCTGCGGGAATAAATACAGGAGGCAAGACAGGGACGGCGCAAAAGACTGTGCCGGTTTACGATCCGAAGACGGGTGAGCCAAAAACTAAGCACGTAATCGAACGTGACAATCGAGGCAACATTACTCGCGAATACGATGAAATCATTCAGGACAAGGATCATCCCCGCATCGACGCGTGGTTTCTGTGCGTCGCGCCACTTGAAAGGCCACAGTTGGCAATTGCAGTTGTTGTTGAAGGCGGCGGGTATGGATCCAAGTCGGCAGCACCGATTGCGGCTGCGCTCGTGCTAAAGGCGAGGGATCTGGGCTATTTCAACATTGGCCAGGCCGGCGCACCGAAAAGATGAGCCGATTATAGAAGTTCCAGGGTGAGAGCTTAAGTATGCCCACGAACAAGCTAAGTTATTCAGTTCGGACCGGCGATTGGAGTGTGTTGCCTTCCCGACCTGCAGATATTCCATACTTCGCCCTCAGTTCACTGATCTGAGCACGAACCGAGACGACCAACGAACGTGAAGAATCGCGCTTCATCACATCTGTTACTACTTTTTTTGATTATCGCGCTCGAAATTACTGGCTACGTGGCCATACACCGTGCGGGACTCTTGCGGGGTTACGAAACGTCCACAATCGGTGCGGTGCGCGACCTGATGATGTTTTTTCCTTTACTCCTGATTCTGTTGTGGCTCTCGCGCGCAAAACGATTTGCAGGAAATTGGGTCTTGTTTACGACCGCAGTGTTGCTGTTTTCAATCGGCATGCTGGTCCAGTATCGACTCTACAGTGACCCTGAATATAACGCTCGCAACAAAGCCGCTGCACGAGAAGACAAGATGGACGCCCTCAGAACGCGTTATATCATGGAGAACTACGAGCCTCTCAAAAAGCAGCTGATGGGATTGCCACCAACACCGGCGCAACCTGTTGATATAGATCAAATGCGACACAAGCCGGACAATTACACATCATGGAACGCAATCACATCGAGCTACACATGGATTCCCGTTTTCTCCTTCATCGCGTTTATTGTCGCTTATTCCTTCTGCGCCCGCGACGGTTTCCTGTTATGGCTGCAGCGAAATAGTTTCATCATCGTCCTCTTTACCCTCGTGCCGCTGGCCGTTGCTGTGGTTACCTCCAGCGCCGGTAAGGCTTTGGGCAACATGACCCCCTGGGAACCATCGAAAATACCTTTTCTCGTGGGCTTCGCCGGAATCCTAACTGCACGCTATAAAGATCTGGCCGAAACCTATTGGGGCATTCCACGCGCTCGCGACGTTGTCCCACTGGTTGTCATGGCTATCTTGCCATTCGTTCCGTTCTTTGCGTTGAAGGACTTCGGACAGATGCTGATCTTCAGCGGCGCCTATACGACTCTTTATCTAGTCGCTGTGCGTCGCTGGCCGCAACTCCTACTTTTCGTCGGGTCCGTTTTGCTCGTAGTCAGCATCCTCGTTATTGGCGCTCTGCCAAGAGATGTACAGGAAAAGGTCCCGCTGTTGCCAACTATTGCGCGCCCGATTAGCGCTGCACTTCCCGCTCGCATTCAGCAACGATTCCACTTGTGGTTGGATGGATTTGATCCACCCTCGCCGGAAGTTTCGTGGTGGAAGAAGGACTACCAGGAGGCGCTTTCGAAGGACCCAACGTTAAAGGAACTCGCCGAACAGAGTCCCGCAATGCAAAAGACTGTCAATGTTGATATCTGGTTCGACAAACTCGCGTTTCAACCAGCCCAAGCCGTCTTCGGCATTGCCTCCGGCAGGAATACGGGTCGAGGTTTTGGACTTGGCTATCCGGAAGTGATTCCGATCGCTGACTCTGATTACGTTTATGCTGCCATTGCCGAGGAGACAGGACTCGCCGGTGGCGCCGTCGTAATACTAGCGGTTCTTATTTTCGTCATCGCTGGTGTTCGCACTTCACTCGAAGCGCGTGATATGTTTACGAAGTTGTGTGCTGCTGGTCTAACTGCGTTCGTGGGTTTTCAGGCAATAGTCAACATTGGCGGTATTCTAAGAGCGCTGCCAATGACGGGTATCACGCTGCCATTCGTTAGTCACGGCGGTTTCAGCTTGATAACGAGCTTTGCTATGTTGGGAATGTTAATGGCTTTTTCAAGTCGCAACGCGCGTGACCGAGTGATCGCCGAAAGACCTGCTAGCAAGAGTGTTACTCCCCTAAAGTTGGAGGCCGTGCAATGAGCGAAGTCAAGCAACCCTACAAAATCGAGGCCTCGGCTTTAACAGACCGCGGTCTGAACGAACGCAGGCCTTTGAACGAAGACTCGTTTTTGGCCGATACGGAAAGACATATCTTTGCTGTTGCTGATGGTGTCGGAGGCGCGGAAGCGGGCGAAGTTGCCTCTCAAACTGCGATTGAGGTCATTGAGGAGGCATTTCGCCATCGCGTTGACGGCGACATCGAAGACTTGATGGAGTTAGCTATTCAGCGCGCCAATTCCTCCATTCATCAGATGGCCCAGGAACACGCCAAATTCAATATGATGGCGACTACGGTTGTGGCGCTACACATTGAAGGAAATGTCGCCACGTTCGGACACGTCGGCGACTCGCGCTTATATAGATTAACTCCCGATGGCATTTTGATGCGCGAAACAGAAGATCATTCCGTGGTCGAGGAAGAAGTACGCGCCGGGCGCATGACGCCAGAGCAGGCTGCAAACCATCCCAGCAAAAACGTGATCAGTCGCGCACTCGGCGCCGAAGATGGTGTCGAAGTCGATATGAAAACCATGGCGGTAGATGACGGCACGGAGTTTCTTCTCTGCACTGACGGCATCACGCGACATGTTCCAGATGGAGAGATTCGTCAGCTCATGATCACGGGCAGCGACCTCGATACGGTGTGTAGCCAATTAAAGCAGCGCTGTTACGAGCGTGGTGCGGAAGACAATCTGACTGCCGTTATTGTTCGTGTCGGTGAGAAGGTTACAACAGACTCGCGTCTTGCCGAACTTGAGCCGACGATTTCACCCGAGATGCACCAATCGTACGCTCCCGTCGCAGAGACACCACAGACCGTAGTGGCCGCACCCCAAGGTGCCTTTGTGCCAGCCTCGCGAATCGCTTTTCCGGGAACTGATACCCCCGCAGCTCAGTCGAATTATCAGCCACTTCGTGTAGACGAGCCGCAGACCACCGGCCGAAGTCACACAGGAGCCTGGCTTCTTGCAGTGCTGTTCGTCCTCATATTGTTGACCACGGCTTTCTATGCCGGCGCTCGATATCGCGACCGAGTAAGTTTTCTTGCGCGTGGAAATAACAGCATCGCTCCAGTACCTTCGCCTGTCGCGACACCAAGTGACACATTCCTTCAATTCGAGCGAGCTCGACGTGAAGTTGATCGTGCGCCACAAGAATGGTTGGCCAATGAAGTGCGACAACAACTAAACAGGGAGCCCGTACCGACACCGGTCGAATCCTCCAATCCCGAGTTTTTATATTTATATGGCCGTGCGTCATTACTAACGGGAAACACTGACGAAGCAGCAAAGGCATTTGAAGCCGCTATCAGCGCAGCCGATCAGATCCCGTCGGTAAGTAACGACACAATAAAGAAGGAAGCGACGCTCGGTCTGGCAGCAGTTACTTTGAAGACCCAGAAAGAGCGTGACAAAGCCCTGTTGCACTACGATCAGTTAACCAAGCCACCCGCGAACGCAAATTCCCCTTAAAGCACTCCTTTCGCTTCTTGCACTGCATTCACAACCTGATGTTTGTCAGGCCGGACTGATGTCGGAATTAAAACTTCAACAAAGCAGATTAGACGGTCGCTATGACATTCTCGAATGTCTCGGCCGAGGGAGCTACGCGGAAATCTACGTCGCGAACGATAATGCAGCCGCAGTAGGAGCACCGCGAACGGTCGTAATCAAAGCGTTAAACTTGTACTTACAGGATGCTCCAGATGCCGACCTTGAGCGTACCCTTGTTTCGAACTTTCAGAAAGAAGCGGTTGCACTGGATCGAGTACGACATCCGAATGTTATCAACCGTCTCGGACACGGAACGGCGATCGACCTGGATGGAACAACCTTTCACTACATCGTTCTCGAGTACTTGCCTGGTGGCGACATGGCGGCATTCACGCGAAATCGACCGCTTGAGATTCAACGCGCGATGTTTTACCTGGAACAGGTTTGTTCGGGCCTCGCTCACGCACACAAATGCGGCGTCATTCATCGGGACATCAAGCCGCAAAACCTTCTGCTCACGGCCGACAAACAGATAGTTAAGATTGCCGATTTTGGTGTTGCGCGTATCGACGCCGGCGATGGCGCCATTACTCGCGTGGGTACGAGCATCTATTCGGCGCCGGAACATAATCCTCTGGTCCAAACCGGCCAGTTAGACACCGCGTCGCTTTCGTCTTCGAAGGATCATTTGACACCGGCAGCCGATATTTATTCTCTAGCGAAGGCGACTTACACGTTACTGGCTGGTGAGTCACCCCGACGCTTTGCCCAACATCGAATCACCGATCTGCCGCTGCCGCTTCGGCAGGAGCACTGGGGCCCGGCCGTGCTGGCGGTACTAGAACGAGCGACACAAACGCGTCCCGAAGATCGGTATCAAACTGTGGGAGAGTTTTGGGACGAGATGACTGAGGCTACTTTGCCCGCCACCCGGCCGCTTGAACGTGTCGCCACATTTTTAGACAAGCGTAAAC
>JBHEMC010000006.1:0-75225 GCA_046262775.1 Pyrinomonadaceae bacterium | reverse complement strand
TTCTGGTCTTCAAGAGGTGGGCGCAGAACTTCCAATACAGTGCGATCGAATTCCGGTAACTCATCGAGGAAGAGAACGCCCTGACGCGCCAGTGAAACTTCACCCGGTCGCGGCACGGCGCCGCCGCCGATCAATCCGGCATCGCTAATCGTGTGATGTGGCGATCGGAATGGCCTCTCAGTAACCAAACCAGCGCGACCGGTCAATCCCGCGACTGAATGGATCTTCGTTAGTTCTAATGCGGCCTCAAATTCGAGCGGCGGCATGATTGTCGGTAGTCGTTTCGCCAGCATGGTCTTGCCGGAACCAGGTGGCCCAATCAACAAAATGTTGTGACCGCCGGCACTCGCAATTTCCAAAGCACGTTTGGCCGATACCTGGCCACGTACCTCCTTAAAATCCACGCTGTACTGTTCAGGCTTGGTAAGGATCTGTGCAGCATCCACTACCAGCGGCAGCGGCGGGTTCGGAGAACGCAAAGCCGCCACCAGATCGACTGCGCTCCGCAGATCGGCGACGGGAAAAACATTCACCCCCGAAACCACTGCCGCTTCCTTGGCATTTTCGTCCGGTAAGATCAGATGGCGTATCAACCCTTCGCGCGCGAGTATAGCAATCGGCAATGCGCCCTTGATTGGTCTAACTCGTCCATCCAACGATAACTCGCCTACGCACAGCGCGTGGATTAGATTGCTCTCTTCCGCGAGGTCGCCATTCGCGCCGAGTATTCCGAGCGCAATCGGCAAATCGAAACTCGCCCCTTCTTTTCGTACATCGGCTGGCGCAAGATTGATCGTGATCTTTTGAAAAGGAAAAAAGAACGAGCAGTTGGAGATGGCGGCGCGAATTCTCTCGCGTGACTCGCGGACGGCTGCGTCAGGTAAACCAACAATAGTTACAGCAGGTGCCTGGTCCGATTCGCCGCGAGCGGGAGTTAAATCAACTTCGATGTCGACGAGGTCAGCATCAATGCCGTATACGGCTGCTGAAAGGGTTCGAAAGAGCATGTGAGGAAGCTCCTAAAAGAAGATGAGGAAATCAGGTTTTGGAAACACAACAGAAGCGCGCTCACGGGTGAATCGCTGCACGCTTTGAAGTACCAGTTAGCGTCGTCGTCTTGATGGCGCAGCCGCCGTCGTTGCCGGCAGCCGCACTTCCTGGCCCGCCTGCAATTGAGCGTCTGCGGTGATTCCGTTGAGGCGCGCCAACTCATTCGGGTCGACATTGTGAGCCGCTGCAATGCGTGCAATCGTGTCGCCCTTACGAGCGCGGATCTTCGTTATTGTGATTGCGTTCGCAGCTTCCGGTTGAGTGCCGGGCTTAGCCCTGACCCACCGTGTTAGCTTGACATTACTGTTGGGTACGACAAGTTTGTTGGTCGACTTCAAATCGACGCCGGAGTTCATCGCCTGCAACTGAGCAACACTCACCCCTGTACGATTGGCAACGCTCTGCAAATCTTCACCCGGAACAACTGAAATCACCCGCGCACTTTCGCGACGTTCACCGGGAACGCGCTTCAGGACAGCAACAAATTGTCTCGACTTCGCTGCTGGTACACGAAGGTTGTATGGCTCTCCACGCGGCGTGACATCACGTTTCAGTTCCGGGTTCAAGCTACGAATGTAATCAAGGCTCGAATCGGTGGCGTCGGCAACCAATTGCAAGCTCGTTGATGAAGGAACCTGAACAACATCGTACGACATTGCCGGGTCTGCCTTGATACCCTTAAAGCCATATTTCTCAGGATTCTTGGCGATCAGAATGGTTGCAAGAATATTCGGAACATAGTTGCGAGTTTCCTGCGCAATATATGGATAGATGACCCAGTAATTCGCCGTGCCCGCACGAGCAATGGCTCGATCGACGTTGCCAGCTCCAGTGTTGTACGCGGCCATTGCGAGTTCCCAATTGCCGTTGTAGTGGGTAGCAAGACTCTTCAGATATCTCGCTGAAGCGTGTGTCGCCTGCTCGAAACTATTTCTCTCATCAATCCATGCGGTTTGACGGAGCCCATATTGACGGCCAGTGCCGGCTACGAACTGCCATAAACCGGAAGCTGCCGCCCACGACATGGCCTTTGGTTTCCAGGCGCTTTCTACCTGCCCCAACCATGTGACATCAACAGGGACGCCCTCTTGAGCAAAGATCTGGCGGGCCAGTTTCATAAACATACCGGAACGTCGCAGCCCTGCCTCCATCGTCGAACGGCCGCGTCCCTGGTAATAATTGATGTACTGCTGAATTAGCGGATTCAGCGTGAACTTGAAATTGACGCTCTGTTTTGCCTGCTCCAACGCGAGCACATCAGCGTCAGAAACGTTCTGTTCCTCGGGTGTCAGGACAAGCTTACTGAGGTCATCGAGAGGCGATGGCTCAAACTTCTGTTCAAGAAAACCAATCTGTGGCGGAGCTTTCTGTACCTGCGACTGAGAGTTCTGCGCCACAAGCACCATCGGGCTTTGTCCCGGTGTCGACTGACCCGGCACCTCTTCACGATAGATGCGCTCGACCAATTCTAAATAAAACGTTTGCAGACGTTGGCTCGCTCTGACATCAAAACCCGATTCAAGAATGGAATCAACGGCTCTATCAAATTCGTCTCGCGCTTCTGAGCGGTTGTTCTTTCCGAGATTTTCTTTGCCTCTGCGAAAGTGTTCTTCGGCCTTCGCAATGATTTGAGAGACACGCGTCTCTGATTGCTCAACTTCAGTAGGGATGTTACGGGCAGATGGAGCCGCAGGTATTTGTGCAAAACTGCTGGCCGCAGAAGCGACGAGCGCCGTCAGTAAAGCCGTACGGGCCATCAAACGAGGGAAGCTCGCTGAGTTCAAATCGTCGTACTCCTTCTAGGTTGGTGCGAATCCTCGAGCGACTACAGGAGAGTCACTTCGGCAGCATTCACTTCAGTTAACGAGGAAAATAATGGCTCCCCTTTGAATTTAACGCCTGGCTCATTACTGCAGGAGCCGTAAAGTCCGACCCGGAGGTTATCACACGGTTTTTTTGAGTGTCAAACAATCCGATACCAATATAGACGTTGAAACCGTGAACTTTTCCACCAAAACGGACCATATTCAGAGGCTAGAGATGCTGCCCAACCGCAGTTGGGTTGCGCTGATATCCCCAAAAAAATTTCCGGCAGCCCCATCCGGCCAAATCTTCAACGCGCTAGCGAAGAGTTCGGTTGCAAAAACCGTTGGAGAAAAGTTAGGAAAGATCAACGCTTCGCGGATTTAAAGTTGTTACCTCTTGTCACACAAATGTGCAGAACCATCGTTATTGGCGACATCCACGGATGCTTTGATGAACTGTCGGACCTACTCGAGAAGGTTGCATTAACTGCCGACGATAGAGTGGTGGCAGTTGGTGATTTGACCGTGAAAGGACCGAAAAGCAAGGAAGTGCTCGATCTATTCGCTGGGAACGCAAACCTCTCGTCTGTCATAGGCAACCACGATCTGGCGCTCGTAAAGCGTTGGAGAGGCGAAGACGTTTCATTGAAGAAAACCCAGAAGCGCGCACGTAAGCAGTTGAAGAAGGCAGGTGGGGATTTCTATTTTCGCTTTCTGGAATCCCTTCCCTTTTTTATCGACCTTGGCGATCACGTGGTTGTGCATGCGGGTCTGCGCCCGGGAGTTCCTCTGAGAGAACAGACTGAGGAGGATCTTACTGAACTTCGAACCCTGGGACCAGACCCGACTAGTCGAGAAGGAGTCCCCTGGTACGAAGAATACTCGGGGCCGAAAACCGCCCTTTTCGGACACTGGCCGTCTTCGTCACCCCGCAAGACCCACTGTGCTATCGGTCTTGATACCGGATGCGTCTATGGGTCCAGTTTGACAGCCTACATCATTGAAACTGATCAATTTGTCAGCATTAAAGCACGGGAAGCGTACGATTCAAGATGAGCGGATCCAAGTAGCTTCACACTGTCTCCCCCACGCCAGAACCCTTACAACCGTTGCATTTGGAGCTTAAGACAAGACCAATGTTTACCGTTCAGCATTGCCATGGTTTCCTTCGGCCCAGGGTTATGGCTTGCAGCGATCGTTACAGCATCGATTCAATACAGGTAAATGCCGCAAGTGTTTCGTAACAAAATGGTTAACCTTCAGAAAAAGCAACGGTTCGTCGTTACCTGCCTTCCTAATGTTATGGAACGACGCTTGCCCATTTTCGCGAGAGCGGCTCTCCCTGCGTCCCGGTTTGGTCACAGGCGGAAAATGATCTGTCCGTGATAAGGAAATCTTTCATTCCAGCGGGAAAGCACCAGTTTCCCCAAAATCATTATGTCTACCGTAATCAAAAAAGAAGCAGAAATACGCGAGTTTCCCAATCGGCGTCAGGAGGCGAGCGCATCATCGCCGATTCAATTATTCTTCAACCGGGAATTAAGTTTGCTCGAATTCCACAAGCGTGTGCTGGAGGAGGCGCTTGATCAGGAAAACCCGCTGCTTGAGCGATTGAAGTTCGTCAGCATCTTTGCCTCCAACCTGGACGAGTTCTTCATGATCCGGGTTTCCGGTCTTAAAGAAGCTTTAGAACAAGATGAATCCGCGCTGTCGCCCGATGGAATGACACCGAGCACGCAGCTGTCGGAAATCCGACGCCGGCTGTTGCCTCTAATTGCCGAGCAGGGCCGCGTGCTGACTGAGGACATTGTGCCGGCGCTAAAAGAAGCAGGTGTTGAAATCGCGCCTTACGACTCACTTGCGCGTCACGAAAGGGATGCACTCGCGGAGTACTTTCGGGAAAAGGTGTTTCCAATTTTGACGCCGCTGGCCGTCGATCCAAGTCATCCGTTTCCATATATCTCGCCGTTAAGCTTGAACTTGGGACTGATGGTAGAAAGCCCTGATACCGAGTCAGTCGCCGACGGTCCGTTCTTGTCTGAGCCGCGCTTTGTTCGCATCAAAGTCCCATCGTCAGTACCACGTCTGATTCCGGTTGGGTTCCTTGGGTCGAAATATGTACTGCTCGAGGATGTCATCGAGGCCAATGTCACTTCGCTGTTTCCGGGAATGATTGTCGGAACCTGCCACCGTTTTCGAGTTACACGCGATGCTGATATCGAAATTCGCGAAGAGGAAGCTCAGGATCTGCTTAGCCTGATTAAAGAGGAACTGCGCCAGCGCCGTTTTGGTGCACCGGTGCGACTCGAAGTCTCATGCGGCATGCCGGAAGACATGATCGCATATCTCAGTGCGTCTCTAAATCTCGATGACAATGATGTGTACAGGACGGATGGTCCTTTAAGTGTTCAGGACTTGATGGCATTGTATGACCTCGATCGATCCGAACTTAAAGACACGCCGTTCACTCCCGTAGTTCCCAAATGGATTCATGAATATCCAAAGGTGTTCGATGCCATTCGGGCGCAAGATCGACTGGTGCACCATCCGTATGACACTTACGACTGCGTGACAGAGTTCCTTAATGAAGCGGTCAATGATCCGGATGTGGTCGCGATCAAAATGTGTCTTTATCGCACGGGCGCCGACTCGCCGATTCCGCCGGCGCTTATTCGGGCCAGCGAACTTGGCAAACAGGTAACAGCATTGATCGAATTGAAGGCCAGATTCGATGAACAGCACAACATTGAATGGGCGCAGAAGTTGGACGAAGCCGGTGTGCATGTCGTTTACGGAGTACTTGGTTTGAAGACGCACGGAAAACTTACACTAATAGTCAGACGTGAAGACGGTAACCTGAAAAGGTACATACACATCGCCTCAGGTAACTACAACCCCACAACGTCCTGCACCTACACCGATGTGGGATTGTTTACTGTCGATGATGGGATAGGCCGGGATGCGACAGAGTTCTTCAATTACTTGACCGGTTGTTCACGCCAAATGGAGTACCGGAAACTGGTAGTGGCGCCAGTCAAACTGCGTGAGAAGCTTAACGCGTTGCTTGATCGCGAGATCGAACACAAACGCGCCGGACGACCTGCGCGAATAATTGCTAAATTCAACCGTCTGGCCGACCGGCAAATCATTGAGAAGTTATACGAGGTCAACAATGCCGGCGTACAGATCGACCTGATCGTTCGCGGCATCTGCATGCTTCGACCCGGAATCCCTGGGCTCTCAGAAAATATCAGCGTACGAAGTATCGTCGGTCGCTTTCTGGAACACAGTCGTATCTTCTATTTTGAAAACGGTGGCAGGGAAGAAATCTTCATCGGCAGTGCTGATTGGATGGCGCGAAACCTCAAACATCGTATAGAAGTCTTAGTCCCGGTGAACTGTCCCGATTCGAGAAGGTATTTGAAAGATGTCGTGCTGGGCGCCTACTTACGAGACAACACCAAAGCCCGCGAGTTGTTGTCTGACGGAACTTACGGCGTGGTCCAGTCAGATGGTTTTCAGCGCTTCAATAGTCAGTCCTTTTTTGTCGGGCGTGACGATCACGACAACTGTTAAGTTTTAAGTTCCTCCAGAACATTCGGCCTCCCGTGCCATTCGATTGTTTGTAAGCCGCATTTCTGTCATTGATGGCGGAGGGCGGCCGGAGGAATCCATGCGCAGTAATAGAAGTCTTTTAACCGCAGTCTTTCTTTTGCTGATCTTCAGCGTCAGCTCCATTCCGACCGGTTTAGCCAAACCAAAAGACAAAAAAGTTCCGAACGGAACGCCGATTTTATGGCGCAGGCCAGCAGATATCACCGGCCGGGATCTGTATTTGGGACCGGGAGGCGCGGCAATGCGACCTGACGTTCGCCAACTCACATTCATAAAAGAAGAGAAGGGTGGATACTCCAAGAAGTACCGAGTACGTGACGCTTCAGGCCGCGAGTGGGTTGTGAAGATCGGTAAGGAAGCACAGTCGGAGACCTCTGCCGTCAGGCTGTTGTGGGGATTGGGGTATGAGACTGAAATCAATTACCTCGTACCGCATATTTATATTCCGGGAAAAGGATCATTTGACAATGCCCGATTCGAGGCACGTCCGGAAGGAGTAAAGAGAACGAGTGAATGGAAGTGGAAACGGAACCCATTCGTCAATACGCCGGAGTTACAGGGTTTAAAAATTCTGATGGCCCTGATGAACAACTGGGATATGAAAGATTCTAACAATCAAATTTTGGTGACGCGTGCTAATCGCGAAAACCAACTGCACTACATCATCAGTGATTTGGGCGCAACCTTCGGGCACGCCAGTACCACTCCGTTCTTTTGGCGCATCACCCGGAGCCGAAACAACCCCACGAAGTTTGTCAAAACAAAATTTCTCGAAAAGGTTAAGAGTGACCGCGTCTATCTACATTACGGTGGAAAGAACAGAGCTTTATTCAAAAACGTCACAACGGAAGATGCCGAGTGGATAGGAAGGTGGTTGGCTCAATTAACCGACCGTCAAGTCCGCGATGCATTCCGCGCAGCGAACTACACACCTTCGCAAATAGAGTTGCTCACAAGGGCGATCCGACAACGCGCCAATGAGTTAGTCGATTTACGCTCGAACGAACCAATAGGGCGGAACAAATAAGTAAGGGCGAAGCTAAATGGCGCTAAATCTGGTTCCGAAAAACAAGCGTGAGGTATTCACCCTCGTCGTCGTGTTTGTAGGTGTCCTTTTGCTAAGTGCGCTGGTTGTTTATCTATTGGCTGGTACCTTTCGTTCTACTCCTGACACTGCGTCAGTCGCCCAACCGACACCGGAGGCATCGCATCCAACCGTGGAACGCCGTTCGTCAGCCGCAGACGAGCCACGCAGCCAGAACTTTGTTGACCAGCTTTTCGGCACGCGGCAAGGCGAAACGCATTTGAGCAGCGACTGGTGGCTGGGAAATGTTGCCCGCATAGCGTTGCGACTGCTGCTCGCGGCACTTCTAGGAGCAGCACTGGCACTGCGTCCGCGCAAACGTGTTGTCGCGCTTAAACAAAATCCCTACGTCTCACAAACACAGGTTCTCCTGGCAGTAGTCGCAGCAGCCCTAATGATTATTGTGGGTGACAATGCGGCGCGGGCATTTGGAATCTTTGCAGCCGTCTCACTTGTCAGATTCAGAACCAACATACGAGATCCGAAAGAGATCACGGTCTTGTTGATAAGCATGGCCCTCGGACTTGCAGCCGGTGTCGGACGCTGGGACCTCGCGATAATTCTCGCCGTGTTTGCGTTGATCGTTCTGTGGATACTCGAGTCACGCGAACTGCGACTCGTGTTCAGGACAATGGAAGTAAAAGTGACCACTCACAGCGTGATCTCAACTCAACGTACGTTAAAGCAGGTTTTTAACAAACAAGGATTCGATTCAGAACTGCGCGCGATCGCTCACGAAGGCTCGGGCGAATCCTTGGGAGTTTTGGTGTATTCCGTCGACTTGAGTGCAAGCATCAGTACGGACCAGTTAACCGAAGATATTTTGTCGCTTGATGAGCAGAACGTTGAAGGTATCGAGTGGTCGCAGAAGAAGAACTTTTCATACTTGTATCAGTGAACGTTGCTATTCCGGCAGAACGCAGGGTTCAGGTCCCGTCAGATGCGGATGGATCAGATACGAATGATCATCGAAGTGGTGTTCAGTAACCTTTCGATATGAGAAGCTGCGAAGAACACGGAAAACATCATGAATACTGCTCAAGCATCGCAGGTTCGCGGGTTGATAAAGGGGGCAGAGCGATTGTTGCTGTAACCAAACAAATGGGAACAGGTTTGGGCGCCCCTCATTATCGGATACTTCTGGCTGATTCGAAGTCGAGAATGATGCATGTCGGAACGGCGGCAACGCTGCGCTCTGACTCCTTCCGACGTGCGAATATCCTCTCGTGAAGAGTTGCCGCAAGCGACGCCAGTTCTGTCACTACTAGGTTAGGTGGTTCTGATTGCAGCCGAAGCTCATGGACTCTGGCGATTCGGTGATTTAAGCGATGAGCCGGGCTTTGCCGCGATGTATCATTACTCATGAAGAACACAGTCAAGATTTCCTACCTGTTAAGGCCACACTGGAAAGCGCTGTCGATCGCGTTCATTGCAGTGCTTGGCGAAAGTGGAACAGACTTGCTGGAGCCGTGGCCTCTCAAAATTGTTATTGATTACATACTGGGTAACAAGCACGTGCCCGCGTGGATGGTCAGCATTCTTTCGCCCACCTTGGGACTCGACAAACCTTCCATCCTTTACTTCGCTGCTTTCCTCGTAATTGCAATTGCAGTAGTTGGCGCCATCAGTTCTTACTTCGAAAAGTACCTCACCACGTCTGTCGGACAATGGGTCATGCACGACCTTCGGCGCAGCGTTTATCACCACATTCAACGTCTCTCGCTCTCGTTCCATGACAGAGGTCGCACAGGTGACCTCATCAGTCGCATCACGAGTGACATCGACACTATTGAAAATTTCATTTCTCAGGCGTTGCTTGGTGTTCTAGTAAATATTTTAACGCTGGTTGGGATGCTCGTGGTCATGTTCTATCTCGATTGGGGTTTCACACTCATCGCACTCTCGGTCGCGCCGGTATTGTTTATCGTTGTCTACACCTACACTCGACGGATCAAAGCAGCTTCGCGAGCCGTCAGAAAAAAAGAAAGCGAAGTGGTATCAGTAGCCCAGGAAGTATTATCTTCCATTCGAGTCGTAAAAGCGTTCGCCCGCGAAGATTACGAGCAGGAACGTTTCGAGCGTCAAAGCCTGGAGAGTGTGGAAACGGCGCTGCAAGCACGAAGTTTGAAAGCCAAGCTTGCGCCCGTAGTGCAGATCATCGTTGCGATCGGAACCTGTCTGGTGCTTTGGTATGGAACTCGGCTGGTGCTCGCCGGGCGAATGACTACAGGATCGCTCCTCGTTTTTCTGATCTACCTCGGGAAAATATACAAGCCGATGCGAGAGCTATCGAAGCTGGCCGACACGGTCTCGAAAACAACCGTTGGTTATGAGCGCATACAGGAAATAATTCAGACCGAGCGCGAGGTGAAAAACAAAAGAGGTGCGCGTAAGGCTCCAGCATTCAGAGGCGATGTCACTTTCGATCACGTCTCGTTCGCTTACGACAGCGGCATCAAAATCTTAAATGATGTCAATTTTCAGATACCAGCGGGAAAAATCGCGGCCTTCGTTGGGCCAACCGGTGCCGGCAAGACAACTATCGCTAGTTTGATAGCGCGGTTCTACGACCCTAGCGAAGGAGCAGTCCAGATCGATGGCGAAGACATTCGGAACTACAAACTAAAATCCCTGCGGCGTGAAATTAGCTTTGTGCTTCAGGAGAATCTTCTATTTCGCGCATCGATCTGGCAAAACATCGCGTACGGAAAGCCGGAAGCAAGCCATGATGAAATTGTCGCGGCTGCCAGGTTGGCGAACGCCGAAGAATTCATAGTGCGAATGTCGGAAGGTTACGACACTCTGATCGGCGAACGCGGTGTCACATTGTCGGGTGGACAACGACAGCGCATTGCGATAGCTCGAGCTGTAATTCGCAATTCACCGGTATTGATTCTTGACGAACCAACTTCGGATCTTGATGCCGCTTCTGAGGAACTTGTGTTCGACGCTCTTTCACGACTGATGGAGGGGAAGACTTCAATCGTAATCGCTCACCGTCTTGCGACTGTCAGAAAAGCCGACGTAATTTTTGTGCTAAATCATGGCCAACTCGTGGAGCGGGGTAATCATGAGGAATTACTGAAGGCGGAAGGACTGTATGCCGACTTACACAACATACAATTTCAAGGTCACAGAGCGGATGCGCTCGCCGGCTAACGTTAGAGGGGGCACACTTCGCGCTGCCCTCCTCAACGTTCAGTATGATATAAAAAAGAAGCAGCCACGAACTGCTGCCTCTTAGTGATTACTGTTTGGTTGCAGCGGTAGCTGCTCCAACTGCCAGTCCGTTCTGGGCATGCTGAGCGTAATCCTGAACGAACTTCTTCATATTGCCGTGACCCCAACGCGTATAGAAGTCGTAATCTTCCATTTCCGCGTACGCCTGATCAAAATTCCAGTGATAAACATTGAACCGATACACCGCACCCATCACTCCTGTCCGGTGTCGACCACCGGCGCAGTGTACAAAAAACTTACCGGTCGAAGGATCGTTAACAATCTTCATGAACGCTTCGGCTTCGCCATTTCTCGGGTAATCCTTGTCGCTCATTGGTAAATTGATGTAGCGCATACCGAGCGCCTCAACGTCACGCTTTTCGTAATTCTCGGGATCCTCCCGAAGATCGATCACGGTGTGCACACCCAGTGCAGCGAGGTCTTTGTAATCTCTCTCCTGCGGCTGCCCACCCCGGTAAAAGCGGTCATCGATTTGGCCAAAATTTTTGATTTTAATATTGGGGAAGTTCGAGTTGTCGTGTTTCTTTGCGAACGCGCTGCCTGACAGTGTCAACATGAGTGCAACGATTGAGAACAGAACAGAAGGATAGCTGCGTTTGGATAGGCTCATTCGAGAACTCCTTTTACAATTTCCAGGGTTGAATCGGGTACTTGCTGGGTCAATCCCGCGAGCGGGTAAGTATTATTTCAGGTCCGTAACTGGCGGACTAACCGACTGTCGAGAGGGTCGCAATCAATGTTAAGACCGAGTACTATGATTCGTGAAATTGGATCATGGTTGCACCGATGTTAGGTGCAATTCGCTGCCAAACATGTCGTGTCCGTCGACTAAACCGGCCTCGCGTTTGCCGCCTGCGGAACTCGTTGTGGACGAGGGGTTGACGTTACGGGAGGAGTCACTTTCTCTTTCAGTGCCTCACGAAATACCTGGCGCATGTTATCGACAAACACGAATCGAATGTCTTTGAAAGGTTCCTTCGGGACCTCGTCCAGATCCCTGCGGTTCTGCTGCGGCAAAATAATTGTGGACACGCGCGCTCTGCGGGCCGCCAGCACTTTCTCTTTCACTCCACCAATCGGCAGCACATTACCGCGCAAAGTTATCTCTCCCGTCATCGCGACGTCCTTACGCACGGGACGCATCGCCAATGCAGAGACCATAGCAGTCGCGAGCGTTATTCCGGCGGATGGCCCGTCTTTCGGTATGGCTCCTTCGGGTATGTGAATGTGAAGATCGTAATTACTGAAATCTTCCTCCGCGATATCCAATTCCTTCGCGCGTGATTTCGCATAGGAATAGGCGGCCTGAGCTGACTCACGCATCACCTCGCCGAGCTGACCCGTCAAAACAAGATTACCTTTTCCTCGCATCCTAAGTGCTTCGATGAAAAGAACGTCTCCGCCAACCACAGTCCACGCCAGGCCCGTCGCCACCCCAATCTGATCCTTTTTCAATGCTTCTTCCGGAATAATCTTGGGCGCTCCGAGAAACTCGTTCAGGTTCTTGAGCGACACTCGAACCGTTCCCTTGTGCCCTTCGGCTATCTTTCGCGCAACTTTTCTACAGATTCGTCCAATCTCCCTTTCCAACTGCCTGAGTCCCGCTTCTTGCGTGTATTGCTGAATCATTGCGGTAAGCGCGGTCCTTGAGATATGAAGGTCACGCGAGGTGATACCGTTTTCATCCATCTGTTTCGGCAGCAAATGTCTAATCGCAATCTCGCGCTTCTCTTCCTCGGTGTAACCCGCGAGCCGGATGACTTCCATGCGATCTCGCAGAGCGGGCTGAATCGTGTCGAGGATATTCGCCGTCGTCATGAAAATGACGTTCGACAGATCAAACGTGACCCCAAGATAGTTGTCACGAAAACTGTTGTTCTGCTCGGGATCAAGCACCTCCAGCAATGCGGAAGATGGATCGCCGCGAAAGTCTGCGCCGACTTTGTCGATCTCATCGAGCATGATCAGCGGATTGTTTGTCGCTGCTTGTTGTACCGCCTGGATGATCCGGCCAGGCATCGCACCAACGTAAGTGCGACGATGTCCACGAATTTCTGCTTCATCGTGAACGCCACCCAGTGACAACCGTACAAACTTCCGATCGAGCGCACGAGCAATGGATCGTCCCAGTGAAGTCTTACCAACTCCCGGAGGACCGACCAGGCACAGAATGGGTCCCTTAGGCTTTTCTTTCAGCTTACGAACTGCAAGCGCTTCGATGATTCGATCTTTTACCTTTTCCAAACCGTAGTGATCTTCGTTCAGCACCTGCTCAGCTTTCAGGAGATCAAGATTATCAACAGAAGCACGCGACCATGGCAGATCCGTCATGATCTCCATCCAATTTCGCAGAGTCGCGGTCTCAGCAGCATCGGGATGCATGCGCTCAAGTTTTTTCAACTGTCGTAGTGCTTCTTCTTCCGCGGATTTCGGCATTTTCGCCGCCTCGATCTTTTCTCGAAATTGCGCGATCTCTTCCGCGAGTTCGTTACCTTCTCCGAGCTCGCTTTGAATAGCCTTCAGTTGTTGGCGCAAATAGAATTCTCGCTGTGATCGATCGATGTCAGCGCGCGCCTGGGTATTGATTTCCTGTTGAACTGTCAGGACTTCAATCTCTTTGTTAAGTAAGTCATTGACTTTACGTAACCGGGCCGTCGTGTCGGCAATGTCGAGAACCGATTGTGCGTCTTCAACCTTTAGCTCCAGGTTAGAGGCGGAGAGATCGGCAAGGCGCCCCGCATCGTCCAGATTAGCGATGATTGCCATCACTTCTGGCGAGATATTCTTGCCAAGGTTAATCGCCTTCTCCATCGAAGCTCTGACGTTTCGAATGAGAGCCTCGACTTCCAGAGAACGCTCCGGGGACAAAATTTCCTGCATAACCGCGACGCGCGAACGCAGATACTCTCCGCTTGTATCAACAGATTCGATATGAGCTCGTGCAAGGCCTTGCACGAGTATGCGTATGCGGCCGTCCGGCAGTTTAAGCATGCGCATGATCACCGCGGCCGTTCCCACTCTGTAGAGGTCGTCTTCGGTGGGTTCTTCTTTGTCGAGGTCTTTTTGAGAAGCGAGCAGAATCATCCGATTTTCGCCCAACGCTTCATCAACCGCACGAATAGATTTTTCTCGTGAAACAAACAGCGGCACTATCATGAAGGGATAAATCACGATGTCGCGGAGTGGCAGTACAGGCAGTTCGTTAGGAATCTGGAGCTGCTGATCGTTTTCGTTCGCGTCTGCTTCAGTGAATTCTGGTTCCTTGATTGCCATGATGTAGCCTCTACCTTATCACGCCATGTAAATACTTATTCGCTGTCGCCGTTTTTTACCGGGACAAGAAATTCTCCCCCGCGCCGATCCTTTAATTTCGGCAGATGAATAAGAAGCATGCCATTCTTCAATTCCGCAGTCGCGTCGGGAACGTTTATTGTCCACCGTAACGGCACTACTCGATTAAATTTTCCGTAACTGCGTTCAGAGCAAAGGTGTGAAATGATGCGGCGGCGGGTTGATCGACGTTTTTTCTCGCCCCAAATCCGTAGTTTAGTATTGCACAAACCGATATTGATCTGTTCGCAGGCGATACCAGGAAGTTCAATTGACAAGCAGATGCCATCGGCCGTCTCACATAGATCGACGGGCGGAGCCCACGCGCCGGACGCTAATGGGTTTTCGGCTTCAGTGGCTTCCTGTAAAGCAGCGTAAAGCCGTCCCACACGATCTCTCAATCGTTGCAGCTCGAGCCGTTCAAGTCCGGTAGCGCCAATAGCTTTAATCATCTTCTTTCCTTGCCGCTACGTTATCACTTTCTGCCGACGGTGCCGCTTGCTCTTGTACGCACCAGGTGTTTCAACTCGGTCATAAATTCCGAGACATCCTCAAACTCAAGGTAAACAGAAGCAAAGCGCACGTATGCGACTTTGTCGAGTTCCTTGAGTCGTCGCATGATCATTTCGCCGATTTTACTTGTAGGTCGTTCCCGTTCGGGAGATTCCTGCACATATTTTTCAATTGCATTCACAATGCTCTCTAGTTTAGACGATGGTACTGGACGCTTTTCACAGGCTCGCAACAATCCTGCCATGACCTTGTTCCGATCGAATGTTTCGCGGCGCCCATCTTTTTTGACCACCATATAAGGAATCTCATCAATTCGTTCATACGAGGTGAATCGTCGTTCGCACCGCAGACATTCGCGTCGACGCCGGATCGCATCACCTTCACGCGATTCACGCGAATCAACGACCTTGTCTTCGAGATAACCGCAAAATGGGCATTTCATGTTGTTGACCTCATCAATTAGGCTGGCCGAACCTCACGTCTTCAGTCACCCCTGGCTGGACCCTTACCGGCAACTCCGTTCTGCGGGACGAGTGCCTCGTCTTCCACTATATGTTCGACATTTTCGGTCGATGCTAACCTTCTCAAGCGAGATACATTCAGATCGCCACGCACAAAATAAAAAAGCCCAAACAACACTGCCGGTCCGAAATCAATCAGGTGCATGACTATGGCCATTCCCGCTGCCATCTCCCGCGCGACACCAAGAAAGATCAGGCCGGCGGCTGTCGCCGCGTGAAAAGCTCCCGCCGCGCCACCCGGTGTAGGTACAAGCGAACCCACAAGCGCCCAACCCAACACAAAAATCGTTTCTGTGACGCCGAATGGAATGCCGAAAGCTCGAATCACTAATAGATTGGCCAACGTAATTACCGCCCACACCGCGGCGGTCCAGCCAATCGTCACAGCTAATTCCCTAGCATCGACGAGAACGCGTAGCGCGCGAGCCAACTGTTCCAGAGTGCCTATTAGGAGCTTCAGGAAACGTTGAGGCAATAAACGATACCGGTGAAGAAATCCATCAAGAGCAGGTATGAACCGTCCGGATTGTCTCCGAAACCAGGTAAGAGCCAGAACGCCCGCGATACCCATGATTAAGAGAACGAAGCCGGCCAGGCGTACGCGAGAGAATTCCTTTGTAATCGTTGATGGAGGTGTGAACCAGATGAGATTTATGGCAAACATCAAGACCACGGCCATCATGTCGTAAATTCTTTCAACCATGATCGTGACCAGCGCGGCACTGGTTTTCACACGTCCATCACGCATCGGTAGAACCACGGGTCGGACAACCTCGCCTGCCCGTCCGATCAGGAAAACGGCTGCGAAACCAATTGCCGTTGCCGCAAAGAGATCCGTGCCGCGCGAGGTGACAAGCGGTCGCAGCAAAGCGCCCCAGCGTAGGGCTCGCAGCAAATAAACAAGTGAAATCAGAAGGACTGCAGCTGTGAGGAGGTATGGATTGGAATGGCTCACAGACTGGCGCACCTGACCCCAGTCGAGTTTTCGCCCAAACCACCAAAGAATCGCAGCCGCCAGCAGACAGAGCGCTCCAAATTCAAAGTATTTGCGAACAGCGTGCGAATTCATTTTGTGCTGGGCGACTGCGGGCTTTCCCGGGACGAGCACCACAAGATATTGGGTCGCGGCCAGAGCCTACTACAGCTTACTTCTTAGGAGCAAGAAACACGGAGAGGGGTCATTATTGGCTAATGTTCCGTCTTCTTGTACTGTGTAGACAACCAAACGAGTCGAAGATTCCTATTGGAACTTTGTGTTAACTATAGTCGTAATTCGCTGTTGACAAGAGGTTTTCACCTTGTCGGATACAGACGAGAGCGTAACTGGAGACAAGTTAAGTGGGGGCCGTAAGAGCTTTGGCTGCCAACCAAGGAGCCGAGTTAGTTCGCAGATGTCGCGCAGGTGACGGTGCGGCTTGGGAAGAAATTGTCCAGAGTTACTCTCGACGAATTTACAACCTGGCGTATCGCTTCACCTCGCGAGCGGACACAGCGGAAGATCTTACTCAGGAAGTTTTCGTAAGAGTCTATCGGTCTTTGGAACAATACGACCCCAGGCAGGGTGATCTGCAAAACTGGCTAATGCGGCTGGCTCGTAATCTCATAATTGATGATTACAGAAAACGACAACGGACGCCACATGACAATCATGCCGATGATCTTGCTGATCACAGCTACCATTTACGGTCGCGTGCGAACAATGTGCAGCAGGAGATGGAGCGAAGAGAATTGGGAGGTCAGGTGCAGGCAGGCATCGACAAATTATCGCCTGATTTGCGGACCTGCGTGATACTGCGCGACATAGAGGAGTTAAGTTATCAAGAGATTGTAGATCTCCTGAAAATACCCGAAGGGACAGTGAAGTCACGCATCAACCGTGGCCGAATTGAATTGGCGAAGATACTACGTCGGATGAAAGTAGTAGCAATGAGCGAAAGCTAACAGTGAACGCGGAATGAGTTGGAAACAATAGTGGGGCAGGAAGCGAAATTACAAATGCATTGTTCGGATTTTGAGGATCAGTTAACAGATTATCTTGAAGGCGCACTGAATCCGGAAACCAGTCAGCTGGTGGCAGCGCATGCTCTGCGTTGTCCGATCTGCCACGAAACTCTCAGCTCGGTGAAGAGCACATTGGAAGCCTGCCACGCCGGCAGTGTACCGCCTCCAACAAAAGAACTGGAAGCGCGCATCCTGCAACGCACTAGGCCTGACACGGTAATGAACTGTGAGAACTTTGAAGAGTTTCTGACGGATTATCTCGACGGGTTCTTACCAGCTCACCTGTATCACCGTTGGGAGCGGCACGCCGCCTTGTGTGATCGTTGTACAGAACTGCCGGGCGATGTGGTGCGAGCGATTGGAGCTTGTTATACGTACATCTCCGAAGAAAAAACGGTACCTGAAGGTTTAAATCAACGGATTCTACAGGCCACACTGGGAAGCGTTCGACCGGAAGAAGTACGCGCCCCATGGACCTCTAGAGCTGCGTCGTGGCTGCGACTTTGGTTGGATCCTATAGTTTCACCACAATTTGCTACAGTCGCGACAATGTTGCTCGTTGCTGTGTTTGTACTAACAAATACCGTGTCGGCCGATGGTTCAATAAGCGGTATGTATCACGCGAGTTTACAGCTTGCTGAGCAAACAACTGACACTTCAAATGGTGAAATGAAGCAAATCACGGAGGGTCTGAAAGAACTGGTCGAAAGGCAGAATCAAAGCACTGATGCTGCTCCGCCCAAACAAAGTGCGGATCAACAGAAGAACCAGACTCAGCCTGCCGGCGATCATAACAACGGTAAGAACGAGCGATAGAGGTTAAACATTTTCGTGATGTACTGTTCGTACCATTCGAAAAACCCTGCGGTAGTGCAGTGCAACCAGTGTGCTCGATGGCTCTGTCCAGCGTGCGATCATCGAGTCCGGGGTTTTCCGTTTTGCCAGGACTGCATCGTTGCGGGAGTTGAATTGCTTCGTCATCACGCACACGCGAACCCGTCGACAATCATCCGCCGCAAGAGTTCGCCCTTTGTTGCCACACTGCTGTCTTTCGTGCCAGGACTCGGCGCCGCGTACAACGGACAAACATCGAAAGCAATTGTGCATTTCGCGATTTTCGCCAGCTTCTTCCAAATGGCTGTCCTAACACAAGGTTTGCAGTTCTTTGTGCTCGGAGTGTTAGGTACGTGGCTGTTTGCTGCAGTTGACGCGTGCAGGACAGCGCAACTTATGCGAGCCGGACTGGCAGCTGACGCCGAAGAAGACGTCATCGCGCGACGGTTGTACGGTAATCCTTTTGCCTGGGGCGTTACGCTGATCGCTATTGGAACCTTGTTTCTGCTCCACACCCTTCTCGGTGTTCAACTACCGGTTAGAGAATTGCTGCCCGTAGCACTCGTCGCTTTAGGAGCTTACATGCTGTTTGATTATGTGCGACGGTCACGGTCGTCTGACCGGATCGTCCGCTTCGATTCACGGCGACCACCACCCTCAGTAGTCGCCTCGTCCCGAACCCTTGACGCAACTGGCAGGACAGGAGAGACAACTCAGTTTGCACGGCGTGATGTAACGCCTTTACCATTTGAGCGTAGATCATGACAAGTTCGAATCTGTTAGTACGGGGATTAAAGAAATGCTAGGCATGATAAAGATTTTTGGACGGCTTGGTGGAGTTTTGGCTCTCATATTTCTCGTTATAGCACTCCTTCGCCAATTGATAACTCTCGTGGGGTTCCTGCTTGCGATCGTAAAAATCGCGATTGTCGTTGTGTTCGTGGCGGTTGTCGTTTTAATAGTTTTCGCAATCCTGCGCGACCGCTCGAGGAAACGACGCGAAGTCGACGAACTCTAGTCCAACGACAGGACTGTTGCATCCATCATATTTCCTTCTTAAGACTGTGTTTCTGAAGTTGCGCATCAAACTGCCCGTGTGATAGGGTCAGCCTTCGTTGCAGCACCGGCCGGGTGGATTTCACTCTGAAATGCCCATAGAGTTTCAATTCATCCGCTGCAGACCTTCATAGGGTTAATAAAGTAAAACTTAAGGACTTACCAGCACAGAGTGCATGGCGCTGTTGTGCCTTTCGTTGCCTCGGCGTTTGAGGCAATAAGGAGCAAAGAAAGATGGCCACTGACGACCGCTTTTATGCCTTTATTGTTGCCCATACCTCGCGTTCTCGTTCGCGTATTCAACGGATCTGCGTTGATAAACGCACGATTCGTATTGTAATGGCAGTTTCTCTTTTGGTTCTCAGCGGTCTGCTTTATGGATTCTATGGATTGACGCAGCAAGCTGCGCACCTTCGCACGGAAATGGAGAACCTGAAGTTAAGGGCAGAGAACGATCGGCAACGGCTGGAGCTAAAGGAACTCAACAATCGCGTGTCGGCTGTTGAGGACACGTCCAGAAAATTGGCTGAAAAATCAGGAGTGGTGGATACAAAATCTGAAATCCCAAGTGGAACAGGCGGCCCGGCATTGCCAATCGATGAAAGTGACCTCGGCGCACTGCACCTCAAAATGAACTGGTTGGAGAAGAAGCTCAAAGCGTATGACGCCGTCCTGCGAAAACGCGGCTACACTCCCAGTTTGTGGCCTGTAAATGGCAAACTGGAAAGCGGCTTCGGCGGTCGACGTAATCCCTTCGGGGGTGGAGGATACGAATTTCACTCGGGTCAGGATATTGAGTGCGCATGGGGAACGCCGGTCGTAGCTGATGCGAGTGGAACAGTGTTGTTCGTCGGTTGGCAGAACGGTTATGGTCAGCTGGTTGTGATCGATCACGGTGGGGGGCTTACGACAAGATACGGTCATCTTTCCCACATTGATGCAAAATTAGGTGAGGTAGTAGCCAGAGGTCAGTTCATCGGTCGAGTGGGCTCTACTGGACGGTCCACTGGACCACATCTTCATTACGAAGTGCGACTTAACGACGAACCAGTGGACCCAATGCAGTACTTAATAACGAGTGAAAGGCGGTAAAAGGGTTTGGCCAATTGCGATGGGGAGCTGTAAACTCAACGGCCATGGGATTTAAGTGCTTTTTTTGGTTGACAGCCCGTTTAGGTTTCGCTTAGTATGCGCCGTCGTTTCAATGCAAGGCTGCTTTCAAGTGCTGCCAGCATTCCCGATCTACAAGCTTTACATCAATGAGTTTTAGCAGTTTCGCTCCGTAAGTATGTGCACGTTGAAATTGCGCCAACCGGCGCGTTTCGCCGTGCATTTTTTGTTGGTTGTGTGTTTCCGTTTTGCGCCCCCATAAAGCGCTTCCGGCTCACAAGCATTAACCTAATGGCGTCTCAGCCCGCAAGCTGGTGCGCTCGTTTTACCGAATCGTTAGGAGGATTCGTTGTTATGTCTAGAATAACCGGTAAGGTCAAGTGGTTTAACAATTCAAAGGGCTATGGCTTCATTGAGCAGCCTGGCTCTTCGGACATCTTTGTTCACTACAGCGCCATTCAAGGCGACGGCTTCAAGACACTTGAGGAAGGTCAAGAGGTGGAATTTGAAGTGACGCAAGGCCCAAAAGGACCACAGGCCGAAAAAGTAACAAAGACGTAATTGTCTCCCCGGCTTGCAACAGCAAAGCCACTGACTGCTTCCGGTCTGAGTCCGGGTAGCTAAAAGATTAAAGGCGACCACAGGGTCGCCTTTTTTTTTTATTGTTAAAACAGTTCACTTATCAGCTCCTGCTTTGAAACTGACATGCCCGCCTTCAACCCCAATCGAAAATTTTATCTTTTCGCACCCGGTTCGATCCTTGAGTCCCTCAGCTTTCTCTGCCACAAGGCGATGAAAACGTGGGAAGGACAGATCGGTTGATTCGCCGCACCTCCGTTTAGCTTCGACAAGCGCATCGTAGAGGTTCTTAACTGTTTCTACGTCCCGGGTCGCATCATTGCAAACGAAAGATTGGGCTGATGCCTCAGTTGTAACGTTGTCTTTTATAGTGGCCCGTGCTGCCGAAATTGGATCGCGTCCTTCCTCACGACCCTGCATAGTGCGCCGCCAAAGATCTCGAAACGCGTTATAACGTGCCGCGAATGAGTTGTAGCGATATCGCTGGGTGAAGTTAAGAGTGCGATCATCGCCCAATCTCTTTAACAGCGTCTCGACGCGACTTTTCGTATCGTAGGGTGGCCGCTTAGCTGCGCCGTTAAAGTAAATATCGAACTCCACCTTCAAACGACGGATGTCATCTTCAAGGCGAGTTAGTTGTTCGTCCGGATTAGTTTCGTTATTAGCGGGCGCGTACTTGTTTCTGGACTGAGATTTTGAACGCGCGAATTTGTTCTCCACTGACTTGTCTCCTGAGGATTGAGGCGGGCGCTTCCGCTGACGGAGCCTAATGCAGTCTAGGTGGTTTGAAACAAGAGTGTCAATAGATTAATGCTCTGGGTAGTGCTCCGTCAGGAGCGCTACCATGCTCTGCGTACTTTGTTTGTGTGTGCCGCATTTGTCGCGCCGCTTTCCAGAGGATATTCTTGCACGCAATCAGCTTACTTATAACCATGGCCAAGTCGCAACAAGCAAAGCAGTCGAAGCTGCGCCTGATACCCTCCGTAGATGAAATCCTACGGACCAGCGGCGCAAATAACCTCCGTGAGAGCATTGGCGCCAAAAGATTGACCACGATCGCACGTCAGGTTACGTCGGAAATGCGTTCGGAAATGCGAGCGCATCCGAGCAAGATCGTCGACTCCAACATTATGGATGAGGCTGTTCGGCGCCTGGAGGAAAAGTGCAGGCTGGAAAAGTTGAGCGGGTTGCGTCATGTCATAAACGCCACTGGAGTAGTCTTACACACGAATCTCGGCCGGGCGCCACTCTCGGAGGACGCACGCAAGGCGATTGTTCGTGAAGCATCTCGTTATTGCACGTTGGAATACGACTTTGCTAGCGGCACCCGAGGCCGCCGAGGCGCACGTGTGGAGGCACTGCTTCAACAACTAACTGGCAGCGAGGATTCACTGATCGTCAACAACTGCGCGTCCGCTGCTCTTCTGATCCTCGCGGTGCTTGCTCGAGGCGGCGAAACAATCGTCTCACGCGGAGAATTGGTGGAGATTGGCGGTGATTTCCGCGTACCCGATGTGATGTCGAATTCGGGGACGGTAATGGTAGAAGTCGGGACTACAAACCGTACGAGTCTCGATGACTACCGTCGTGCGATCAACAGCAACACTCGATTGATCATGCGAGTGCATCCCTCTAATTACCGAGTAGTTGGTTTTGCGAGCACTCCATCAACAGCTGAGCTTGCGATACTGGCTGATGAGGCAAATCTCCCATTTTACGAAGATGCCGGATCGGGATTGCTCGAAGTGTTCAACGACGAGTTGAAAGATGAACCCTTGATAAGTTCTCTCATGGCCCAGGGCGTCGACGTTGTTTCCTTCAGCGGTGACAAACTATTAGGTGCGATCCAGGCAGGAATCATCACCGGAAAGACCGACATAATTCAGAAGCTTCGTCGCCATCCGCTGTATCGGGCATTACGAATAGACAAGTTGCGGCTTGCGGCTCTCGAAGCGACGCTGGTGTCATACGAGCGCGGAGTCGCACGCGAAGAGATTCCTACAGTCCAGATGATTCACCTGAGCCGGGAGAAAATTGGGCGTCGCGCACAAGCACTCATCAATCGCCTTGCCTCACGGACCATCGCAATGAACCTGATAGATGGATATTCGACTGTTGGCGGAGGCGCAGGCCCAACCGCACACCTTCCCACTGTGCTAATCGCCATCACTCACCCTAAGCTTTCGGCAGTCCAGCTCGAAACCAAACTGAGGGCCGCATTACCTCCCGTAATTGCACGCATCGCAGACGAGAAGGTGCTGCTCGATCTACGGACGGTGTTTCCCGAGGAAGAACCGGACCTCTTAGGAGCTCTCATTCAGCTCACCTAGACGTAAGTCAAACAGTCGTAGAAATTAAACTGGCTTTAACGCACACGGGGCCTGTATAATGCCACTGCCCTCCTTCTACCTGCAGGGCCGCCTTCACAGGTAAATTCAACATAGCCTCACTGGCTAAACTGGTCTTGATGAATACCCAAACATTCCGCAACTACTGCGGTGCGACCATGTCTGCCCTTCTCGCCGGCGCGTTTGCCGTCACATTCTGGATTTACCTGGGGCCGACGGTCTGGCGCGAATTGCAGCTATGGCCAACGGAACCTGCCACCCAAACAACTCTCGTTGTCATCCTTACGTTTTGCATTGCCAATGCAATCGGGATTCAACGCCTAGGTGTCCGACGGCTCATATCAGCGTTGATTGGAATGTACTTGCTTGTGGCCCTGATTGGCGTAATCGGCCTTCGATTCAATCAGGACTGCCTTGCTCTACCGCTGGTGTTTGGAGGACTTCTTTCGCTGGTACTCGCGCAGCTTTGGAAGCTCAGGACATTTGACGCGGAGCTCGCGTCGGGTTTGTTCTCGGTTGCTGCTCAGACTGATCAGTCCGCTGCGTCTCCTCGAATCCTCAGCGGTCTCAAGTTGCTGGATTCTGTTTTCCTTTTGAACGAGGCAATAGTCTTTCAGTGGGATAGTGCTGGAGCACTCGAGACTGTTGCGCGCCTAAAAGGATCTCGAAACACTGCGCTAGAGGGTGAACGAAACTCACTGTGGCGCGAAGGCGTCCGACTGTGCGAGCGGGCAGTGAAAAACGACGCCCTCCTTTCTGCTGCGGCCGAAGACAACATGGAGACCGTCGCTGTTCCCTTACGACTTGAAAACGATATTGTAGGAGCCTTGCTGCTGAAACTTGCATCGAGTTTTGATAAGTCCTATTCCGCCCTCCTCGAAGCGATTGGATCCCAATTTGCCCGCAATCTGAGAAGGGAAAAGTTCATGAAGGGAGTATTGTCGAGGGGCCATGTTCGATACCTATCAACCTCATATGCGCAGAAAAAGTTGGAAGCGCTGCAAGTTGTCAAAGCGCAAGTCGCGGAGCATGGCTGCGACACGCACGTGTTACAGCGTTTGACGGAGGGCCTGGCGATTTGTCATCTCGACGGTACTATCTCAGATGCCAACTCCGCATTCTTGTCCTTCGCGGGTCTCACGCGAGACGAAGCAAGCGGAGTCAACATGTTCAGCGTGCTGGATAACTTTCGCACCGGAGTGTTTGACGAACCAGCGATAGCAGTCAGGCGGGTACTACAAACTGGTATAACGTACGAAGGTGAACTCATTTTTCCTGAGAAGAACCAGACACTCGGAATCTCAATCTCGCTCATAAAAGAAGACGACTCGCAACAACCAATCGCGCTCGCTATATACGTCCGGGATCTAACAGGGGCCAAGGAATACGACAAGCTGAAAAGCGACATTATCTCGCTCATGTCTCATGAGCTCCGGACACCGCTGACAAGCATCAACGGTTTTGCCGAATTGCTGACTGCGGATGAAACGATCCCCGAACAAGCAAGAGAATTTGTGACTATCATTGCGAACGAATCGCAGCGGCTGTCGCGAATGATCAATACTTTTTTGGCTGTCACGCAGCTGCAACGTAAAGATAAGCAGGAAGTCCTGAAGATTCCGCTGCGTCTCGATGAAGTCGTTCGCGAAACAGTCGCAACATTGCTCCCTGTGGCAAAGAAGAAGCGAATCAGATTGGTGGAGCAGCCAGCGGCTCGCGTGCCACCCGTCGCTGCTGATAAGAGTTTAATTACACAGGCGTTGAAAAACCTCCTCAATAATGCCATCAAATACAGCCCCGAGCGCACGACGGTAACTGTTTCGACGGCGCTTGAAGCAGAAGCAGTTCGCGTCAGTGTTGAGGACCGTGGGTTTGGAATTCCTGCTGAAGCAAAGGACAAAATCTGGGACAAGTTTTACCGCGTCGTTAGAGACGGCCAGGAAAAAGACGAGGAGTCGACTGGCTTGGGACTGTCATTTGTGCGTGAGGTGGTTGAACAACACGGCGGGCAAGTGGAACTCGACACGAAAGAAGGCCGGGGATCGCGCTTCAGTTTCACGTTACCTCGGCTTTGATTTACAAGCGGTTGATTGTTCCGCGGCACGTGGGTGCTCCGCAAACGCATCGCTTCGTGTCAGAATGCAGAGTCGATTCGTAGTCGATCGTTATCTCTTCGCCCGCCAGGATGTCACGCAGTGCGATAAATAGAATGTGGTCATAAACAATCTTCATAAACGCGTTTGGTTCACAGCAATGATTGATGTAATGAGTGCCGTTGCCTCCGCGGCTTCCATCTAAACTCCACCGATTATTAACCTCGCAAATCCGCAAAGTCTTTCGGTGTGATCTTCGATTTGCTTCGGCATTAGTAATTCTTGCACCAGCATACTCGGCGATCTTCGTGCGACGCGGAAAGGCGATCGTTGCAAAACAGCCTTTTCCGTGGATGTCAGACGGTTTAATCGTCAGACCAGGAGCGAGATTCAATTTCATAAAGTTGCGGGGCACTCTGGGGCCGCCGTCGCTACCGAAACCTGGTCATGCAGGAACAAGACACTTCTGCGCGTTTGCGATTCCGATGAGTAGAATCAATGTGACGTTGCTGTTACGAGCAGAAGGAGGTCGTATAAATTATTTTAGCTTGAACGATCTTGCGATCAAATCTGTTTGGTTGCGGATGCGGGATAGCTTGTCGCGAAGTCCGCTGAAGCGCAATGCATAAATTGTTCGGTTGTCAGCTTGCAGGTAATAAATCCGTCCGATCATCGGTTTGCCATTACGGACAAACTCGTAAGACATCGTAACTCCGTCGAGGCGGCCGTTAAAAGGATCCTGTTTACCCTCGACGAATCCTGGGAGAAATCTCAGTTTCTGATCCTGGTCCCGGGTCGCCAACTGAGCCGGCGTCGTTTCTGCGTCGACGATTTCCTTACGAACTTGAAGATATCCGTCCAGCCGGTCGCCATAAACAAATTCCGTATGCTCGTGGGCCGCATCAGCCTCTGAGATCACGTGCCAGGTAGCAGATGGCAGTTCAAGCGTATAGTCGATTCTTTCGCTCGTATACACTTGCTGCGCCATTGCGGCGGGCACAATTAACAGTAAAAGCAATACACCAACGGCTTTCGTTCGCATTGATCTCCAATTCCTTCTGTCGCTCACATTGCGACGTCTCTGGACGTATGTCTTTTCTGATGTATCTAAACCTTAACCCCGTTGTCTTAAAACGGGTCCGTTGCCAGTACTTCTCGTTGCATTCGTACCAGGTTCTCAATTCCAGATGATGCAAGGGCGAGTAACAAATCCATTTGAGAACGGCTGAAAGGCTCTCGCTCAGCCGTGCCCTGGACTTCAATGAAACGCCCATCGCCTGTACACACAATATTCATGTCGACTTCAGCTTTTGAATCTTCGTCATATTTGAGATCCAACAGCGGCGTACGATCCACGATGCCAACGCTGACTGCTGCAACCTGGTTAGTCACGACTGATCGCGAAATCTTGCCAATCCTCAGCAAACGCTTACTGGCAAAAGCAAAAGCCACAAAGGCGCCTGTTATCGCGGCTGTGCGCGTTCCACCGTCTGCCTGAAGAACATCACAATCGATTGCTATGGTGCGCTCTCCGAGTGCCTTCATATCCGCGACGGCGCGCAAACTTCTACCAATCAACCTTTGAATTTCGTGTGTGCGGCCTGATGGACCACCGCGTCCGATTTCGCGATTACTTCGCGTCTGCGTCGATCGCGGCAACATTGCGTACTCAGCTGTAAGCCAGCCTTGTCCGCTATTGCGCAAAAACGGTGGCACGCGTTCCTCAAACGAAGCAGCACAAACAACACGTGTATTTCCCATCTCGATCAGAACAGACCCTTCCGCGTATGGCAGAAAGTCGGGTGTGATCGTTACGTCTCGCAATTGGTCGGCAGCGCGACCGTCAGTGCGCACGAAGCTCATCATGTCCCCAAACTTCAACGGCCTCGAGGATCGAAGGCGCTGAACCTAAGAATCTCTCGGCTACTTTAGCAAATCTTTCAGCTGCGTCCGTCACGTAAAAGTGATCCAGGTCGTCGCACAGCTCCCGATGATTATAAGCAGCGGTTGCTTCTGAATGCGCGAGTCGCGTGGCTGCCAGCCTGGATTTGACCTCTGCTGCAGTCGCTTCTCCCGAATCAATCATGGTTACCTCGCTGCCTATAACTTTGGCAATTACATTGCGCAATATTGGATAGTGAGTACAACCCAGGACCAGTGCATCGATGCTCTTGTTTGTCAGATCGTGCAAGTATTCTCGCGCTACCGCAAGTGCGACATCCGTTTCAGCCCATCCTTCTTCGGCGAGCGAAACAAACAATGGACATGATCGTTCGACGACAACTATTTGCGGATCGATCGTAGCGATGGCGCGACGATACGCGGCACTTTGAACTGTTGCTTCTGTGGCAATGACCCCGATCCGCCTGCCGTTTGCTACCTTCGCTGCAGCTCGTGCTCCGGGCTCAATTACTCCAACAACTTCGACATTGACCGCGTATCGAATGGCCGGCAATGCGAGTGCTGACGCAGTGTTACAAGCGACGACCAGTAATTTAATACCATGGCTCTGCAGGAATCTAGCGTTCTCTACTGCATATCGCTCGACAGTTGCCAACGATTTCGTTCCGTATGGGACGCGTGCTGTATCACCTAGATAGACGAAACGTTCATTAGGCAAATTCTCATGCAGTGCTCTGTAAACTGTGAGGCCGCCGACGCCACTATCGAAGATTCCGATTGGAAGATTGGGATTCAAATCAGCGGTATCGGAACTTAGCGAAGTATTTCAGATAAGGTCATCGCAAACCCTGGAACCAGGCTGTCTCCGGTAAGTTCATCCCGGTCGGTACCGATGCCGGTGGGTGAGCAACCTATCAACTGTTCAGCCCTCATCTGGTTTTGTGATGGTGCTTATTGACGTTCGTAAGAACATGAAGACGCTACATACACAAAACTGGCAATTAGCATTGTTTTGGTGGAGGCGCCGAGAATTGAACTCGGATCCAGAAGTCAACGCCGAAAGACTCTACATGCTTAGTCGCTTCTCTTTTATGCCTGACCTGAGTCAAGCAAATATTCGCTCAGTGCGGAGTAAGTGAAACAACGAGACCTCAACACGAGCTAGTCTGACTTGATCTCGATTGCTCCCACAGACCGAAGGAGCAAGCCAGCTCATTTGAGTGACATCTCAGTCCGCGCGCATGAGCAACTTGCGGTGAGACGCTCGGTGCTTAATTAGGCAGCGAGAGCCAATTCATTGTTATTGGCAATTGTTTTTCCCCTACGCTTTTTAACGAGCTGCATAGAGTAGCCCGGCATGCATCCGTCGGTCGCCAGAAACCCCTGTCGAAGCCTGTCGCCCCCGTTTGCGAATCGATTATAGAGTGTTCAGCAGCTAAATGAGAAACCACGAATCCGCAGCGACAATCATCAAACGGCTGAGCGTCTTAAGTCTTTTGATGATTGCGAGCTTGGCCAGTTGCCTCAAGCTGCGGATCGAGGTTCGAACACTGGTAAGTTATAATCGGCACTCAATGCAAAACAGGCAAACCTGTGGCTATCCACGTTGTGGCTGTTAGGCAAGTTGGGCGAAGGTTGATTTCAAGGAAGGTACCTGTATGGCTGCAAAACCCCCTCTTTCGAAGTATTCACCGTCGGCAATCATCAACACCCCTCCCACGGAACGGCAGCACCTGTTACGGCGCTTGTGGTTACCCGCGGTTTTACTTCTGGCACTGGCGGCGGGCGGACTCACGGGGATCGTCGCTGCGTACGAACTGAACTATTCGCGCGCTGCCAATGAAGTGGCTGCGTTGGCAACTTATCGGCCAAGCGTAGTGACACGCGTTTACGCTGACGACGGTGAAACTGTCATCGGGCAATTTGCGCTGGAGAAAAGAATTCCACTGAAGTATGAAGAAATCCCGCAGGTGATGAAGGATGCGATCCTCGCAGTCGAGGATGCTCGATTCTATGATCACGTTGGGATAGATCCGATTCGCATCATCGGCGCTGCATGGAAGAATCTCACCACGGATAGGGTCGAAGGTGGATCGACTCTTACGCAGCAACTTGCAAAGAATCTTTTTCTCTCCAAGGAACAGACCCTTAAACGAAAAGTTAACGAATGGGCCCTGGCGCTCCAAATCGAACGGTACTACACCAAGAACCAGATCATGGAGCTTTACGCAAACCATATTTTCCTTGGAGCAAATGCCTACGGTGTCGAAGCCGGGGCAGAAACGTATTTTGGAAAGCAGGCCAAGGACTTAACTCTTGGCGAGGCAGCGCTACTCGCCGGAGTGCCAAAAGCACCGAGTGAATATTCGCCGACTGCAAATCCTGCTAAGGCGAAAGAGCGTCGGGATCTGGTTCTCGACTTGATGGCGAAGAATGGCTTTGCGACTCAAAGTGATGTCGACGCTGCAAAAGCGAAACCAATCCAGCTTGCCGATACCGCTTATTACCAATCACAAACAAAGTCGTCTCCCTTCGATTATCCTGTTGAGTACATCCGTCAGGAACTGGAAGACAAATACACTACACGCGTGGCCCAGGGCGGCCTGTCTGTATACACAACGATCAATGTCGAAGCACAGAAACGCGCTTACGATGTGGTTCGCGCGGGATTACGGACTTATGATCGGACGCACTCCGGATGGCGTTCCAATTACACAATGATCCCCACGACTGTGAACAGTGGTAATGGACCAGCAACGCAGCAGGAGCTGAACAACTACAAGCATCCGGATTGGTATGGAAACGATTATGAATCCGGGCGGCATTTAATCGGACTTGTTATGAAGATCGACCGCAACAAGAACGAAGCGGCGGTTCGATTTGGAAACTACTCTGCCACCGTGACCGCAGCGGACATGGGTTGGGGGCATCGGCAGCCTGCAGCAGAGCTCAAGCCCGGATATTTAGCAGAATTTGAAATCAAAGAAGTTGATGACAAGAACCGGCGCCTGAAAGTTGAGCTCTCCCAGGTACCAGCAGTTCAAGGCGCAATGATGACTCTCAACGCGAAGACAGGCGAGATCGTGACGATGGTTGGCGGCTACGATTTCTACACAAACAAATTCAACAACGCCACACAGGCTTATCGTCAGACCGGTTCATGCTTCAAGCCCTTTGTCTACACCGCCGCAATTGAGTGGGGTATGACACCTGACACAACTGTGAGTGGCGCGCCCATCAGCATAGGCGATTGGCAACCACATAATTACGATGGCTCCACCAGCTGTGGTGACATGCCGTTGAAGATGGCTCTCGCCAAATCGATGAACATCCCGGCCGTACACCTGCTGCAAACTGTGGGCATTCAAACCGGAGCGCAAATGGTCCGGCGCTTTGGAATAAAAGTTCCTATGGCTCCATATCTTCCGTCTGCACTTGGCGCCACGGAAGTGCCGTTGGATCAAATGGTCTCGGCCTACTCTGCATTTCCGAACAAGGGCATTCGCGTCGACCCACACATGATTCGTCGTGTGCTCGATCGTGATGGTGCGGTTTTGGAGGAGTGGGAGCGAACGACTTATAAGGTAGTGAACGAATATGTCGCGTTAACGATGGTGTCGTTGATGCGCGGTGTGGTCCAGTTTGGAACGGCGGCGGCGGCCGGTTCTTTGGGAGTTCCACTCGCGGGAAAAACTGGCACAGTAAACGACCACACAGATGTCTGGTTTATTGGCTACACGCCGACGTATGTCACTGGTGTGTGGATGGGTTATCCGGGCAAGAAGAAACCATTGGGCAACGATATGACCGGCGCACATGGTGCGTTGCCGATGTTTGTCGATTTCATGAAGACGTTCTTGAAAGACAAGTCGAAGGAAGATTTTCCGAAAGCACCATCAATGCCCGAAGACATGAAGGAACTCTTCCGTCAACGACAGCGTGAACTCGCTGCCGAACGAGCAGAGTTTCAAGCCGATGCGGAGAAAGCGCAGGACGAAACTGCGCTGCCAGCGGCCACTACAACGCAACCGAAGCTCGAGCAAGTAACATTACCGCCTCCGCCGCGTACAGAATCGGCTGAACCTGGGCAGCCAAAATCGGAAACAATTTCACCGAAGACCGAGACACCGCCTGCGCCTGTAACGAGGCCGCGCGAAGCAGAACCGCAGAAGAAAAAGGGCAAGAAGGGCGACGGCGAACCTTAAACAGCGAACGCAGAGACGCGCAGCGCGGGGAAGTGGGATGACATCTCGTTGATCCCTGCGTCCCGGCGTCTCCTATCGTCTCTGTCATAACAATTTTGTTAATACGAACGGAAGCATCTTGCGCCACCAGGGCCAGTCGTGATTCACGTCTGGTCCCCAGATGTCGAGAGTGTGTGGAATACCTTTGGCCCTCAGAATCTCCGATAAGGCGCGACTGCGATCGGGCGCTTCATGCGCTCCCTCCCCCGACATGATAAAGATGGCGTCAGCCTCACGAAGTATTGGTAGGTAATGGTCGTCATTCAGATTTGACAGGTAATCAACAGGATTATTGAAGTAGACGTTGTCGTCGTAATGACCGTGAAGATACGACTTGATATCGTAACTGCCGCTCATGGCAATCACACCACGAAACAAATCGGGATGCTTGAAATAAGCGTTCGCGGATAAGAAAGCGCCAAGGCTTGCGCCAGTAGTAAGCGGCCGTGCGGCGTCACCGGCATCGCGTCGAATCAACGGCAAGACTTCCTCGGTGAGGTATCGATCGTAACGACTGAGTAATTCTGCCTTGAGATGTGGCGGCATTTGCTCGTTCAGCAGGCTGTAACGGTTGACGCTGTTAATGGAATAGGCGCGGAGCTTGCCGGCGTCGATTAAGGGGCGAATCGCTTCAACCAAATGAAACCGTTCATACTCGAGGTAGTCAGCGGCTGCGGTTGGAAACATCAGCAGTGGCTGGCCCGCGTGTCCATAGGTCACAAGCGGCATCTCAGCACTAAGATTTTGACTAAACCAGGCGGTTGTTCGTCTCTCCACGGGGACCTTTTGAGTGGGAATTCAGGGTGGCAGATATTCTCGCAGATTGATCGTGAGCGCAAGGTCGGCTGGCCTTTGTTTTTGGTTCTAGGTCTTTGTTGGTCCTCAGTGGTGGCGATCGTTGTCGGTTGCCGTTGTCCGTTGTCCGTTGTGCTTTGACCATCTTGCTGCTCACGTTGTGGAGCGGAAACAAAGACCTAAGACCCAAGGCCACCGAACCACAATACGATTGCACAAAACGCTACGGCCAACTGACAAATACGCCAGACAGAGTGTTCCTTGACGCTCCTGATCCCTTTTGCTATAAAAACGTTTTCGCGCCCACGATAGTTTTATTGCTATGTTGCTATGCAAGGGCGCTTATTCCGCAGTAGCTCAATGGCAGAGCATTCGGCTGTTAACCGAAGGGTTGTAGGTTCGAGTCCTACCTGCGGAGCCATGATAGAACGAAGGTCGCTGGATTAGCTCCGGCGGCCTTTTCGTTTAGCCACGCGGCATTACTAACTGAGAAGAAGATCAATTGGTTGGCAAAAGGTAGTGAAAGTTTGATCCTTCCAAGTCGAGTTCCAACACACAAAACCGAGCAGTCGACGCTTTTCGTCGGATTCGTTTTTCAAGCGACGCCGGAGCCCCGGATGCAGGGGGTAAGTGTCAAAACATCTCAGGTCGAAGCGCCTACATTACAATCATTCAACCGAACCAGAGGTGCGCAACGTTTAAAAATGGACCGCTGAGGGGATAAGGATTAGAAGCAATTGTGTCAGTTACCAAAGACGATGCGCTGGAGGTAGGTAATCGGTCCCAATCATGAGGAGTTATTCAGACTCGGGCGCACGAATCCTTACGCGGATTGGTTTCGCCTCCCATTGCCGTGCAATCGCGCAGCCGCTTCTTAATTTGCAGGTGGTCCTATGACCGCATGAAAAATTGCGCCCCGACGCCAACGAAAAACAAAGAGAAGAAAGAAAACTTTCAGTATGAGATCCAAAGATTTGTTTGGCGGTGATTTAGCTACACCTCTGTCAGGGCTTTAATAAACTCCTCGGAGCCTGAAACCCAACCTAATAATGTTTTAATGACCAGGAGAGACGCTTCGTGATTGTTTCTCGGAAAACTGTATCCGATTGGCTCGCCCGCACAGTCTGAGAGCAACACAGGCAAATAGTCTCTGAACATCGCGTCCCTAATCGTCGACTCCACACATACGCTCGTTGTGCAGCCAGTGAAGATTAGATGCTTCGCCCCCAACGTTTTCAGGGTGGCATCCAATTCCGTTTGGTAGAAACCGCTGAATCGATGCTTGTAGATAATGACATCGTCAGCCTTCGGTTTTAGTTCAGGAACGATATCGGTGCCCCAGTTGTCGCGAATCAGAGTCCGATTTTCTCGACCATCGGGAGCGCGAACGCTCTCCCCTACTTTGAACCCCTCCAGGTGTCGAACCCGATTCACAGAATCGGAAGCACCCAAATCCGAGAGATCAGGACGAAATCCCATTTTGAGATAGACGATTTTAACGGCTGCGCTGCGGGCCGAAGCCAGGACTTTCGCGGTCGGTCCGACAGCTTTCTGAATCATTGAAATATCGACTCCCGCGCGGTCGAACATGCCGCCTTTAGCCCCGAAGTCATTTTGCATGTCGCACACAATTATCACAGTCTTGGCGACGTCAATGCTGACCGGCACCATCACGCTCCGTTGGCCATCTCGGCTGACTTGTGAATTGAAAGTGACAACCCGGTTTTTCCTGTCGGGAACGAGAGGATTTGCTTCCTTTGGCTTCTTGACTAAGGATCCCTTTGCGATTCCACCTAGCGATGATATAGCCATAGCACCAAGCATTTGCCGTCGCGACAATTCCTGTATTTCCTTTTTCATATCCGTTCTCCTTACCAGTAACCCGATTGCTAGGCCAGGTGCGTTGTGCCAAAGGGCCAAGTGTGAATCTGACGTGTGAAAGTGGATTCCCAATCAACCGCCATGCAGCAATTTCGTGTTGGACTCGGCCGACCTGTTGTTTCAGTTTATTGGTTGGTAATAGTTGCCGTTGTTCCGTCGAATTTCGTGATGTTGATCGTGAACGGCTCATTATACGAGTGGGCCCGATCCTGCAAGACGCTAAGCGCGACCTGCTCCCCTAGCAGGATCGACCAGTAGGTCGAACTGCGGAAGTGTATGCCGGCATGAATTCCATGACCAAGCGAGATGTTATACGCGAGCTTGTTCAGTTCTCCGTTGATGTCCAGATTGTTTTTGTCGGTGCCGGTGTACGTGTTGAGCGAAAGGCCATCGGGGCTTGGTACGTAGACGTCCCGTCCCGCCTGTGTCAGGAGTGGACGGATCTTCTGACTGCCGTCGAAGAAGAATTTCAATGCAGTAATGCACGTACCAGCAACCGTACCATGCCCTGTCGGGTAGCATGGGTGTGTCGGTGATCCTTCTGGAAATGCCTGTGGAAGCAAGTAGCCGCCATAGTTGGCATAGATAATGGGAAGCACCGCGGAGTTCAGCACATCGTTATGCAGCGCCGCTGCCGCCTGGGGCATTGGACTCGCAGAGATCTTTCGCGCATGTACCAGCGCCCCATATTCTTCCGGTCGTAACCGCAAGTCCTTGATCCACTTGTGATACCAGGAGGCTTTGAGTGCGCGTGTTGCCATTTCGGCGATCGTAGCAGCAGCGTCAGGCCCGCCGAGGGTGCCAAAACTTTTTTGTGTCAGCGAACCGATGTAAGGGTTACCCGAATTGGGGGCGGCGTCCAAACCCGATAAGACGAGGAACGCGACAAAGAACGCTTGATAGAGCACATCCACATGCGTGTAAGCCGCGAGGTCGCGCCCATTGCGGAGATAACGCAAGGTTGAATCAAACGCCAACCTTCGTCCTGAGTCTCCGCCGTTTTGGACCAGTTGGTATTCACTGACAGAGGTCATGTAGTCACTTCCGCCTCCGTCTGCGGGCAGGAAAGTCTGGTATTTCTGGTCGAGCGGTTGCGCGCCATAGAACGTCGGCTGGACCATAAACTGCGAGACGTATGGTCCCTGCACGTTACCGTCGCCTGGAAGGAACTGCCCACGGAACAGGTTCTGTCGAGTGACCGGATGGGGGAACTCCTTATTTTCGGCGCTGCCGAGGAAGGACATGGTATTTATATCCGCTACAGCCTGTCCGACCAACGCATTCGTCGAGTATTCAGTAAACGGCACGTCAGCTATTAGAGCTGCCCAATAGTGCTCGACCTGTTCGGCAGCCGTCTGCGCACCATCGACTCTCGGCGCCGGCGGGATGACGGTGGCGTGAGAGTCCAAGCCTTGCAGGTCGAATGCAAGTGCTACCTGAGGCCCATTTAACTTCGAGTTGGATCCGCCGCCAGGTGTGCCCACACCGATGTTGTCGAAGGCCGAGTGGTCGCTGGTCTTGAGGGCGTTTTTTAGACTGAGCATGGCTGCAGCATTCGGCACACCGAGGGCATCATGTAAGAGGGCTTTGCTGTAGCTACAACTGAAGTCTGTGAATCGCGCTGCATCGCCATTGTCGGATTGATCCCCAATGTTGATCTTCTGGGCTTGGGCCATGCTTTTGCGGTAATTGAAACTGGCATTCGCGCGATTCGCTGAGTTGTAGTCGACGACCGAGGCCTCGGCGACCGACTCTTTTCCGGCGAACAGGGGTTCAAGCGGAACTGAGGCAACTGCGGTCGCTACGATTGCGGCGCCTTTTACAAAACTTCGTCTGGTTACTTTTTCTACCTCGACCTCAACCGGGGTCAGGTCTTCAGATTTCATAGCCATGATTTAAGTCTCCTTCTAGCTGTTGTGTGCCTTCACCAAAATATCGAGCAACAGGGATAGGCGAGCTGGCAATTCAAACCCATGATGGAAGATCAACCGCCGGCACAAAAGACGGAAGAGTCAGCGCAACGGAAAGAAAAAACAGGCTCACAGCCTGAGGCGGCGGGCGGGAGTGATTTGAGTAACCCGCCCGTTTAGAACAATGCCTGGGGCAAACGGACTAGCGTTGATGAACAGACGCATGGATATATTCATGCAAGTGTTTCGGCGGGGAGCCGCCATTCCAACGTCGTGAGTTGCTCTGCTAATATTATCGGATTCATCAGGTTAACTGGAACAAAAAATCATCTATCGATTTATGAACGAATCACCGTAGGAGTAGATCTATGTATGAGCAATAGGTATCCGCTATTCGGAGAGCGGCGCCCCCGAACGTCGCCGATCAACCAAGCGTGCCTGGCAAACTCGTTCCGCCAATCTGGGCCGTAAATGACAATTAACCTCGCGTTTTCTGACACCTCCGATTAGTCGTTTCCAACGCTCCATCTGACATATCTTGTAACGACTCTTTGAGAAAATGCCGAACATCAAAGAGTTTCCGATCTTCACCACGCAACCTGTTCGCCGTCGCGGAAAAACCCGCCGGTGGGCCCGTTGTCAGGCAGCATCACCCACATGTACTCGCGGCACCTTCTTCGACAGTCGTAAGTGCATCCGGTCCGCCCATATCTGTAGCCACCCAGCCGGTGCAGACCGAGTTGACGAAAATGTGCGAGTCTCGTAGTTCATCCGCAAGCATGCGTGTAAGCGCATTCAACGCTACTTCGAGGAGTGCCCGCGCCCAGTACTGTCAGTAAGTCGCTTTCGCTCGACACGTTCACAATGCGGCCGTGTCTGCTCTTCCGCAGCAACGGGCTGACGGCCTGACGCATGCGCCACGCGCCGAGCGTGTTTGTCTCGAAGCTTCGCGCACCGTGTCAAAATTGCGGTCTCTACACGCTACCATGAGTCGTAGAGGATGGCGGCGTTCTTAACGAGCACGTCCAATTTGCCGAACTGCTGCTCGACAGATCGTGCGCGTCATCAATGATCGTTTGTTTACATCCAACTGAACGGGAATAATCCTTACTCCACTTAGCCCAATAACCCGGCCTTCTCACACTTCTGCAGATCGCGCGAGCCGAGAATACTCGTAAATGCTCGGATGGCAAGTTGCCGAGCGATTTCCAGACGAATCCCTCGATTTGCTCCAGTGAAGAGGCAGTCTATCCACTGATTTTTCATCGGACAATTTCATCAAGCTTTATCGGCAAATGGTCTAAAGTTTTCCCTCGCTAACTTCTCCACCATCTCAGATCGGGATGATCGCGGAAAAGTTTCCGGGGTATCGAGCTTCGCTATGGCATCTCTCTTATAATTGGAGTTTTCAGAAGGATTTTCTCTTTCATTGCTCAGTCTTGAATGAAGGCCGGGCTGTTTGTCAGCAGGAAATTGGCGGAAACCAGGCAAGCGTCTTTGAATGAAGAAAACTCTGTGGGGCCAGATACAAACGTTCGATTTATGCGGTCTGCGGATACAACTGAATTCGTTCTTCGGGCTTAACCGTGACGGAGGGGACAACAAAAACCTAAGAAGCTGTTAGCTTGCAATGTATTGAGGCAGCTTTCTAGTGAGTTAGGCGAGTGGCGCTAGCCCACTCGCCTTTTCGTTTTGCCTCTTTGCCATAGACGAAACCATCATGCTTTCTTGAACGCGTCGGGATTATCTTTCTGAATTTTCTCTGCTTGCTCAGCGATATCCTCCGCCTCTTTGTTCAGCCGCTCCGCTTTCTGAGTCGCTTCGTTTGCACGACTGATGAAACTCGATCGATTTTGACTATCGATCAGGGCCTGAGGAACACCCTTCAACGCATCAACTACTTCCACCCGCTTGTTGTATTCCTTCACTTTGAGACCGAGGTATTCTTTGAATTTGTCGCTTATCTGCAGCTTGCTAGCCTCTTCGTATTTCCCTGCAGCTTCCTTTGCCTTGTCCCCAGCCTGGTCATACGCTCGTATTGCTTCGTTCGCGGTAGTTCGCGCGTCGCCCAACTGCGATACATCAGTCTGCATCATCTTGTTTTTCTTCTGTTCCGCATCGCCCATATATTTTTTCGCCTGTTCGACAGCGGAATTCCCTTCGTTGACCAATTTGTTGGCTTTATCGGTTTCGTCAGTGGTGCCACAGGCCAACAGCACGCCCATAATCATCAGACCTGCGATTAGTGCACTGGAAGTATTTCGGGACCTCTTTAACCTCATCTTTTTTTCTCCTCTTCTGGTTATGAACGTGGCCGGCGCCCGGTGGTTGAAACGTTACAAATTAAAAAAACGTCGATCATGTGTAAGACCGTTCTACTCGTGAAGGTTGCTTCTTATTTTCAGGACGACAAGAACGACAATTATCAAAACAATTGCGGAAGGCATTCGCGCCCAAGTTCCGTGGAGGGTTAGATCACGCCCGCTTCTTGCAGGAATGTAAAGATTGCCAGTTACAAGACCGGTTAAGGGGAAGATCACAAAGAAGACTAGCGGCAAGAATAAAAATAACAGAGCGACTACCGCGAACAGATTCCATAATCGGCTGACACGACGTGGCGGACCCGCGTACACGAAAGTGTTTGCGGCCGCAGACGGCGACGCAGATGTGAGTTTATTATGAAGTTGCCATTGAATGCCTTCGATCAACTTGCGAATTCGACCATTATAATACCCTCCGATATCAACCAACATGAAGCCGAAAACACTCGCGCGCTCCACTAAAAGTTCAACTGTTACCCTGGTACCTGACGTAGTGGATTCGATCAGAATCTTTGCCGACAGCGCATGCATAGCGCTGTACCCGGTTGCATCGAGTCCGTATGTTGCTTCCCGAGTGTGCCATCCCAGAGACTCGCTTACGACCACCCGCGCTGCTTCGAGCACAAGCTCGCGCGGTGCCTGAAAAACGGCTTCTCTAGAAAAATGCTTGTATTTCCAATCCATCCAAACCGTTTTCTTCAGTTTTGATCCACCCTGCAACGATAGTGTCGGCGAACAGACATAATGATTCCTTTTGCGGGCACAGTACTGCTAGAATCAGCTGAAAGTTTTTCCGGGCTAATTCGGGCAAAATTACTCGTTTGCGTTTAGGAAGTCCTAAGAAATTAATCGGAAAGTTCTAAAAAAGTTCTAAAGAGGATTATGTCTGTCCTCAATCCTCATTGTTTTCGATTCGGCAAGTTCACACTCGATCCTGATCAGAAGGTCTTGTTGCGTGATGACAAACCTCTGCCTTTAACACCTAAACTTTTTGACACTCTCCTGATCCTCCTGGAAGCCAATGGCCGGCTCGTCCAAAAAGAAGAGTTGATGAGACGGGTTTGGCCCGACACTTTTGTCGAAGATGCCAACCTTACATCTAACGTCCAACAGTTGCGAAAATGCCTTAGCGACGACGCACGCCACCCTTGTTACATTGAAACCGTTGCGAAACGCGGGTACCGATTCATAGCACCCATAACGACTGCTGAAACGGATGCCAACCAACCGCCAACCAAGTCCAAAATTGTAGAAACACTGGCCGCCTCGCCCGAACCCACTGTTTTTAGGCCCGCGTGGCTCGCTCCAGTCCTAATGTGCCTCGTAATCGCCGCAACCGGTGCAATTTGGTTTGCGTGGTCTCGCACTCGCATGGCCGCGCAGCCGAATGCTGGAAGGACAATGCTTGCGGTACTGCCATTCAAAAACCTGACCGGTGACACTACGCAAGAGTACTTTGATGACGGTCTAACTGAGGAGATGATTGCGCAGCTGGGAAAACTCGATTCTCAGCGTTTGGGCGTGATCGCTCGTACATCAGTTATGCACTACAAAAGCAGCGAACAGCCTTTGAACAGCATCGGTAACGAACTTGGAGTGCAGTTTGTATTAGAGGGAAGCGTCCGACGCGACTCTGACAAAGTACGCATCACAGCCCAGCTGATCCGTGTGGCCGACCAGACACATGTCTGGGCACGCGAATATGACCGCGAGTTGAATAATCTGTTAGTGCTGCAAGGCGAGATTGCCCAGGAAGTCGCAGACGAGATCCAGCTCACACTCGGTGTCAAGCGGCCTCCAGAACCGATAAGCCCCACAGTATCGTCACCCAGTTATGAAGCATACGATTTTTACTTAAAGGGCGAATACTTCTGGAATAAACGAACGGTGGAGGGCTTTCGACAGTCAATCGATTTTTTCCAGCAAGCCGCGCAAAAGGATCCGCGTTACGCTCGAGCCTATGCAGGCCTCGCAAACTCTTATGTGCTGATGGGCGGTTATAGCGGCCAGCAGCAGGCCGACTTTATTGCAAAGGCACGCACGGCTGCACTGCGCGCACTCTCGATCGATGAAAACCTTCCGGAAGCACACACTGCTCTGGCGTTAATTGTTCAGAATTACGACTGGGACTGGGAAACTGCAGAGCACGAATTCCGGCGAGCCATTGATTTGAATCCGAACTACGCGACTGCTCATCAATGGTACGCTGAGCATCTCGCATTGCTCGGCCATTTTGATGATGCTTTGCGCGAGAGCGAGAGCGCACGCGAACTCGATCCTTTTTCTCTCATCATTGCCACCGACAATGCGGGAATCCTCTACTTCTCACGTCAATATGATCGCGCCGCGGAAAAATTGCGCGCCGTGCTCGAGGTGGATCCCAATTTCTTGCGTGCTCACATGTTGGCTCACGTTTACGTGCAAAATCGAATGTTCACACAAGCACAAGCAGATCTAGCAACGTGGTGTCGCCTGGAGAACACACCGTGGAGTCTCGCCGAATCAGCGTACGTGCTTGGTCGTTCGGGCCAATTGCTCCAGGCCCACGAGGCCCTTAACAGATTAGAACAACTCGATAAAGGTCAACTATTGGATCCTGAACTTATGGTTTGGGCAGCACTCGGAATGGGCGATAAGGATCAGGCGTTCGCGTTTCTTGAAAAGGCGTATACGCAACATTCAAATATCCTGACCAGACTGAAAGTCGATCCCGCCTTCGATGAGTTGCGGGACGATCCGCGTTTTAAAGAGCTTCTGCGGCGCACTCACATGGTGTGAGCTGCTTCAACCTGCGTCAAATTGATGGTCGCCAAGCCATCAATTTGCACGATTGACTTAGAAAGCTTTCTTTCAGTTAGCAAAACACTCCGTCAACTTTATCTGAATTGTGTTCCGGCCGTCCGGCACAACTAATGCCTAAGATGAAGCGACACGAACCTTCGTGTCCAGACCTTGAAACCGCCGATAATCACTCAACTCGCACCATGACCCAGTTATTACAACCGTTCGTCCGTCTAGTCACTGTTTGGGACCGTCTCACCCAGACGAAGTCCGACACAACCGTACCTGAACCGGAACTTCCCAACCTCCAGGCGCGGCTTACCAGGCTCACCGCGTCCATTCGCCTCGAGTCCGTACGCACAGTCTTTGAACGAGTCCTCGGCGATCTGGTCTTCCTCCTCGATTACTTAAGCCTTATTCCCGAGATGCCCGCGGCGGAAGATTTTGAAGAGTGCATCTCGATCCTTCAAGCCGTGAAGGTAAACGCATCGGACCTCGTAAGTTTCATCGAGCAGAACGCCGAGCAACTTTCAAACATCAACCTTCAGGAAACTCTCGACGGCACCGCGTTCGTCATCAGCCATGAGACACGTCGCATTCTAGACACCCATTTTTCGGAAACTATAAGGCGCGACGAAGTTCACGCCTGTGCATCTATTCTTCATGCTCGCGGAGTTTTACGAAACTGTTTTCAACATTGTGTGATCAATCTCGTGAGGATGTTTGACGAGACTCTTACAGCTTCCCTGCTTTATGAGGATTGGCGAACTAGACGCGATCAGTCGGTCCAACTTTGTTATGACCTTTCAGCACTGATCGATCAAATTGTACATACAGCAAACAGCCGTCCGTATCAGGTCGCACACGAGCTGCAAAAATTCCGCGAAGGTGGCATGCGATTATTGATGTACAGAGATTGGAACGAGTATCAAGTGCTTGCGGACGAAGTTATTGCGCGTATTACCGAACGAAAAGACGTAAGCGATCTCCTGCGCCAGTTGCTTTGCTACTTGCAAACTTTATTAAGACAAGTAAAAACACGATCCGTGCTTGCAGAGTTTGTGTAACAACCGTTGCAATAACAGCCTCTACTAAAAAGCACGAGCTTCGACGACTTAATCGACGGCTGACACAACACGCTGGAGCCTCAGCGAACGCCAGGGCGTTTGAGCAAGCCGCTGACTACCGTCGTTTCCCATTTGTATTGGTTACATGTGATCAGCGTCGCGATGTTGCGGCCTGATGTCGAGTGTCGATGCCCTCTGCAAACTCCTCAATCATCTTTTTATTGAATGCCGGGATGTCATCTGGTTTCCGGCTGGACACAAGTCCCCCATCAACGACCACCTCCTGATCGATCCAGTTAGCGCCAGCATTGATCAAATCAGTCTTAAGAGACGGCCATGATGTTACGGTCTTACCTTTGACGACACCCGCTTCGATCAATGTCCACGGGGCGTGACAAATAGCCGCAACAGGTTTACCCGCAGCAAAGAAGCCGCCAACGAACTCCACTGCACGAGGCGACATCCGGAGCTGGTCAGGATTTCTAACTCCTCCCGGCAGCATCAGGGCGTCGAAATCGTCGGACCTCGCGCGATTCAGCGACACATCAACTGGAAAACTGTCTGCTTTGTCATCGTGATTCCACCCCTGAACTTCACGGTCTTCAGGGGAGACAATGTCCGCTCTCGCTCCCGCATCCTCCAGCGCTTTCTTTGGCTCCATCATCTCAACTTGCTCAAACCCGTTCGCAACTAGAATCGCAATTCGTTTTCCTTCGAGTTTCTTATTCATGTGCGACCTCCGTTCATTAACGCTCCTGTGCACCACGGCGTGGTGGCACAATTTCGTCAGTGCTCCGACCGGGTTCGTTTAGTCTTTGTTGATTGTAATAACCGCCCGGCGCAAATTGTCCCGATTCACCTATATCTAGCGATCGCTCTTCTGTCTTCAAGGCGTCTTCACCGGTTTTCGAATCGGGATTCCAGCCCCTCTCGTTCATCTTGTCCTGAGTATCACTGTTCTTCATGTTCTGCCCTCCCTGTGTGCGGATCTGTGGTTTATCAATGTAATCACAGGCAACACCAGTGCCGTCCGTGTTTTGAGTTAATGGTAGATTGAAGGTGGCAAGATAACTCAGTCGGGATGTTGAGCGTAGCAAAGCATAACAGCGGTGTTCGGAGTTGCTACTAACGAACCGCTTAAACTACGTGAGTCTTCCAGCGACCGCGTCTAAACACTGCGGCGCTAACGACGGCGAGCGTGGAAAAAGCAATCGTGATTGCGAGGAAGACGCCACGGGGCCCAATGCCGAACACGATGCTTAACAGGTAGGCTAACGGAAGCTCCCATAACCAAAAGACGAACAGGTTTATTAGAGTTGGTGTCCATGTGTCACCTGCTCCATTAAACGACTGTCCGAGCACCATGCCGTACGCGTAGAAGAGAAAACCATAAGCGACAATCCGCAGGCAATCGATTCCGTAGTGCGCCACTTTGGGATCGTGAGTAAAGAGGCTAATAATTTGCGGGGCAAGGAAAATAAAAAACATTCCAACGATGCCGAGAAAGATCATGTTGTAGAATCCTGCTTGCCACACTGCCCGCTCAGCGCGATCAGGTTTGCGCGCCCCGAGTGCTTGACCAACCATTGTCGCCGCAGCATTCGACATTCCCCATGAAGGCAAAAGTGCAAACAGGATGACGCGGATGCCAAATGTATAACCCGCAACCGCATCGCTTCCGAAACTCGAGATTGTGCGCACGAGGCCAATCCAGCTCGCCATTCCAATAAAGACCTGGAACGTTCCGGTCGAGGATAAACGGATCAGACGGCTCATGATCGCCGGTTCAATTCTCAAGTGACGAGGTCGTATATCGAAACGGCCTCCGTGCCTCACCAACCGGCTAAGCGCGTACAAAGCTCCTGTGCCGCGACCAATGTTAGTAGCAACTGCCGCACCTACGATACCCAGTTTAGGGAATGGACCAAGTCCGAAAATCAAGCATGGACCAAGCAAAATATTTATGCCGTTGGCAAGCCACAGCGTGCGCATAGCAATCGCGGCGTCACCAGCGCCACGAAAAATTGCATTTACCATAAACAACATGACCACGGTCACGTTGCCGGCTAGCATCACTCGACTAAACCCCGAACCGTGCTCAACGACCCAGGGAGATCCTCCCATTAATTTCAGTAATTGGGGTGCTAACGGGGCGGTGATCACCGCAATAACCGCGGCGACTATCAGTGCGAGCGTAATCGATTGAACTGCTGCACGAGCCGCCCCTTCGGGATTGCGTTCGCCAATACGACGGGCGACCGTTGCGGTCGCACCAATACTCAGACCGATCGCAAGCGCATAAACTAACGTAAGTAATGATTCAGTTAGACCAACCGTGGCTGCAGCGTCCGTACCGAGCTTGCTCACCCAAAAAATGTCGACAACAGCAAAGACGCTTTCCATCACCATCTCGAGAACCATCGGGATGGCAAGGAGCAAAATCGCGCGACCGATTGGGCCTTCTGTGTAGTCCCGATGTGAGCCGCGCACTGCTTCCTTGATGGAAGACCAGAGTCCCTCCTGGCTACTCGTAGACGAACTTCGGTCCGCCCCTGAAATGGACAGGTTTGGGTTCGCCACTGTTTCAGCCGAATCCGTCATCGCGCTGTAGACTTATTCGTTTTGATCCGTCGCTTTGCAGTACAGAACAGATCAGCGCATGTCTTAAGAGCCCTGGCGTTCGATCCGCCCAAAGTCGTCCTGAAGCCTGACGATATCGTCTTCGCCGAGATACAGGCCGCGCTGCACTTCTATCAACACCAGTGGATTAGCTGCCGGGTTTTCTACACGATGCGCAGAGCCAAGACCAATATCGATCGCCTCTCCAGTTTGTACAATAATTTCGCGATCATCCAATGTAACTTTCGCTGTTCCCTGGACCACAACCCAGTGTTCTGCGCGTTGCGAATGTTTCTGATAACTCAGCCTCTTTCCGGGCGCTACCTCGATTCGCTTAACCTTGAAGTTGTCGCCCTCGTCGAGCACTGTAAAGCTTCCCCACGGTCGTCGTTCAAACGTCGGTACCTTATCGTTAGCCATTTATGATCCTCCCGCGCAGTCGGCAGTTTGTGCAACGTACCTACGGGTCGTTCGCTCGTCAAGAGATTTCCGAGATGAAGACGTGTGCTGCTCAACTCCAAAAAAAACCAGGGTGCGGTAGTACCGCAGCCCTGGGATCGTTTCGAATGTTCGACCAAGACTTACGAACCGGGTCGAAGCGTTAAATAGATAACCGCGTTCCCGCGTTTCACCAGAACCAAAGCGGGTCGCGTTCCTGATTGCTGGACAGCTGCACTGAATTCAGCAATCGTTCTCACGGTCCGGCGATTAACCTCCTGAACCAAGTCACCCTGACGGAGTCCCGCATCGGCCGCCGTTCCATTCGGATCAACTTTCGTCACAACAAGTCCTTGATCGTTAGCTGCAAAGCCCACACGTGAAGCAACTTCAGGAGTGAGGGGCTGCAACGTAAGTCCGAATTTACCGCTGCCACTGTCGCCGGCGCCATCGCCATTCTGATCGCCTTCACGCGCTGTGCGCTCCGGCAATTCGGCTAATGCTATTTCAAATTTCTCCTCGCTCCCATTACGAAAGGCTGTGACTGACACATTGGTCCCTGGCGTCGTGCTTGCGACCATATTTCGCAGGCTGTTTGAATCAACTATCGGTTGATTATTAAAGGCAGTGATCACGTCGCCACGCTTAATACCTGCTCGTTCAGCAGGTCCGGCTGGCTGCACCGAGCTGACAATGGCTCCTCTCGCAGCAGGTAGGTTCAAGCTGGACGCCAGATCCGCATCTACCGATTGAATCGTAACCCCCAACATACCGCGTCGCACCTTTCCGGTTTTTAACAACTGATCCATCACGGCGCGCGCCATATTTGAGGGAATCGCGAAGCCGATGCCGATGTTGCCACCGGACGGTGAAAGAATTTGCGAGTTGATTCCGATTAATTCTCCAGTAGTGTTGACAAGTGCTCCTCCAGAATTCCCTCTATTGATGGCCGCGTCAGTCTGAAGAAAATCTTCGAAGCTGCCATCGCTGAGCCCAGTCGCTCTGCCTTTTGCACTGACGATCCCTGACGTCACAGTCTGTCCAATCCCGAGTGGATTGCCGACCGCAAGCACTACATCGCCGACCCGGACTTTGTCAGAATTGCCGAGCGACAGTACTGGGAGGTTTTGTGCATCTATCTTGAGAACTGCCAAATCACTGGGTTGGTCCGATCCAACCAATTTGGCCGTAAATGATTTATTGTCGGTCGTCTCGACTTTTATCTCTACGGCGCCATCTACAACGTGGTGATTGGTGAGAATGTACCCATCGGGACTGACAATAACTCCCGAGCCAACTCCCTGCACTCTCTGTGGCGTCTGTTGTGGCATTCGATCACCAAAGAATTCTCGAAACGTGGGATCGTCCATAAAAGGAAACTGCTGCGCCGGCCGTGCTCGCTCAGTAGACCGGATGGTCACCACCGCTGGCGACACGCGGCTAACCACGTCGGCGTATGAATTCTGCGCAACCGCGCCGGAGTCGGCCGCAGTGGGTTGACGCGTGGTCGCCACTGGAGAGAAGCTCGTAAGCCCGGATTGTCCCTTACAGGCTGCGAATGAAACTACAATTAAGGCCAGACTTAGAACAACATTAACCCTGGAAACCGCTCCCCTAAAACTGCTAATCTGCTGCATAATTTCTAACTCCCTTATTCAGCCGAACAACTCAAGGCTCTCTTTTGTATGACCGACTTTCATTGGCCTGATCTGACGGCAAGATTCTGTGTATTGTAACGATTGGATTCAAAAACATGGATTTCGGTTGACTACTCCGGACGCCTTAAGTGAATTCAGGGAAAAATTATGAGCACATGATGAAAAAGAGTTCTAAAGTATTCGGTTAGCGGGAAATTCGACGGAAGTAGTGCTTTTTAAGTTTCAGAGAAACTTTTTAGGAGATCTTAGTAGCAAGGAATGTCAGGCAGCGAGATGAACTCGCACCGGTTCGCAAGCCCGAATCTTGTGTTATACTCCGGCGTTTAACAAGCCCCTTAAATCCTTGAAAATCTACGTAGAATGCCAGCGCGATCTGGTCTCCAATAAAGTTTCATTATCCACAGCTAAGCGCACGCTTACGCGAGGTTGATATATACATGGTTGGGACAGAATTCTCTAACGGACACGAAGACCATTCCGTCCTGGTCGTCAACGATTTTCCAGAGCAACTCAACTTGATGGGTGGGCTGCTGCGAAAAGCCGGCTATTCCGTGTTTACAGCGGAAGACGGTGTTGCCGCCTTCAATCTCGCCAAAGAAAACCGGCCGGATTTGGTAATCAGCGACGTCTCGATGCCGCGGATGAATGGGTTGGAATTCTGCCGTCGCTTGCGCGCGGATGATGAGCTCAGATCTATTCCAATTCTCCTCGTAAGCGCTCTGCGGAAAGACACTGAAAGCGTCGTAGCTGGTCTCCGAGCCGGAGCCGACGACTATCTGGAAGTTCCATTTGATGCCACCCGGCTGGTGGCTAAAGTTTCGCGGCTGCTCGAACGCGCTCGGCTGGAAGCGACATACAGAGACCTCGTCGAGCAAGCGACCGATATGATTTTCACGCAGGATTTGTCGGGGAAGATAACCAGTATAAACGCCGCGGGTGCAAAGTTTTTCGGACGGACCCAGTCCGAGTTGATTGGTGAGTCTTTTTTTTCCGCGTTTGGCATCATTCCCGAATCTAACGGTTTTGCAGGCAGCCTTCAACGACTTCCCAGTGCTAAAGAGTTTCGGCATCAATTTGTCGCACGAGAAGCTTCCGGACGCGACCGCTGGTTGGATCTTGTCCTATCGCCATTAAGAGACAAATTCGAGGAGCCGATAGGATTTCGCGGAGTCGCTCGTGACATTACTGAGCGTAAACACGTCGAGTTGGCGCTACGCGATTCCGAAGAGCGTATCGACTCCTGTTTGAATCAACTCCCCAACCAATCTGGGTTTATAACGAAGAGACGCTGGGCTTTCTTGCTGTCAACGAAGCAACCACCAAGACGTACGGGTATTCGCGTGATGAATTTTTGTCGATGACTATCGACGACCTGCGGGCGAAAGAAGATATCCCCGCATTAATCATCAATAATAGCAGTGGCTTGGATGGTCCGATAATTTCGAGCCCCTGGCGTCATCGCACCAAAGACGCGAAAACTATTTACGTAGAAATGAGCTCGCTCCCTGTGGTGTTCGACGGCAAAAACAGCCGTTTGGTTATTGTGAATGATGTCACGGAGCGAAAACGCCTCGACGAAAAACAACAAGTACTGCATGCATCACTCCAACAGTCGGCGATGGAGTGGCGCCAAACGTTCAACGCCATAGATTTCCCCGTACTTATTGTCGACTTGTCAGGAACAATTAAGCGTTCAAATGAAGCCGCAGAACGCAGTATCGGCGTTCACGCAGAGGAGATTGTTGGCAAAAAGATCTCCGAGTTGGGCGATTCAGAACCCTGGAAAAAATCTGCAAGCCTGATTGGGAAAATTGTTGAAGACGGTTCGCCCGTTTCAGAAGAAGTAAAAGATAACCGCAGTGGTAAAACGTGGGCAATAACAATCTACCTCGTTCATGAATTCGGCTCTGCAGGAGAACGAGCGATTCTTATAGCACAAGACATCACGAAGCGGGCAGAACTCGAGGCTTCGCTACGACAAAGCGAGATGATGTCGCTCCTTGGTTCACTTGTGGCGGGTGTGGCGCACGAGGTTCGAAACCCCCTGTTTGGTATTTCGTCCATCCTTGATGCATTTGAAACGCGGTTCGCCGACCGGACCGAGTACCTTCGCTATACAAACGTGCTGCGGGATGAAATCGGTAGATTAACCGTTTTGATGGAAGAGCTTTTAGAGTACGGCAAGCCCTTCCGGGGTGATCTCTATCTGGTATCTTTAGAGGAGATGATTACTCGTTCAATTCGAGCGTGCTTACCTGCAGCCGAAATTGCTCACGTCACGCTATTAGCTAAAGTGCAGGAGTCGCTTCCGCGTGTCATGATTGATCGGCGACGCCTGTCGAAGGTATTCGTCAACCTCATCGAAAATGCAATACAGCATTCTCCTCGCAATGGAACAGTCACTGTTGAAGCGGAGAAGATCGCCGAGGGCAAGGTGGAATGGATACATTGCGACGTGAAGGACCAGGGTGAAGGTGTCGCTGATCAGGACCTGCCGAAGATTTTTGAACCATTCTTCTCGAAACGGCGTGGTGGCACTGGTTTGGGGTTAGCGATAGCACAACGAATCATGGAAGAACACGGCGGTAAACTGATCGCCGGTAATAACTCAGCTGGCGGTGCTTGTATGACAGCCAAATTCCCTCTACTGCCTGAAGGAGATCGGTAATGGCCAGGAATAGGATATTGGTCATTGACGATGAGCCGGCTGTTCGATTTGGTATCCGCGACTTTCTTGAGCTTCAGGGGTATGAAATCGACGAAGCAGAGACATGCCAGGACGCGCAGGAAACCTTTCGTACAGCAAGACCCGATATTGTTATTGCCGACTATATGTTGCCCGATGGCACTGCGCTTGATCTTATTCCTAAATTAAAAGAAATTGATTCAGATATTCCATTGTTGGTTCTAACAGCACATGGATCTATTGACCTCGCGGTGCGGGCAATCAAGGAAGGTGCGGAGCAGTTCCTTACAAAGCCTCTTGAACTCGCTACGCTCCAGGTAATTCTCCGACGCTTGCTGGAAAAGCAGAGAAATCATCATAAGCAGTTGGCCAGCAAAACTCGGCAGGTCCGCCAAGCCATCGATCCATTCATCGGCACTAGCGCAGCAGTTCGAACCTTGGCAGATCAGGCTCGAAAAATACTTTCCACGGAGAGCCCGATCCTAATCCTCGGCGAAACAGGAACGGGCAAAGGCGTACTGGCAAGATGGCTTCATGAGAACAGCCCGCGGGCGGACGAAGCTTTCGTCGATTTGAACTGTGCCGGGCTAACCCGTGAACTTCTTGAAACAGAATTGTTTGGCCACGAAAAGGGAGCGTTTACCAGTGCGACAGCGTCGAAGCAGGGCTTGTTCGAAGTGGCGCACCGAGGCACGATTTTCCTCGATGAGGTCGGAGACGTCGATCTTCAGATTCAACCGAAATTGCTAAAGGTGTTGGAGGATAAACGTTTTCGGCGACTGGGGGACGTCAGAGATCGTCAGGTGGACGTACGCTTGATTGCGGCAACACACCAGGACATCGGGCAGTTGGTAAGAGACAAAAGGTTTCGTGACGATCTGTACTTCAGGATCAGCACCATCCCATTGGCATTTCCGGCACTTCGTGACCGCATTGAAGACATTCCAATACTGGCCCAATATCTGCTAGATAAAGTGGCGGCGGATCTCGGGCGGGGTGAGGTTCATCTTGATCAGGAATGCATCAGGGCGCTGCAGAATTACTCGTGGCCCGGTAATATTCGCGAACTGCGAAACGTCATTGAACGCGCAGTATTGTTGAGTGATCGGAAAACGATTGGTTTGACGGATTTACACTTTGACGGTCACGCCCACACGAACTCCGCCGTAATTGACTCAAATTTGACGTTGCTGGAACTGGAGAAGTACCACATTCAGAGAGTGCTGCGAGAGGAACACGGTCGCGTCGAGAAAGCTGCCAAGCGGCTCGGCATCCCACGCAGTTCACTTTATCAGAAGCTCAAAAAACATCAGATCAACGTGTCCAGAGTCTAGAACGCTCGTCTAAAGATCAGATATTCTCGTCCTGTCCAACTGCTCGCAACCCACTGATAATTAAAGAACTGGCGCATTTTTAATACCGGGCGTTACTGCTCTCGATTGGCCCATGTCTTGCACTAACTGGGGCGTGCCAATCTACATGTAGCCTTCTGGCTAGCGCCAGAAGAATTGTTGGCTGGTTGTTAAGAGCGCAGCGTTGCCCAGTTAAGCTCTTCGGCCAGGCCCTCTATGCGGTTATGAGTGACTCAGTAACGATGGGTCCTCGGAACGACAGAGCAAGGAGCGTTTGAAATGCCCCGAATTGACAATTTGCCAATCTTCATAATTGGGCTCGCAGTGTTTGCGATTGCCACATTTGGCCCTGCGATTACTGCAAAAGCCGACCCGATTTCCGTCTGTACTGGTCCGGGATGTAGCACGACGAACGTCACCGGCTCGATCGTGGCGGGAAATGGCACGGTAACAATCACCCTAAACAATAACCTGACTAATGCTCAAGTTGTGAGTGTTATTCAGAACGTAAGTGCCGTTTACTTCCAGGTAAGTGGTTACACGCTGGGTGCGGTCTCACTGAGTTCCAGTAGCAGTACTCAGTCGACCAACATAGATGGCTCGGGAAACGCGACGCTCGGTGGTGCCGTAAACCCGACAGGGTGGGCAGCCGGACACAGCGGCTCAGTCATTACGGTGTGCACGGTATGCGCCTTCGGGATTAGCGGGTCTGCAGGTCCTGAGCAAACTCTCATCGGCGGGACCGGAAGTGGTAGTTACCCAAATGCAAACGGCAGCATTGCCGGTAATGATCCACACAACCCGTTTCTGGCAGGTACTGTCACCTTTACGTTGACGGTTCCCGGCGTTACAGCCAACTCAACATTCAGCAATGTGGTGATCCAATTTGGCACGACAGCAACTCCTGCTACGGCAGTTCCCGAACCCACAAGCATGTTGCTTTTGGGGACGGGCCTGTTGGGTGTGGCTAGTGCGGTAAGACGGCGACTTAGAAAATAGTCGCCTACTAGATTTGAGTTCGAAAGAGATGGATCGCCTCCCGTCTCTTCGAAGGTTTCAGACCCGGCGACAGGTGAACTTTAGCCGAAATTTTTGTCCGTCTAACTGTTTTTTGTACAAGGAGCGGGTTCTAACAAGGAAAAGGAGCTTTGAAATGCCCAAACAACTCAAGCAGGTAATATTCAGCCTCGCCATTGCGGCGATTGTTGGCTTCGCGGGTGCGACAGCGAAGGCTGACATTGTCGTAGTGACAGGTGTAAACAATCAGGGTACTGATAACGTGCTGCTCAACCCTGCCACTGATGTGTTGACCGTGACCGGTACGGTTGGCCAGAACAATCTAGTGGTTAACTTCACATCGAGTAGCGGTAGCGGTTTGCTAAATGCAAATCCCTCGGGTCAGGCGACTGTCAGCGGCGGCACAGGCAATACCGCTCTTACCCAACTAACGTTCGGCCTGGCTAACAACGATACGTTCACGCGTGCCGTATTCAACATAAATGCCTCAGTCGCTGGATCGGTGACGATCCATGTGGAAGGCGTAAACATCACTGGCGGGTTCTTTGAAGACGATTTCACCGTAGATGCTAATGGTCAGAACTTTTTCACCGTAACCGCAATAAACGGTCAGCTTATCCAATCGATCAGCCTGACCGCTATCAACGGAGCGGTGTTTTCAGATGTCAGACAGGTCCGGCTGGGCGGAAGTGAGATTGTGTCAAACGTACCGGAGCCGGCCAGCATGTTGCTTCTGGGAACTGGATTGCTGGGTGTTGCCGGTGCGGTAAGACGGCGATTTAGAAAATAGTTGCCGCCTATTAGGTTGCGTTCGGAAGAGATGGATTGCCCCTGTCTCTTCCGAACCAGTGCCAACTTGGTAGTAAATGGCTTGAGCTCTTTGCCTCGAAGAGTGAGGCAGCAACAGAGTTGCTGGTGCGCGGCAGCAAGTACAGAGCCCTCAATCGATATCGGATTTCGTATGGTGGTTTTGAATGTGACGAAAAAGTTCTGAGTGACACTCGTTGCCCGGGTTTCGCTTGAACGGTTTTCTACTTACAAGTGCATAACTGACCGTGCGGGGTCGCAGATTTCAACATTTCAGTTGGGGGTTTTCAATTATGCAAATTCGCTTAGTTTTGAAATCGATCTTGCTTGCTGTCGGAGCAATGGTCATAGTCACGCTTGGGCAAGGCGTAGTAAAAGCCGATGAAGTTACATTCAGTGGTTTTACGAATGGCTGCTTCGGTGCGGCGTGCGTCCCACCAACAACGGTGGCGCAAGCCCCAATAACCCTTCTCGGATTGACTTATACTAATTCAACCTTCGCTGGATCGACAGCAGGTGGATTCCTGGCAATAGGCAACACGTCAGGTACTCCGAACGTCAACAATCTGGGATCCTTCGCGCTCAACGCGACGCCGGCAACTTACGATGGTCAGGCTTTTGTTTTGCGGGTGACTTTTCTGGCTCCGCCAGGAATTGCCGGTGGAAATTCAACGACGTTTTCGGCTGATCTAACAGGCACCGTCTCCAGTATGGCGGGAGGTGGAGTATTCGTTCATTTCAACAGCGAGCCGGTCCTATTCACGTTCTCGTTTGTGAATAACCTGGGACAGACTGTTAACGGCTCATTCAGGTTCAACGTGAATGACGTGTCTGTTATTGCCGGAGGCACTATCGCACTTAGCGGCAATATCACGTCTGCCCAGCAATCAGCGATACCGGAACCGGCGAGCATGTTCCTGTTAGGCACGGGATTGCTTGGCGTTGGTGCAGTCGTGAGAAAACGCTTCAGGGCAATTAAATAATTATTTGCTGCCCCGGCAGCGCATTTGCCCATCAGCATCTAAGACCGTAGTGCAACTGACCCGCCCGCGGATGCAATACGCGGGCGGGGTGAGGAGTTCAATCAGGAATGTACGCGCAGCCAATTATTTTGCCTCTCGATAGTTCAGGCAGACTTTATTCAATTCAGGACGAGAAGGGCAACAACATCGGTACCGGGACTAGGGAAGTTTGTGAGATTCTCGTGTACATCATTACTAAGCCAACTTCCGCAAGTAATTCGGCTCGTGTGTGCGCGCCGAACGGTCGCCCGAACGTAAGGGCTGCGATCGCCATTTAACTGCTGGTTGTAGACCAACTGGCATTCGGAATTCCTTGCTTTGAAAGATGCACAATGAGTTCCGTCGCAGCCGACATTGCATCGGTCGCCACGGTAAACTGAGGAGTGTGACTTCCGTGCGGCTGAAGTGCACTTTTGAATTCACCGTTTTTCCTGCAAAATCGACGGCAGTTCGCTGTGTCAACAAAAGAGAGACACTAGGGCGTAGAACTCTGTTGTGTGCAAGGGGGTCAACCAGAGTGGGACCTGTAATCGTGCGGTCAATCAGGAGTGCTGTTCTTCCAATTTGATACAGCTGGAACAAGGAGCAAAGCGCGAACCTGTTCTGCCCCGTACCCCGTGAATCAAAGTCGTTTTGGAAAACTAAAGAAAGTCTCCGGAAGGTTGAGGCAAATGTGGGCCGGACGAGCTGAGTCAACCGAGAATGATTACTACTTGCCGCGTCTGCTGGTCGTGGACGATGAAGAGTCGATCTGTTTCTCGATGAGTGAGTACTTCTCGCTTCAGGGTTATAAGGTCGACACAGCTCGCGAACCTGATGAAGCAGAGAAGCTGATCAAATCGGCGAACTATAAAGTTGTCATACAGGATCTAAGGTTAAGCACCGCTCGCAATCCTGACGGTCTCGAAATGATCAAGATGATCCGCGGTCACAATGCCCTCACGCGAATAATAGTTTTGACGGCGTACGGTTCCGCGGAAATGGAAGATGAGGCCAGACGCTGTGGCGCGGACGCGTTTCTTCGGAAACCCAAACCTTTGTCACAAGTCGCCCAGGTCGTTCAGGGTCTGATCGAATCTCCCGCTAAGCAGGCTATTAGACCAGCTTAATTCTCGACTTGAATGCAGTAATCAGGCGAACTTCACCACCGTCTCACTGAGATCTCGGGTTCCCAGATAGTTGAATCACAACCGCAATCGCACAAGCCACGAACTGGCATTCCACATTCAGCGAGTACAAACCGAGACCCCGCCTTCAACCGTTACCTACCTAACGAGTTGCGTAGTTACTACTAGGCTGACCCGGAGCCAGAAAGCAGTCTGAATACCGTTGAGGCGTTCCGTTTTCGCATTTGTGTACTGAATGCAATGCGCAAGCACGTAACGAGCACAAGCGACGAAGCAAAATGCAGCAATGTATTCTAGGGCGTGGTTTTGACTGCGAACTTAAGCAAGTTTTTCAGGTAACCAGTCAATGAATCCATATACCAGAGACCGACCGCCGATCATACTATGGACCAGAGCGGCAATCAGGGCCGCTGAGTGATTAATTTCATCAGGGTTTCCTGATGCGATTTAAAAGAACAGCCGGTCGGAAAATAATTGAAATAATTGGAACAGAATAAGGTAAGTAGTCGAGTGTGGGTTTTAGAGACGCGATCTGTTGTTCAAGATTTCGGGTATCGTTCAGCCCTTGCGCTTAAAGTACTGGACCGCACGCTCATGTTTTTCTGCGGCATCTCGCGTATCGAAAGTGCCAAGGTTTTTTCTTTTTCCCGTTTTCGGATCTTTCTTACGGGAGTAAAGGCGATACTTTCCTGTTTTCAGTTTCCTAATCATGACGGCCATCAAGTTCAGTGAAAGTCATGTGAAGGTGCTGCGGCTATCTTAAACGACAATGCTTCGATACGCCGTGCTTTTACTGATACGACATTATCCTGATTCTGTAACATACCATCAATCAACAGAAATGGTTTGTTGACGAGAACATTTCGATATTGATCGAATAACTGTGGCGTAATGATTATGTTACTTACGCCAGTCTCGTCTTCAAGCGTCAAGAAAACAAACCCTTTTGCGGTGCCTGGCCGCTGACGGACGATTACCCAACCTGCAATGCGAACGTAGCTGCCGTCTCTTAAGTTGGAAACATCAGTTGCGCGCAGTGCTCCGAGCCTATTCAGTTCGCTGCGGTGGTACGCAACTGGATGTTTCCCGATGCTCATGCCAGTACCGCGGAAATCTGCATCGACACGTTCCGGTAAAGTCATCTGAGCGAGAGGTGAGTTACCATCTGTTTCCAGCAACTGTTCGTATAATACGCCGGCTGGTCGAGTGACCCGCTCAACTTGCCATAACGCATCCCGCCGGTTAGTTGCAGTCTGGGATTTCGTTTGGGGTTGAATAAAGTTCAGCGCTCCCACCCCAGCGAGTTTGCGCAACTCATCTTTACGCAATTCAGCGACACGATTTCGCACGTCATCGATACCTGCAAATGATCTAACTTTCCGCTCTTTAACAATTGCTCGACCCGATTGTTCACTTAAACCTTTGACATACCTCAGGCCCAACCGAACAGCGAACGACTGAGAACCGATCGTGCAAGATGCATATTCTTCGATAGTACAGGGCCAATCTGAACGAGTGATATCGATCGGTAAGATTTTCAGACCATGCCGTTGCGCATCTTTAATCAGCGTGAACGGCTGATAAAACCCCATCGGCTGGTTATTCAAAATCGCGGCTGTGAACGCTGCAAGGTAATTACATTTTAGATACGCACTCGCATAAGCGATTAGGGCAAAACTTGCTGCGTGCGATTCGGGAAATCCATAGAGAGCAAACGACGTGATGGCCTGAACAATTTCATTTTGCGTCTTGCCACTAATTCCCTTCTGTTGCATACCATGGCGGAGTTTGATTTCCACATCCTTCATTCGCGCTTCCGAACGCTTAAACCCAAACGCGCGTCGCAACTCTTCCGCCTCACCGCCAGAAAACTCAGCGCAGATCATCGCCATCTTCAAGAGCTGTTCCTGGAACAACGGCACTCCTAATGTGCGCTTCAGCACTGGTTCGAGCAGCGGATGAGGGTAGATAACCTTTTCGCGACCCTGCCGGCGTTTAAGATAAGGATGGACCATGTTTCCAACGATCGGTCCCGGTCGAATAATGGCGACCTGGACGACGATGTCATAAAATTTTTTTGGTTGCAGACGCGGCAGGCAGGACATTTGCGCTCTGCTTTCAACCTGAAACATACCAACTGTATCTGCCTTTTGTAGTGCGGCATAAACTGCCGGATCATCAGAAGGCAAATGGGCGAGATCAACTTCTTCCTTGTACGATTCACGAATCAAGTCAATACAATCTTCAAGTACAGCCATCATTCCAAGTCCGAGTAAATCGACTTTGATCAACCCGAGATCCGCACAGTCTTCTTTGTCCCATTGCACTACTACACGGCCAGCCATTGCGGCCGGCTCGAGTGGTACAACGGAATCGAGCTGTCCCTGACAAATCACCAGCCCGCCAGAATGTTGACCCAGATGTCGCGGCAAGTCCTGCACCATTTGGTACAACTGAAAGAATTTGCGAATGCGTGAATTTCGCAAATCCAATCCGGCCTCAGTAAACTGCCGTTCAGTCGAATCTTTTGGATCTGTCCATTCCCAGGTGTGTACCAGACCTGAAAGGCGATCCAATGTTGCTTCATCAAAATCCAGCGCCTTGCCTACCTCTCGCGCCGCTGAACGGCCCCGGTATGTGATCACATTGGCCGTCATCGCGGCCCCTAATTTCCCATAACGTTGATATACATATTGGATTGCACGCTCACGCTGATCGCCACTTGGTAAATCGAGATCAATGTCCGGCCACTCACCTCTTTCTTCAGAAAGAAAGCGCTCAAACAATAACTCCATTCCGATTGGATCAACCGCCGTAATACCAAGCGCATAACAAACTGCACTATTTGCAGCCGAGCCGCGCCCCTGAATCAGAATTCCGTTTCGTCGACAGAACTCGACGATGTCCCAAACAATAAGAAAATATCCTTCGAGCTTCAGCTTTTCGATCAGGGCCAACTCACGCTCGAGTTGCGGACGTGCCTGATCAAACGTTGGGGCAGATTTTTTTCCGGTATAGCGCAGACGTGCGCCTTCAAGTGTGCGTTCTCGCAAAAATGAGATCATTGTCTGCCCCGCGGGAACCGGATATTTTGGGAATTCATAGCCGAGATCTTCCAGCGTAAACTGCAGACGCGATGAAAGTTCTGACGTGTTTGCAATGGCTTCTGGAAGATCGGCAAAAAGCTTCGTCATAATCTGACTCGGTTTCAGATGTTTTTCTGAATTTCGCGCAAGAAGTTTGCCCGCAGTTTCGAGTCGCACGTGATTGCGAATGCAAGTAAAAACATCCGCAACTTCCCGCCGCGCAGGCGTCGCATAACAAACTCCGTTAGTCGCCAGTAGAGGCAGGTGATATCTGCGGGCAATTTCGATCATTGCCTGATTATGTGCTTCGTCGTCACGATTGAAATGTCGTTGCAGTTCTGCGTAAACGTTATCTTTACCAAACACCGCCAATAACCATTCAGCGGATTTACATGCGTCGTCGTAATCGCTACGTTTAATTGCCTCCGCGAGTGGCCCTTCATCATGTCCAGTCAGGCAAATCAACCCATTAGCGTACTCTGCCAGTTCCATTGGAGTGATTATGCATTCTCCAGCCTTCGCATGTTTGGGCACGCGCAACTTCATTAAAGTAATTAGACGACACAGATTCTGATAACCGGTACGGTTGTATGCGAGAACCGGAACAGTAACTACACGCGATCGATCAACTGTTATGGTGTTGTGAACAGTTGGGCTTTGCACGGAGATTTCCGAGCCAATATGAGCATTGATTCCGTTGTTTTTTGCGGCGAGATGAAATCGTGGGCACCCATAAACGCCGTTGCGATCCAATAAAGCCATGGCCGGCATTTGCAACTGCAGACACGCAGCAATTAGCTCTTCCGGTACTGACGCACCTTCCAAAAAGCTGAATGCCGATCGGGCATGTAATTCAACGTATCCACTCATAACAATTACTATGAAAAATTTTCAGTCGTAACTTCCTTCGACAAACCAGCTGCCGTTGGTCAGATCGCGATAGATTCGATACAACGCAGTCTGTTGCGGCTTACCTGCTTCCACAACTTGTAACGCCAAATCCCATTCGTCGCGGGCCCAACGATCGTCGCGCCACCAATCGCCTGTCGTTCGCCATGGGCCGGCGAGTCGAACAACCTTTCCATAAACACTTTGTTGTTTTCCCCAGGCGCTAATTTGAGATGGCCATCCTTGTTCCGTTTGAACTACAGCACGCAACGCAGGACGAAACGTACGAAAGGCGAGAACCGCTCGACGATTGCCAATTGGCGATTTGCGAGTGTGTTTGACACGGCCGCGGAGTTTTTTATCCGTCTTTAGGGCAAATCGGTTGAGACAAAATGCGTCTGGTCGATAGGTATCAAGCAGTGCCGGTGATCCTACGTTTTGTGGACCGACAAGTTGTGCCAATCGTGCCAGAGTTAATTCAAGTTTTTCCGGCTCCGGCGCCAACGGAATAAATAACCCGTTTTGCACGAGTCTGGGTTTTACTGGTTCACAGGTAATCGAGACAGTTTCCACCGGTTGTTGCGGCGGGTTGCGTTCCGTAGTGAGCAATAGCAATTTTAAAAACACCTTGTGATCACGCATTGCGTACGGCAATGTCAATTTATGTTCATACATCGTTTGATCTGACAACTTCATTTGCACTATCAATTCATTGGTTGCCAACGCATAACCATTCAACGCGGCGCACAGTTGGTTCAAGAGCCGCGCAAAAATAAAAGACAAGGGTTCGAGTTCAGAGATGGGATGATCGAGTTCAATCGTGTTCGCGAAAACACGCGGTGGTTGATTGAGTTTTAAATGACGTTGCGTGGCGCCGCGTGCGAGCTGTTGTAAATGGATTCCATCCTGGCCCAACCGTTCAGAAATGCCTGCTGTCGGTAATGCAGCAAAATCCGCAAACGTCCTGATGCCCCAAACATCGAGTGTTTCAAATATTTCTTCAGCTCGTTTGTCATCGATGGTAATCAGGGAATGATTGAGAGCACGGATCGGAAATTCACCGAGGCAAGTCAGTTCCTCTCCTGGTGAAATAAAGGTCACACCACGCAAACGCGTCGCGGCGTGTATAGCTGCATCAGGATTTGAAGCGATGGCGACGCTCAATTTCGTACCTACGCCGCCCTCTTTTTCTGGCTTACGTGCGCGCTCAACGACTTGATTGGCCAATTCGTACGCCGACCCGAATAACAGTTCGCATCCTTCAACGTTAATGACCACCGTGCCTGCAGCGGTCTCTTCAACGAGGGGCGAAAATGAATAGGCAAACTGAGCTAAAGAGTCACACGGTTTTGCGGTATAAAGACAAGCAAACATAGGTTTCGACGTCTCGGCGAAGCTAACGAAGATTACCGAAAATTAACGAACAAGGCAACCGCGGCCGATAAAGCTAAAAAACTACTTGCGCCTGACGTAACGTCAGGCCTTAGCATGCTGTTCGAGAACAAGAGCTATGAAACCAAATGCAGATGTCACTTATCAGGCGGCCGATTTCGCGGCTCTGGCAGGAGTAACCGTTCGCACGTTACATCACTACCATCGTGTCGGCTTGTTAAAACCGAGCGGGCGAACTGGTGCAGGTTACAGAATCTATCGCCAACAGGATCTGGTGCGACTTCAGCAAATCGTGACACTGAAATTCATCGGGTTTTCATTACGACAGATCATACAACTGCTCAATAGCAACGCCTTTGATCTAAGCGAAGCCCTCAACCGTCAAAAGCAGATCATCGCGGAAAAGAGGCAGCAACTGACGGAGGCAATAGAAGCAATTGAAAAAGCACAGAAGCTGCTGACAGCTACTAACGAACCGGACTGGCAGGCATTCAAACGAATCATTGAGGTAATCAATAATATGGACTGGACCAACAAGTACTACACCGAAGAAGCAAAACGAAAGATCAGCGAACGCGCACAAACAATTCCTCGCGAAGTTATTGAACAAGCTCAACGTGAATGGACCACGCTGATCCGGGAAGTCGAGACAGCAGTAACGGAATGTCTGGATCCTGCGAGTGAGAAAGCGGCGGCGCTTGCCGCCCGTTGGACTGAATTACTTAAAGGATTTACGGGTGACGATGCAGAAATTCAGGCCGGTTTGAATAAGATGTATGACGACCGGGACAACTGGCCTAAAACATTTCCGAAGCCCTACAGTGACGCGGCAGGAGAGTTTATCTCTGCAACTATCGCAGCTCGACAGACTTCAGACTAGAAAATCGTTTAAGAAATGGGACAGCAACTGGTTCCTTGAAGTCACATTTGCAATTACTCATCCAGGTCACGCTCTCATCCGGCGCAACGAGAGCGCAAATTGGACGTCGTTGTTAGCTGCCAATCTTGATCACCGAAGTGCCGGGCCACGACTTACGCTATGTCGCATCCTATGTAGATTCGAAAGCTCCTACTCGCAAATGAGCTTCATTCACGTTCGTCGTTACTGGCCGGTGACGATTAATTTTTATCGAATTTACTCGCAAAACGTTTGCATGCGTAACTCGCTTGCGTTCTCCTGTTGATCCGAGATTACGGATCGGGACCACGTTTCCTTGCTGCGGCAGACTCAAACTCGTATTTGTCCACTCTCCTACACCATTGAGTTCCAAAGAAACTGCCGCGCACGAACGAACACATGAATCTTCAGCCAGGACAAGCATTGCTGTTTGCTGATCCTCAACTGTGCGGCGAAACCGGTACCACCATGAGGAAATTATTCGACGTGCATCTTTGCCCGCGACGTCGCTCATATCCAGGATAATCAATCCAAACCCGCCCGCATGTAACAACAAATCTGCCGCCTTAAACGCATGTTCAATGTTGCCTCCGCAGCGGACCCACAACAAACAATCCAGGTCGATGTCGCTGAGTGCAGCGGTTGTTGGAGTAAACGCGTCGGTCGTATCTATCAAGGCGCAAATCTCATCATTGGCAGTTGCGTGAGCCATCATCGACAGCGTTAAGCTGGTACGTCCGGAAGATGCCGGGCCAAAAATTTCAGTTATCGCGCCCCGGTGAAGTCCACCAATTAAATGGTCTAACGATTTAATACCGGTCAGCAGTATCGGTTTTGCGAGTTTTTCGTGAATCCGGAATGCATGACCAAATCGATTAACAATTTCAGACTCCAGTTCAGTTTTGGAAAATGCTGCTCTCATGATTTATACAATATACAGACTTCGTGATCTGTTCATTTTAAACCGGGGGGAAGACTTCAATGCCGGCACGAAAAAATTCGTCAAAACCACCGCCGAGTTCCGCTGCAGATCTGATTCCTTCGCAATCAACATTACCCCTGCTCAAAGAAGCGGCAGCCGATTGTCGTGCGTGTGATCTTTGGAAAAAGGGCACACAAACAGTCTTTGGAGACGGCCGTCGACGAGCGAAAGTTATGTTTGTTGGCGAGCAACCGGGAAACGAAGAAGATCTATCAGGCAAACCTTTCGTCGGTCCAGCGGGTCGATTGTTGGATGCCGCACTCGAAGAAGCCGGCATCGATCGACAACAAACTTACGTCACTAATGTTGTCAAACACTTCAAATGGGAGCCTCGAGGTAAACGTCGCATCCATAAAAAACCCAACGCTCAGGAGATCTCCGCTTGTCGTCCATGGCTTGAAGCTGAAATCGCGCTGATTAAACCAGATGTGATCGTGGCGCTCGGTGCTACTGCCGCCCAAGCGCTACTTGGACCCCAGTTCCGCGTTACAAAACAGCGTGGTGAATTTCTCGAATCTTCTCTTGCTCCTTACGTCATGGCCACTGTCCATCCCTCTTCGATACTTCGGGCCCCGGACGACGAAACTCGCCGAATTGAACAACGCCGGTTTATTGAAGATCTGAAAAAATTGGCGCGCGTCATTAAATAGCTCCAGGAGTCCCCTGCTTATCTCATCAAGTTAGCGCCCTCTTAGTGTCCGTTTAAAAATTTTACTTGACGAATCCTCTCTCATGTTCGAGAATGTTCGCTAGATTTTCGCTTGTCAAATGAAAATCCGTAAATCCAGAGAAGTAATGATTAGGAGGAGGGGAGAGCAGTGGCAATAACTCTGAAACAGCGCCGCGTTTTCGAATTTATTCGCCGATACATTGAGTCAAATCAGGAACCACCAACGATTGCTGAAATCGGCAGACAGTTTCAAATGAGCTCTTCGGCAAGCGTCCACGGGATAATCACAGCTCTCGAGCGCGAAGGGTTAATTAAAAAAATTCCGAATGTTAGCCGAGGAATACAGATCGTCGAGCAAGCGAGGAACGGCGACAATAATGAGGTTCCACTGCTTGGCACCGTTGCCGCTGGCCAACCTATTGAAGCAATCCTGACGCACGACTCTGTAGCAGTTCCAGCAAACATGAGAGGACGCGGCCGGGTTTTCGCGTTACGCGTACGGGGCGATTCCATGATTGAGGAAAACATTCAGGACGGCGACATCATCATCGTGGCTTCTCAAAAGGTGGCGGAAAATGGTCAAGTAGTAGTCGCATTGATTGATGGTAATTATGCAACGGTGAAGAAGTTCTATCGCGAACCGGATTTCATACGACTTGAACCCGCTAACCCGCAGTTCAAGCCGATTTTCATAAAGACACCGGAGCGTATTCAAATTCAGGGAGTAGTTTGCGGATTAATTCGAAGATACGATCACTGAAATGTTAGACGATGTCGAATTTGTCGGCTTCGCACTCAGTAACTGCACCGTTGAAACGGACAATGCCACTGCGAAATACCTTCGCGCTGTACATCGCACAGCATTGGAGCTTGCAGTGCAAAACCAGTTTGGTGCAGATGTCGGTGGGTTTTGGCTGATGGCAAAACAGATCGCGCAACTCCGAAACTTGCCACAGTACTATGCACCGGATGAGTCTCCGCGCGTTGCGACCGCAATCGAAGCTTATTTAGCTGCTCAGGTTGAGGAGTTTTACCATCAATTGCTAGGCACCAGCCTCTATTCCGTCCAATTGCTGTCTGCCTCGCGCAATCACGATCAATCCAATCCCACCAATAATCATCGACCCCCCAAAGATCGTGCGCCATGACAACTCCTCCCCAAGTACGACCATCCCCAGGACCACGGCGGCCACTGGTGTCAGTAGCGCAATCAACATCGTCTTTGTGACATCCATGTTCTGCACTAACCAGTAGTAAAGCAAAAATGCAATAACTGAACCAACAATCGCCAAATACAACAACGAGACAATCGCCATTCTGGTCCAGTGAAAATGCAATGGGTTTCCTTCAAGAGGAATTCCGACAAGCAGTAGGGGGATTAAACCAAAAAACATCTGGCCGCCGGCAATAATCGCCGGATTCAAGTGCCGTGCTCGCGCTTTGATCATCACATTCGAGTAGGCGACAAACAAAGCGCTAAGTACGATCGCAACGCTTCCGGCAAACGCCTTACTTCCAGCCACTGACAGTTGATTGGAAAAGACGATCGTCACGCCAAGGATGCCTAGAATAACTCCGACCACTTTCGCAGGTGTCATTCGTTCTGTTGGTAAATAGAAATGTGCCATTACGAGACCGAACGCTGGAATTGTTGCCTGCAGCACTGCGGCAAGTCCCGATGATATGTATTGCTCACCCCAAAAGACCAAACCGTAATTCAGTGTGAACGAAAGTACGCCCGTCCACGCCAAAAGGAACCAATCGTCACGACTAGTAGGAACCGGAAGGCCGCGGATGACGACAAAACATCCGAGTATGGCTAATGCAATAACGAACCGAATACCGGCGAAGGTGAGCGGCGGCAGGTCCGCCAGGCCCACCTTAATGAATAACCACGTTGAACCCCAGATCCCACAGAGTAAAAGCCATACCAGCCGTGCTCTCATGCTGGAGTTCCTGCCGTCAAAAGGTTAACCGCAGACTCACTGTAGAGCAGATCGAACATCATGGGCGGTTCTACAGCGAACCTGCGGCTAATTTTTCGAGCGATTCGCCGCCTCCTTCGATTACGCCGGTGGAGTGTTAAGTTTGATGATCCCAAACGGCGCTCCTTGCCCGTCCTGAATAATCGCAAAACGGCCAACACCTGGGATATCGGCTGGCGGAGTAAATACCTTTCCGCCGAGCTCTGCTGCTTTTTGCGCAGTCGCATCAGTGTCACTCACGGCAAAATAGACCAACCAATGCGGCGGGATGTTACCCATCTCCGGTGGCGGCGTGTACATACCACCAGCGGGTCTATCTTCATTCATAAACGACGTATACGTCATTGGGCCCATTTGCTGAACGTTTTTACCCCATCCAAACACGCTCGAATAAAAGTCGCCGGCTCGAGCAGTATCCGGCGTCGCCAGTTCGTTCCAGCAAAATGAATTCGGCACGTTGTATACGCCCACACCCTTGTGAGTTTTCGGTTGCCACAGAGCGAAGACGGCTCCAGTCGGGTCCTTAACAACCGCCATTCTGCCGACATCCATGACGTCAAACGGTTTCTGCAACAATGTTCCGCCGGCTGCTGTGATCTTTTCGGCCGTTTCATCTGCACTCTCGACTGAGATGTAGCTCATCCAGTGGGGCGGAATTCCCTGGGCTGTCATGTCAGGCGATAGTTGATAGAGAGCACCGACATCTTTGGTATCGAGTTTGAACATGGTGTAGACCATGTTCGGCCCTGCCGGATTGTCTGTGAAACTCCACCCGAACAATTGCGTGTAGAAATCTTTGCCGGCCTGTGAATCGGTTGTCCCAAGTTCAACCCAGCAGAACGTACCGGGTTTGAATGCGGCAGTCTCTTGCATTCGCACTTCAGTCATCTCATCCTCCTTTTACCTTAAACAAATTGTGAGCCAACAGCCTCAAATCAGATGGGCCGGGGGAGATTCAAAAATTATGGCTAGTAAAACACGCCGATTAGTTATTGAAACGGAATGAAAAGTTTGTTTCCGTACGTAGGTGGGCGTTAGTCTAGGTTTCAAGTTTTCGGTTGTCAAACTTGAGTTAGCGCAAGAATTTCACTCGTAAAAACGAAATGCGCTGCCTCCAGCAAGCTGAAAGCAGCGCAATCCGTTTTCCTACAAATCGCCGAAGCTTTCTATAGGATGGTAGCGAGAGCATGTACACACTCAAACTACCGATTTTGTATACCGATTATCAACTGGCGGTCAGTTTGATTTCCGGTCAGCACACGATTTGTTTTCACAAGTCTCGCATTCTTGCGAACGCGGTGCCGTTAGGTTTTTGTTTTGGTGGCTTTTCCTCCACCGCCGATTACGCTCCGGCAACGAAGCTCAACTTTCGCTGAGCCGCTTTGCCCCCCTCGGCGGGTCCTCTCCAAAGGGTGCCACTTGTTTTTATCCAAGTGGCTTGAGAAAGTCTCGCAACCTTCTCTAGCTGAGCCTTTCGGCTCCAACTCGGGCGTCATTAGAAGCAACAGCCGCCTGTTTATTCTCTCTCTCGGGCGTCGCCGCACCGATTGCCGATCCCTTTGTCGGTCTCGAAAGCCGCAACCTTCGTGACAGGATGCTTATACGCCCCTGCTCGTTTTCGATCAAATTTTAATGTGTTTTATTTTCTGAGGGACGCATTTTTTGCCGACCTGCGCCAGTACTCGTTCTCATTCGCAGGGAACTCTCAACATCGTATGCGAACGTGGCTTTGGAACTGTTCAGGAGAGTTAAAAGACACAACCGCATACAGTTGATATGTTTTCTCTCACTACCGACGATTACTGATTTCTTCTTTTATGCGTGCTCGCACGTCCTCCATTTGATCCTGGTTTTCGTATTTCGTTCGAGGCCAGAAAAAACCCTTCAAACCGTCTTTTCTCCTTCGCGGCACAATGTGGACGTGCAGATGAGGAACGCTCTGACTGACGCGGTTGTTAATCGCCACAAAATTACCCTCGGCGACCATCGCCGCTTCAACGGCAGTGCCTAACAACTGAACATTTTTGAAGAACGGCGCCACAAGCGTCGCCGGCAAATCTGCCAACAATTCAAAATGTTTTCTGGGCACGAGCAACGTGTGCCCAGGAAACAACGGTCGGTGGTCGAGAAACGCTATTGAAATGTCGTCTTCATAGACGAGTTCAGCACTTGTCTCACCGCGAACGATTTTGCAAAACAGACAAGTTGAGTCGCCCACACTCATAATTCAGTTCTGTGTATCCAGCACTTCGTCGAATCCTGGTCTGATGAAATCTCGAGCAGCTGGAAATTCCCGTTCCGTAGCCACTCGCAGTTTCTCGAGTTTCAAGATTAGCGGCACTACTGCAACCGCTTCTTCGGGTAGGATAGTCTGCACTACTCGCCATGAACTTATTGAACGATCGATACCTACCAGCGCGACTTTCGCCGAACCATCTGAATCTTTCGAGTAAGCCTCGTCTGGTGTCAATTCCTGAGCGTCGCCTTCCATTGCCCGCGAAGAAAACGCGCGCATTGTTTTGACGGCGATTTGATATTGGTACCACTGGATTACATCCGCTACTTCCTGTAGCAGATCTCGTTCGTGCACGTCGTCGTCATCTTCAAGTACATCACTGGCAGTAACGACCTGCGAAAAATTGCTGAACCAGTTAGTTACGGCTGCGGCATAGTCTCTGCCGGCGCGCGAGATAGCACGATTGGCGGCTTGCTCAAGACGTTCCTTGCGAAGCCCGTCCTGGTTCGGAGTGATCGGTTGCATATCAACCTCCGCTTCCGTGGCCCACTCGGAGATCACCTCCGCTGTATCATGAAATAAGGATGCGAGCTTTTGCCAAAACTTTTCGTTGGAGATATCACGACTTTCAGGTGAAAAATCGTCATACTCCTGCTCAGTCGCATAGACGAGACAGCGTGATGTAAAGGGACAGCGTTCACACCAGCGATCGCAGTAGTTGTAGATTCCGGAAATTAGATCTGGATTGGCAGCTAACTCAGTGAGGTTCTTCGTTCGCATGTTTTGTCTCCTTGATGAGGATTTAAGGCGCCGCCATTGTAAATTACTATTGCCTGGACGCAAACCGCATCAGCTATATTTGTCGGGCCGCACACAACACAGCAAACAGATGAAAATCAGATTTCTTCTCGCAAGTTCTCCTTTCTCTAACTTCTCGTTGCACCAATGGCGTAAATCCCGTTTTATGGTCCATAAAAAGGTGAGGTTTGACTCAGTTTAATTCCGTCGCCGTTTGCTTCGCAGTCGCCGACATTAGTCAAAAACTCGGTCGGTATGAAGACAATCTGGGGTTTCTGGCCATCCGTTTCCGCGAACGGAGCGCCATCAATCGCGATACTTGCGCGCGCTCGAGTTGAAATTGCCGCTCGTGAAGCAGCCGGATGGCGACTGGGAATTTGAGTTGATCGATCCGAACGGTTACGTGCTGGTGTTCAGCGAGCTGATCCACTAAGAAAGCTGGAATTTAAACGACAGGTTTCACCGCGCTAGCAAAGGCGGTGGGGTTTAAGGCATTCAGAACTTCACCTTTCCGTACCCAGCCGCGGCGGGCCATTGCGACGCCGAACTTGACGTTATTCAATGCTCCAGTCGAGTGCGCATCAACGGAAATTACAAACTTAATGTTTCGTTTGCGTGCTTGTCGAACCCACCGCGGCTCCATATCGAGTCGATACGGATCTCCATTGATTTCAACTGCCGCCCTTGACTCTTCAATGACGTCGAGGATCCGCTCCACGTCGCATTCAAATGCCGGCCGACTCTGAATCAACCTGCCAAGCGCATGTCCCCAAATCTTGAATACAGGCTGGCGCATTGCCGTAACGATGCGGTGGGTCATCTTTTCTGAATCCATCTTGTAACGAGAATGAATGCTGGCAACGATTACATCGAATTTCTCCAGCACAGCATCGGGGTAATCAAGTGCTCCGCTCGCGACAATATCTGACTCAGTGCCTCGGAGAATCTTCGTTTTCACCTTCTCCTGAACTTCATCAATTTCATCCCATTGACGTTTCAACTGGTCGAGCGACAAACCGCCGGCATAAAAGGCGGTTGGTGAGTGGTCGGTGATCGTTATGTACTTCATTCCCAGGGCGTCAGCCGCCTTTGCCATCTCCTCAATGCTGTGCTTGCCATCGGAGTATGTCGTGTGACAATGGACCATACCGCGAATGTCAGAAAGTTCTATCAGGTCTTTAGGTAGCTTGCCCGCGAGAGCCGCCTCAATTTCGCCCGCGTCTTCACGCAGTTCTGGTGGTACATATTCCATACCGAATTGCCGGTAAATTTGTTTCTCCACTGAGACGTCATCCTGCGACGCCGTCCTCCGTTTCGTAACGGGAGCTTTGCTGAGCTTTTGGATCTTCTGCAGGTGAGCGGTCGACCCGGTTTCCAGAAAGAGAGTCAAAGCAAACTCAGAGGGACGCACTGCTACCAGCCTTATTTTCGAGCCATCAACAAGAATCACGTCGGCGGCATTATCCGTAGTGGAAACCGCTTGGGTAATAAGGGGAAAGCGAACAAAGTGTTGAAGCAATATCTTCGGTTGATTGGTGCTTGCGACGATGCAAACGGTACCTACGGTTTCATTCCAACGTCGAAGTGAACCGGCGAATCTCAAGTGCTTCACACCACGCGTCGTATCGAGATACTTGATGATCTGTTCGCCCGTTTGCAGCGCTCGATGTAGATGGAGTCTCTTTTTGGTGGTCTGTTTTGGTTCTTCGTCAACAGCCACTAAGAGTTTCTCCTCTGTCTTCGCCCCGAAGCCTTTTAAATTTCTAACCTTTCCCGCTGCGGCGGCAGTTCGCAGTTCCGCAATTGACGTGATCCCCAGCTGGTCGTGGAGTTGTTTGATTTTACCAACAGTTAAACCTGGAAGAGTCGACAGTTCCAGAATGCCCGGCGGAAATTCTTTGCGTAATCCGCGAAGTACCGACGATTCTCCGGTCAGGTAAAGTTGTTTAATCTGCGACGCGAGTGCAGCACCAATCCGGGGCAAGCTCGTTAATCTATCTTGCGCCACCAACTCAGCCAACGACTCTGTTGTGCCCGCAATGGCTCGGGCTCCGGCCTGGTACGCGCGTGCTTTAAACTTGTCCGCGCCGCCTCTCAATTCGAGCAGCGCCGCAATCTCCTGTAAGGCGGCTGCGATGGCAAACTTGTCCAGGTGTTTTTGTTTATCATCCATCGTCACGGTGGTGCACTTACTTGACAAATAGAATTAAGCCACACCGATTGTAATCCAGTTTAGCTAATCGAGCTTCTCCTAAGCTGTTCGCACCGACATCCTTCGGCGGCGGGCGCCCACAAGTGGCTGATACAGACGCATCGTATCTATAATCTGATTAAACCATTTCACTAGAGGTGTTGCATCCATGGCGATAATTTCTATCAATCCGACTACCGGCGAGACTTTAAAAACCTTTTCAGCTCTTAACGCATATGAAATCGAAGAACGACTCGAATCGGCCGCTGCGGCCTTTCGCAACCATCGTCGAACTTCGTTTGCATACCGGTCTGAACGCATGATGAAAGCGGCTGAAATACTGGAACGAGAAAAACACGAGTTCGGCAGGTTGATGACCGCTGAAATGGGCAAACCGATCAAAGCGGCGATTGGTGAAGCAGAAAAATGTGCATGGGTCTGCAGATACTACGCGGAAAATGCCGAGGCCCACCTTCGCGATCTGCTTGTACATACCAACGCTCGGAAGAGTTTCGTCCGATTCCAGCCGCTCGGGCCCGTCCTTGCCGTGATGCCCTGGAACTTCCCTTTCTGGCAGGTATTTCGCTTTGCCGCTCCCGCACTGATGGCTGGAAATGTAGGACTATTGAAACACGCCTCTAACGTTCCGCAATGCGCTCTGGCAATAGAAGGTATTTTTCTGCGTGCCGGTTTTCCCCCGGGATGCTTTCAAACGCTGCTGATCGGAGCAGACGCGGTCGAGTCGGTCCTTAGCGACAAGCGTGTAGTTGCAGCCACGTTAACAGGCAGTGAACCCGCAGGTCGTAGCATTGCGGGAATCTCAGGTTCGGAAATTAAAACCACAGTGCTCGAACTCGGAGGCAGCGACCCTTTCATAGTCATGCCATCAGCCGATCTCGAACGATCAGTAACCACTGCGGTGAAAGCGAGAACAATAAACAACGGACAATCGTGCATCGCAGCCAAAAGATTCATTGTAGCCTCAGAAATTTACGATGACTTTGAACGACGTTTCGTCGATGAGATGAAGCGTTTACGAGTGGGGGATCCGATGGAAGAGTCAACTGACATTGGCCCATTAGCCACTCCACAGATCGTCAATGATCTTCACAAGCAGGTACAGAAAGCCGTTGCCGGGGGTGCGCGCGTGTTGACCGGTGGAAATAAACTGCAGCGCGCCGGTAACTTCTACGAACCTACGGTACTGGTAGACATCGACCAGCAAGCACCGGTCTCATGCGAGGAGATCTTTGGACCAGTCGCAATGCTGTTCCGTGTCAAGAACATCGACGAGGCAATTGATCTTGCCAATGCAACAACGTTTGGTCTCGGATCATCAGCATGGACGACAGTCGTTGAGGAGCACAATCGTTTTATCGACGATATCGAAGCAGGATGTGTGTTCATCAATGGTATGGTAGCCTCGGATCCGCGTTTGCCGTTCGGGGGAATAAAGAATTCTGGCTATGGCCGAGAGCTGGCGGAGTTTGGCATTCGTGAGTTCGTTAATATCAAAACAGTGTGGATTAGCGACTAATGAACGACAACTTCCCGTTTGCCGATCTGGGGTTGGCGCGACGTCTCGAACGAAGCGAAGCACTGGGGAACGTTGACTTCGTTGAAGCGCGAGCTAGAGCTTTTCCCGAGAGCAAAGCTGAGTGGCTTCAATTAGCTGGAGCCTATGCAATGTTCGACGGACCGACTTCGCCGGTCACACAGACGTTCGGCCTGGGCATGGAGCAACCGTTAACGGCGCCTAATCTCAACCTAATGGAGGAGTTTTTTACTTCACGGGGCGCAAGAATTTTTCATGAGGTTTGCCCACTCGCCGACCCGACTGTCGTTTCGCTGCTGAACGAACGAGGGTACGAGCCCATTGAATTCACCAGCGTCCTATATCGTCCAATTGGGAAACACTTTCGGCTCGAGGCTGATGTCAACGAGAACATTCACATACGACTGATTGAACCTCAAGAACATGATGTTTGGGCCGATGTTGCGGCAACTGGTTGGAGTGAATTTGGCGAGCTCGCAGATTTCCTGCTTGAACTGGGTCGCGTTAATGCTAAACGCGAACACGCCCTCTGTTATTTTGCAGAACTGAATGGGCATCTGATAGCGACTGGCGTGTTGAATATTTTTGAGGGAGTTGCACTGCTGGCGGGCGCCAGCACAATTCCTGAAGGTAGAAAACAGGGTGCACAACTCGCGTTACTCCAGCACCGTTTACGCCATGCCGCCGAGCAAGGGTGCGATATCGCGATGATGGGCGCACTCCCTGGAAGCGCGTCGCAAAGAAATGCTGAGCGCCACGGTTTCCGTATAGCCTACACTCGGGTAAAGTGGCAATCACAACATCCATAAATGCATGACACGGATCGCTGTCAAATACGGTCTACTCATTACCCTCAGCGTGATTGCCTGGGTCGTCATCGCACACCTGCTCGTACCTGATCCGACGTCGAACGTTCACAAGGCTGGTGCCGGAATATTTTTTAACGTGGTGGAGATACTTGGGATCTACTTCGGCATCCGTGAAAAGGGTCGTAGCGAAGGGGGTAGGACGAGTTTCAAAGACGGACTGAAAACAGGAATGATAATCGCGTTTGTCTATGCGCTCACGGCTGCGCTGTTCTTTCTTGCTGAGCTGCTGGTGATTGGTCCGCAGTTGATGGCTGCTGAGCCGGGGGCGGCAGCGAGATCAAAGCCATTCTGGCAAGTTGCAGCCGGCGCATTTGCTGGTCTGTTCGTTTTTGCAATCTTTTTTGGTCTGATCTATTCCACGGTGATCTCATCGATGCTTGCGAGGCGTCGCCGAACAGCTTAGTTCTACAACGTAGACTCTCATTTCCTCAAAATCGATCAACAGGGGGGTAGGAAAGATATGATATCAATTCAAACAAAAACTGCTATTCAACGTGCAGCCATTAGCATCGGGAAGAACGGTTTACGTTCCACGATTGATTCCATGGATTTGACCTAACGATCATTTATCCAAACCGCAATTGTCGTTGCAAAATTCGATAGCATGGGAAAGGCAATAAAACCTGACGTTCCTCCCAAGCTGCGAATTCAGTCAGTTGACATTGTCAGTCTTGAGTCGACATTCACTTTCTTCTACGACTTCATCGCTTCTACTGCAAAACAAGGTTGAGAACCGAAGTTTCTGACTTTTCCGACAACGCGACCAGGTTATTTTCATTTAGCAAAGTGATCCGCGTGGTATGCTAGGCAGTGATGAGCGTGTGGAAATCGTTGCTCGCGACCGCCATTCACTCACCGTCGCCACATAACGTACAACCGTGGCGCGTGCGCCTTATCGACGATAACGAGGCAGATCTCTTCATCGATTCTGCAAGAACGCTTCCCAAAGAAGACCCCACAGGTAGCTTTATTATTTTGACAATGGGCCTGTTCATTGAAGGGCTCCGACTCCTTGCGGCAAACATCGGTTTGCAATTGCAGCACACGATATATCACGAACCATCGTGGTATGCGCAAACGATACTTGAGACGACTCAACAAACCTTTATGCCCTTCGCGCGTTTGCGATTAACTGCAGACGCAGTCGACGTGCAGCCTCGTTTCGATCCGTCTTTGTTTTTGAAGCGGCGCACGTCTCGGATTTCTTTCAAACCTCATGACGTTCCACAGAATCTCGTTAAGCAATTGAAGAGTTTAGCTGAGGAGTGGGAACAACGATTCGAGGTAATCACTGACGGACAAGTTATCGCACGTTTGCTCGATAAAAATACTGAAGCGTTGTTTGAGGATCTGAATAACCCCGCCTACCATGATGAAATCGTGGAATGGTTTCGCTTCACAGATCGTTCCGCACAAGCAACACGCGATGGTCTGGATTATCGTTGCATGAATACCTCACGCATTGCGTACTGGCTTTCTGCGCGTGTTCCGCAACTGTTGCAACTACCGATCACGCGTCCAGTTCTGGCAAAACAGTATCGTTCACAACTCGGTTTGGTTCCCGCCATTGGTTTACTTGCCGGCAAGTTCTGGGAACCGGAGTGCGCATTCAAGATTGGCAGCTTCTTAATGCATTTCTGGTTGGAAACCGCCAAACATGACCTTTACTTACATCCTTACGGAAACTTGGTTACAAACAAGCGCGCCGCGCAATCGGTTCTGGAGGAAACAGGAGTCCCTGACATCTGGTTGATATTCAAGCTGGGTTACTCAAACGAACCACCCAAGAGTTATCGACGCTCCGTCGAGGAGATACTTCTTGATTAGCAGACTGTTGCTTACTCCAACGCTCTGGATCCTGTGGATCGTCCGACTTGTTATTAGTACAGATCGGCGCATGTACATGCTGCTGAGCGTTCCATCGCTACAGGGACTACTCGCCAGCATTGGCAAGATGCGCGCCCATGCAGTTTATGTGAAAGCTCGCGCGCTTTGTCCCGCTTATCAAAAGTTCCTTGTCGCAGAAGGTTACGGGGAGAATGGCAGTTGGAAGCTGGGCCGGCTTCCCGTAATGACTAAAGAAAATTACGTTAGGAAATACAGCATTGAGGAGCGTTGCTACAATGGACGGATACCGCTGGCGGGTGTAGTGATCGACGAATCGTCGGGGTCGTCCGGGGTGCCAAACAATTGGGTGCGAAGTGCAGAAGAACGTGAAGACGTCAAACACATTCTGCAACTGAACTATCAGCTTATCTACCGTGACACGGGTTGCATTCTCCTGAATTGTTTTGCGCTTGGGCCATGGGCAACGGGCATGAATGTTTCGATGTCCCTCGTCGATGTTGGCATACTGAAATCCATTGGTCCGGACCAGAAGAAGCTTGAAAATACGTTAATAATGTTCGGACCAGCATATCGTTATCTCGTCTTCGGTTACCCTCCGTTTATAAAATCGTTCGTCGACAACACAACACAGGATCTCAAACAGTACCGGATGGACGTGATAGTTGGCGGCGAGGGTATTTCCGAGAGCTTGCGTTCGTATCTTCTGCGGTATTTTCAAAGCGTCATTTCTTCCTATGGTGCTTCCGATCTCGAAATCAACATTGGCGTGGAAACCGCGTTTACAATCGCGTTGCGGCGTTTGTGTTTGAAAGATCGCGATCTTTGCGAACGTTTATTTGGACGTGAAGCGGCGCCAATGATCTTCCAGTACAACGCGTTGGATTACATAATCGAGACGAATGACGAAGGTGAATTGATCTTTACGATTGGGCGGCAAACAAGTGCGGCCCCAAAACTTCGCTACAATCTGAAAGATTCCGGTGGTGTTTACTCGCATAGAGAGCTCAAGTCGCTGTTACAG
>JBHEMC010000005.1:0-76897 GCA_046262775.1 Pyrinomonadaceae bacterium | reverse complement strand
CCCCCACACGAGACATGTACCACCTGACTTGAATCAAACGCGTCGAGGGGCGGCCACGGAGTGCCGCCCCGACATGAGACACGGACTACCGGCGTTGAATTAAACGCGTCGAGGGGCGGCACTCCGTGGCCGCCCCCACACGGGACATAAACCACCTGAGTTGAATCAAACGCGTCGAGGGGCGGCCACGGAGTGCCGCCCCTACCACATGAATCCCGTGTAAGGATAAAATTGAGGTCGAGTTACGTAGCCTTCTCGGACGGGGTTCATTGCGATGTAGTCAAGGTTCTCCTGTAAATCAAAATCATTGCGAATTACATGGTCAAACATCCGCGTTTGCCACAGCCGCTTCTGAAGAAATTGACCGGGCCTCACTGAAGGCCAGTGCTTCAACTCGACCACCTCGGGCCGCAACGTGGCGCGCCAGTCCATTAATGCTGCGATCAACGGTCGCTGGTCTTTTGTCTCGGCCTTATTGACGAAACGTGACGGCAAACTGACTCGATTAGACAAAACAATCTGTCGGCTGCGCTTCCAATAGAGCTGCGTCGTATAGCTTTTGAATCTGCCGATGAGGATTGGCAGATTTACGTCAGCCTTTCGAACACCTGCTAAACAATGAAAGTGGTCCGGCATAAGAGTAAAAGCTCTCACTCTCATAAACTGCAATGTCTCATCACTCAATAGGCAACTTAGAACACTCTTGGCCAGAGGTATATCAGCAAATACAGGCCGCCGCAGATCTGTAACCAAGGTTATGGCACAGAGTTGAAAAACCGAATTGTACTCGTAGCCAAGCAAACGCAGGCTGTTGTAACGCCGTGGGTAAGGAAAACCGGAGAACTGAGGCATTGTGAGGAACCTCGCAAATCAGATTTTACTAATCGATGGTGAAATATAAACCGGAGATTTGAAACAATCAACAATTTGTAGGGGCGGCACTCCGTGGCCGCCCCGACATGAGACACGGACTACCGGCGTTGAATTAACCGCGACCTGGGGGGCCACGGAGTGCCGCCCCGACATGAGACATGTACCACGCGCGTTGAATCAACCGCGACCAGGGCGGCCACGGAGTGCCGCCCGTACATATTCGGCGGAAGACCGATTTCTACGAAGGGTTTGTTTCCTTTCTGAACACCTAAATCTCAGTACGCTTCTCCCATCCACTCAGAAACGCACTCGGTAAGTCGCTCAGTAAAGGGGCGGTGCTGCCAATTCGGCGCGAGTGATAAAAGGCGAGATATGTCTGCCTGCCAGGATTGTGGATCACCGGAACGCCGCTCTCCGCGACAAAAGATTGCCTTGGTGGGTGCTACCAATTGTCGAATCAACTCCGCGACTTGAATAACTTGAATTCCACACCCGCTTCCAACATTAACTGTTAGACTTTTCCCGCAGTCATTCGGCGTCGATGATGCGGCAAGTTGCAACATTACACCTGTCACGTCGTCGACATGCAGGTAATCACGCAGCTCCTGGCCGGTCCCCTGCAATTCAATGCTCGAATTGTTGCTGCGAGCCTGATCAAAAACTTCCCAGACAAACAAGCGTCGTTGACGTGGTCCAAAAACCGAAAAGAGACGGCAGACCGCAATCCGCTGCGAGAAGCATTTTGCGTATTCATTGGCAAGCACCTCGCAGGTGTATTTGTGAAAACCATAAGGCGAGATTGGTAAAGGACGTGCACCTTCGTTTATCGGCAATCCAATGGGATTTCCATAAACCGCTGCGCTTGAAGGCAGGATGATCAAAGGCTTGGTTCCCGAGCGTCGGATGGAATCGAGAACGTTTGCGCAAGTTGTGACGGTCGCGCGAAAGTCGTCCTGTGGCGCGAAAAGAGAGTTAGCCACTGATGCTGAACCTGCGGCGTGTAGCACGACATCAGGGACAAAATCTTTCACTACCCCTGATAGATCCGACGTTGCAACATCCGTCTGAATGTATGGCGCAGACCAACCTGCAACTGCGCTACTGGAACGTCCGATACCCAATACCTCGTGCCCCGCGCGTGCCGCAAACAACCCGAAGCTGCTGCCCAAAAACCCACGACTCCCGGTGATGAGAATTCTCATTGACAAAGGCTCTGTGGATTTTTTTCTTCAGCCGAAGCGGGCTCCACATGCGCAACACCTTTGTCCGAATCATTGGGAACGATAGCTCGCCTTACGACCTCTTCGACAACCTCAGGCCCAAAGTTTTTTCCAATATGTGCATATCCGTTGTCTGATAATAGGCGCCACAGCTCCGCATCTTCATAAGCCTCGACTAGTGCCCTGGCGAAATCTTCAGCCGCATCTGCAATCATGGCCTCTTTTCGATTTGTAAGACCCATGCCCTCGGCTCCGAGGGTTGTAGTCACTACCGGAAGTCCATACGATAACGAATCTCCGATTTTGCCTTTAACTCCGGCGCCAAATCTCACAGGAGCGACGAACAGGCGAGTGTTATGGAAAAAGGGCTCAACGTTCGGCACGAATCCGAGTACGTGAATTGAGTCATCGGCGAAAGCTTGAATGTCTGCCGGTGGATCAGTTCCCGCAATGTACACTTTCACATTAGGCAGCGAGTGTTTGATTAAGGGCAAAATTTCCGTCAAAAAGAACCTCATCCCATCTGCGTTTGGACGATGTTTGAAATGCCCGACGAAGAACAGATCTCGTCGTTCGGCAAATGGTTTTCCTCTCGAGCGCAGCGGGTGAATGGTTGGAATAACTTCGACCAAAACATTTTCAGCCTCTGAGCTCACGCGTCGCTTGTCTTCAGAGGAATTGCAAAAAACCAAATCGCTTTGTCTAACCAAATCGATTTCGAGTTTTTTAAAGCGTCTGGCTTCGCTCTGCAGGCTGTTGTCGCCAGTGACCGCGTGCTCTCGTTCAAATCGGACAAAATGCGCATCTACCATATCAAAGATCAATTTCAATCGCGGACGATGACGCCGCAGTCGTCTTATAACTGTGTGGGCAACGTGAGGCCGGCTCGCAATGGCCACTGAAAACTTTCGCTCCCGCAGCAGCCGCGGGTAATCAATCAACGTTCTCGTTTCAATTCCGCGTCGCCAGAGTTCGCGCTCAGACTCCATGTCGTCAGGCGTACAGTTGTAAACAAAAACAGGTTTGCTAAAGTGTGTCAGTGCCTGCAGCATGAACATCATCCGGGCACTGCCTGCATCGCGAGACGGAGTGGGGACACGATCATCAAAGACGATCACCTCCGGGCCTGTTCGGCGATCCGATGCGAGTCGCTCGTTTGATCGGTCTCTTCCATATTGTTCCGTCTCAATCACACGTTGCCACTTCGTGAAGAATTTGACCTGGTTAACAACCTGGAAGTGCTTTACTCCCTCACGAATATCAATGCCGGCGGTCGCACCCTCAAAATGAATGACGCGTGATGCGGGTTGGTATATTACCTTGTACCCAAGAGCACGAACACCGAAACAGAGATCCGCATCTTCGTAATAAGCCGGCGCATAGAGTCGATCAAAGCCGCCCAACCGGTTGAAGAGATCTCTGCGAATCAGAAGGGAAGCGCCTGAGCAGTAGTCGACCTCACGCGCAAAATTAAACCGTCGGTCAACTGGCGACTTTCCCCATCCATAGTGATGGGCCTCCCCCGTATCCCAGATGATTGCACCCGCCTCTTGTATCGATCCATCGGGATAAAGAAACATTGAACCAACCGCGCCCACTGATTTGTCTCGACCAATCGTCTGCACTAGCTCCGGCAGCCAATCTTTGCAAACAATCGTGTCGTTATTGAGGAATACCAGGTATTTACCCTGCGCTGCGGCCGCACCCTGATTCGACGCATCAATGAATCCCGAATTCTTCTTGTTGTTAATCACCCGCACCCAGCCAACGAGATACGAAAGCAGTTCGCGTGTTTCATCAGTGGAGCCGTCGTTGACGATAACAACTTCCGTGTTCAACAAATTTGCCTGGCGAAACAGGGACCGCAGACATTGAAAAGTGAAGTTACAGTTGTTGAAAACCGGAATGATGATTGACACGCAAACCTGTCGGTCTGCGGAGAGCGACGGGTAACAGGCAATTAGCTCATTTCTCAGTTCCGCGAAGTCTTTCGAACTGAAATCAGGCACAGCGAGCGCGCTTCGTTTCCGCTCAAGATCCAGCTCCGAGTCTTGCAAAAGCACATTGCATTTAAGGAATTCGACGAGTGAGTTATCGTTGCGGTGCGGCAGTACGTACAGCATTGGGCGCACTATCCTGCCAATTGCTCTTTTTATGGAGAGCTTGGTTGCCGGAGGCAAGTTCTTTTTCAACCACTCTTTCATTCGAATGCATCGGCGCTCGGATTTGAGGTCACTGCCGCCATTTGCCAATTCAATAGGGGTGCGATACTGCCCACGCGCCGATGTCTTTCCGCAAGGACATCATCGCCGGATTCGAATACATCGAACCTGACGGCATCGTCTTCCGCGAATACGATTCGCTCATTCCCGATATCTGCGCTCACGGTGACGTAGTAGCTCCCGGCCTTTAACAGCCCGCCAGGAACGTCAACGCTGCTCAAAAATTGCCCAACGGAACGATTCAACACGCCGTCTGTAAGCAAATCGTAATCAGTGCTTGTAAAGAGTACTTCGCCTTTTGCATTTCGAACGACAATAAACATTCGACTGTGTTTCAAGAGTTTCTTGTTTGTGTATTCAATCTGTATTTGAAAGTCTCTTCGGCAGTCAACGATGGATGTTTCGACCCCTAATTGTTTTACGGTGGCCCGATGTAATTCCACCTCGTCACTATCTCCGTGAGGAACATCAATCCATGTGATGGGGGAGTAAAACCTGTTCGCGGCATCGACGTAAACACCGGTCACCCCTGAAACAGGACCTTCTTTTACGACTTCGCCGCCATGCAGCAGGATCGCTCTCTCACACAACGAATTCACGGCACTGATGTCGTGGCTGACAAACAAAACGGTTCTTCCCGCTTTAGAAACTTCGTTCATCTTTCCCAAACACTTTTTCTGGAACGACAAGTCACCGACTGCCAATACCTCATCGATAATCAGGATCTCCGGTTCCAGATGCGCCGCGACCGCAAATGCCAACCGTACTGTCATTCCAGACGAGTAGTGCTTAACAGGGGTATCGAGGAACTGTTCTGTTTCAGCGAAAGCGACTATGTCATCGAACTTTCGCTTGATTTCGTTATGCGTCATGCCAAGAATTGCGCCGTTCAAGAAAATGTTTTCCCTGCCGGTTAGCTCACCGTGAAAACCGGTTCCGACCTCGAGCAGACTTCCAACCCGGCCCTGCAGCCTGACTCTCCCACTTGTCGGCTTGGTGACACGTGAGAGTATTTTCAGCAAAGTTGACTTGCCCGCACCGTTCCGCCCAATGATGCCGACGACCTCTCCCGGTTGAATTTCAAAACTCACGTCTTTTAGCGCCCAAATTGTTGCTGGTGATTTCGGACGGATGCGTTGCAATGGAGCTCTGAGAGCACTCATCAGGGCATCACGCAAACTGTTGTGCCGTTGCTCGGCACCGATCTGATAACGCTTGCTGAGATGTTCAGCTTTGATAACAGGAGTCATCTATTTAAACAAACGCATTAGAGTGCCGCGCCTATCGCAAACCCGGCTTCAACTGGTCATCTACAGAATCACGCTCGATCAGAGGCAAAACGGAATTGACATGCCTCAAACTCAAATCACATCAGCAAAGCTATTTTCAACACGACGGAAAACAAGCAGCGCAATCGCCAGGAAAACCAGTGTGAGAAAGGTTCCGATTGTGACAGCTCTAAGATCGAAGCCACCGCTGAACAGTGAAGACCGAAAGCCCTCAATGAATCCAGTCATCGGATTCAACGATAAGACCCAACGCCAACGCCTGGGCAACATACTAAGCGGGTAGATTACCGGCGAAGCAAACAACCACATTTGAATCAGAAAGGGCAGTGCGTATCGAACATCTCGGTACCTTACATTCAGTGCCGCACTCAACAGCCCCACAGCAATGGCCAGCAACGTCGTCAACACAATAAAAACCGGCAACACTACGATGCTCGGCCCGGGTGCAACTCTGTAATAAAAGAGCAAAGGAATCAGTAATACAAATGCAATCGCAAGATCAACTAATGCGGCAGCGACTGTGGCTATGGGGATGATTAACCTCGGAAAGTAGACTTTGGTGATAAGGCTACTGCTGCCTACGAGACTGTTGCTGCTATTGGTCACCGCGTTAGCGAAGAAAGTCCATGGCAGAAGGCCGGCGTAAGCAAACAGCGGATACGGAACGTTGTCAGAAGGTATCCGCGCGAGTTTGCCAAAAAACAGTGTAAACAACAGCATTGCGAACAGCGGTTGAATGATGGCCCATGCAGCGCCGACAGCAGTCTGTTTGTACCGGATTTTTATATCGCGCCATGTCAGAAAATACAGCAGTTCACGAAAGCGCCAAATCTCGGTCAGGCTAACCTCAGTTGCGGTAGCTTCAGCGTCGATCAGGATTTCATTATGGCCGGTAGTCGTGTGTTCCACAGATAGACCCGCTGAGTGCTTGATTAAGTTTACCCCGATGTCTGAAGGCAATCGGGCAGTCTAGAGATTCGCTAAGAAGGCCGTCAAGCTGCTGTTTATGGTATCGTGCGAAACTCAACCCAGGACGTTCTCCGCACATGCAGAAAAAACAACTCGAGGCGAGTCGCTACAATACGGACAAAGCAATCCATACGCATTATCTGCGCAGCTACGAGCAATTCTTGCAGCCCTACCTGGACAAAGACATTCGTTTACTAGAGTTGGGTGTGTACAAAGGTGGCTCGTTATTGATGTGGCGCGATTATTTCCAACGCGGACTCATCGTTGGTCTCGATATGGAAAAAGTTGAGCTACCAAATGCAGGTGATCGTGTTCGCATTTATAAGGGTCAGCAGGAAGACACGGAGCGTCTGGATCAGATAGCTCGCGAAGCTGCACCGCAAGGTTTCAACATCATTATTGATGATTGTTCGCACGTGGGCGTGCTCACGCGAGTCAGCTTCTGGCACTTATTCGAACACTAACTGAAACCAGGCGGTTTGTATGTCATCGAGGACTGGAGCACTGGCTACTGGGATAGCTTTGCTGATGGTGTTGCATATAAGCAACCGCCTACACGACAGTCAGCCTCATTCATGACTAGCGCTCGTTTGACGCGTTTGCAAAAAGAGAAACGGTTTGGCCGCTTACCAATTATTAGCAGTCTCCTTCGTTTCGCAAAACGCAGTCTGATCCGGCGGCAATTCAACAGTCACGATTATGGGTTAGTCGGTTTCGTGAAGGAACTCGTAGACGAATGTGGTATGGCAGATATCACACATCCGACGCGCGGCCAACCGCCGCAACGTGCTTCGAGGTTTAGAGATTTCACCATTCGTCCCGGACAGGTTTTCATTGTCAAGGCGTAGATTTATTTTTCAACTGGGATAGGCAAAACGATGACTTTTCGGCACTACGTCCGAAAAATAATACCAACGCCTTTTCGTTCGTTCCTCGGAGGTCTTCGCCGAAAAGTAATCGCAAATCCATTACGAGTCCGATTGCAACGCGACCGCCTCTTAAAAAGCTCCGCACTTTCTGCGACTCAGCGCGCATTGCTGCAGCAAGTCAATATCAACCTCCATTATCGAGATGGAATGTACGCCGGCAATGGCGAGCATTATTTCCGTGTAGGGCTTTCGGCGCTCGAATGCATTGAGAAGGTCATCGCCAATGTTGATTCCATCGACATTGAGAATGTCCTCGATCTGCCTTGCGGCTACGGTCGCGAACTTCGGTTTATGGTGCAGCAATTTCCGCAAACTTCCTTCACTGCCTGCGACATTCAAAGAGATGCTGTAGATTTTTGTGCGCGAACGTTTGGGGCTGATGCCGCCTACTCGGATCCTGACATTCGAAAAGTGAGTTTCCCACGTAAATTCGATCTTATCTGGTGCGGCTCGCTCGTTACTCATCTGAATCGAAGGGATGCCGGCAATCTTCTCAAACTCTTTTCAGACCACCTAAACCCGAATGGCGTTGTGATAGTGACAACGCATGGAAGCTTCGTTGCAGGACGCATGCAAGCGGGTGCGAATTATGATCTACCGCGAGCGGCCATCACCAGCTTACTTCAAGAGTATGAAGCAACCGGTTATGGATACCATGACTATTCACCGGGTGAAGGATTTTTCGATTTTCACCCTTGCGGTACTGGTTACGGCATTTCCTTAACTTCACCCGACTCAATTTGTTCATTGGCCGAGAAGTCGGGACTAAAGCATCAGTGTTTTCTGGCTCGAGGTTGGGCTAACCACCAGGACGTTTTCGCGTTCACCAGAAGCAGTTGATCAGCTGACGTACTAGATGTCAATTTTGCCCAGGTGTCGCGTCTTTAGTTTCTGTTTTCTTTGACGCATGGTCATTTGAATATTATGTGGTAACAGCACTCGAGCAACGGTTCGGAAAAGGGCCCCTGGTGACGCTGCGGTCATATTTTCAATCAGCAGCCGTTTTGCGGTTTTTATGTCACCGACTCGGCAAAAGTCTTCTGCTCGACAAAATGAAACCGATCGCCGCAGTTTCGTCAGTTGGGCGGCGTCAAGTCCAAGCTGCGGGGCCATTGCAGCCAATGCCGCCAAATGTTCTTCCAGCATCATTGTTTGATTCCGGCTTGTGTTCGCATCGTGCCAACGCCAGGCCGAAAGAACGTGTTCATCAAAAGCAAATTCGCCTACCGTACTCAACTTAAGATATAGCTCATAATCTTCAAGCCGAACCTTTTCGTTCCAACCAAACTGCTCAAGAAACGATCTCCGATACAAAACGGTAGGACTCATCGGTCCAACGGCTCTCAACAACATCGGGCGTGCATCGCCATCCAAGTAGACGGCCCAGTCGCCGGTGCAATCTACAATATTGTTATCCGCGTCGACGAAATAAGCGTGTCCATAACCTAGCACCGCGGCGGGTCTGGTTGCGAGTGACTGCGTTCGCGCCATAAGAAAGCCTGGCAGCCAGAGATCATCAGAACTAAGGTAAGCAAAGTATTCACCTCGTGTTAATGAAAGCCCCTGGTTCAGAGTTGCGGAGAGCCCGCGATTCTCGCGAACGATCAGCTCGGAGGGAAAGGGGCAGTCGTTCAGGATCGATGAGATCTGTTTTGGAGATTGGTCAGTAGAACCATCATCGATCACCAGTAAGTGTGCCGGTGGTAACGACTGCTTCATGATCGAACGCAGACATGTTGCGATATACCGCTCGTGGTTGTGAGAAGGTACTACTACCGCAATCCCTTTGTTTTCAGCAACGGTGGTCATCACCTAAACTACGACTGCCTGGTACAGCAAAGCCTTGAACACTTCTTCCACGAATAAGCCATTGATCTTTCTCGGTCCATTGCCGCCGCCATACGGTGGCGTCTCGGTTTTTCTAAGTACGCTCTTTTCCCATGTTCGCGATTCTAATGTGCGGCTCTGGACATATACAGGCAACGTCACGCCCGATGAGCATATTGAACGCTTCAATCATCGCAGGCTCGGCGTCAATTCTCTCCTCTTGAAGCATGGTAGTAATGCTCGCATTGTCGACTTTAGTCATTTTCATTTGGAGTATCCGAATCCGATATTACTGCCAGTTTGGTTGGCTGCTAAAGGGCTGCTCGGTTTCTACTGGTACAAGTGCATTTGCGATGGGTCGTTACCGGATCGATACTCCAGTTTCTCGCCGCTGCAAAAACTTTTGTTTGATAGTGCATTGCGGCGTGTTGATGAATTCATAGTAGTCGGGGATGAACTCAAACAATGGCTGACCAATAAAAACAATGTGAGGCAAAAAGTTACTGTGATTCGTTCGCTCTTGCGGTCGCGTGACGATCAAATGAGTGTGCAGGCCTCGCTGGACGTTGAAAGCAGATTGAACGGTTTTCTTCAGCACGAGAAAAGAGTTTGCTCGATCGGCACATTTATTTCGGACTATGGCTTTGATCAAGTTGCGAATGCGGTGGAAAAATTACGCGCGCACACAGGGGATAATATTGGACTACTACTAATCGACGGAGCCTTTGCAACAGACGAGACTTACAAACGGCAAGTGGTGGCGAATCGCTCATGGGTTACGGTAGTAGCTGGTGTTCCGAACAGGCAAGTTTACGAGATGCTGAGACATTGTGATCTGTTTGTGCGCGCGTTTCGCTCCGAGAGTTATGGGATCTCTCGTGTCGAAGCGATCTGGTGCGGCGTGCCTGTAATTGCCACAGATGTCGGGGAAACGCGTGGCATGTTGACGTACCGGTTTGGGGATGATGAGAAACTGACCGAATTAATTCGATCAGTATTAATGAAAGAGGTTTACCTGGAATTGGAGACCGCTGCGGCGATGTTTTATGAGGAGGCAGATCAGAACGTGCGCATCTTCGCAGATGCGGTCAATCTCAGCTTGAACTCCTCTACACTTGCGCGCTGATTGTCTCTTCAGACGTTTCGTTCAGCGTCGCTTGAGCGGCGGCCAGTCGGGCCACAGGAACTCTAAATGGCGAACAACTGACGTAGTTCAGACCAATTTCGTGACAAAACGCGATAGACTGCGGGTCGCCACCATGCTCGCCGCAAATACCAACCTTCAATTTCTCTTTCACGCTGCGACCACGTTCGGTTCCCATTCGGACCAACTGGCCTACGCCTTCTCGATCCAGCACCTGAAACGGATCGTCTCGAATGATCTTTCGCTCGATGTAGTTAGGCAGAAAACGTCCGGAGTCGTCGCGACTAAGTCCAAAAGTGGTCTGGGTCAGATCGTTGGTACCAAACGAGAAGAAATCTGCATGTGCGGCAATCCGGTCAGCGATTAACGCGGCGCGCGGTAACTCGATCATAGTGCCGACGTGATATTCGATGGTCATACCGTGTTCACCCATCACCTGTCGCGCGACTTCGTCGATCAACTCCCGCTGCTGTCGCAATTCCTCGCTCAGGGACACCAATGGGACCATCATCTCCAATTCGACCTTTTTTCGTTCCCCCTGAACCTGACATGCCGCTTCGAAGATTGCTCGGCATTGCATTCGGGTTACTTCCGGGAACAACAAACCGAGGCGACAGCCGCGGAAGCCAAGCATCGGGTTGGCTTCTCGGATTCGATTCACCTGGCGAAGCAAGGCTCGCTTTTCATCGATCTCGTCTAGAACGTGGTCCATCTTGCTGAGTGAATCGGCACGTTTCAAGGCCATTTTCAACTCTGCCAGTTCAGTCGTGAGCTCCTCAACATTGGGTAGAAATTCGTGCAGCGGTGGGTCCAGCAACCTGATTGTGACGGGCAGGCCGGCCATCTCACGAAAAATCCCGATGAAGTCTCCTCGTTGCAATGGCAACAATTTCTCCAAGGCCTTTTCTCTCGCACCGACGCCCTCCGACAGAATCATCTCACGCATAGCAGCGAGTCGCTGGTCGCCGAAAAACATATGCTCCGTGCGACACAGTCCAATTCCTTCGGCGCCGAACTGTCTTGCTGTCTTCGCGTCAAGCGGAGTGTCGGCGTTCGCGCGAACTCTCAACCGCCGAAATTGGTCGGCCCAGGTCATCAACTTGTAGAAGTCGTTATCGAGTGTGGGTTGGATTGTTGGTACCTGGCCCAAAAACACCCGACCTGTGGATCCGTCTACAGTGATCCATTCGCCTTTGGTAACAACGGTGCCGTCGACTGTGAACTGTTGCTGGCTGTAATCGATATTCAAAGCGTTAGCGCCGCTGACACAGGTCTTACCCATGCCTCGCGCCACCACCGCTGCGTGACTCGTCATACCACCACGGGCGGTGACAATGGCCTGTGCCGCCACCATTCCATGAAAGTCATCAGGGCTGGTCTCTTGTCGTACGAGGACAACTTCCATTCCTTCGCGCGCCATTTCTTCGGCTTCGTCAGGACTGAAAACAACCTGACCCTGCGCCGCGCCCGGACTTGCCGGCAAACCAGTCGCGAGAACCGTTGCGCTGTTTTTTGGATCCACTGTCGGATGAAGTAGTTGATCGAGTTGTTCAGGCGTCACACGTTGTACTGCGGTGGCCTTATCGATGAGTTTTTCATAAACCATTTCTACTGCAATGCGTACGGCGGCCGCGCCGCTGCGTTTGCCGGTGCGAGTTTGTAGCATCCACAATTTGCGGCGCTCGATCGTAAACTCGCAGTCCTGCATATCGTGGTAGTGCTGCTCGAGCAGCCCGGCTATCGATGCGAACTGATCGTAAACTTCCGGTAATTCCTTTTTGAGTTGGCTGATTGGATTCGGCGTGCGAATGCCGGCGACTACGTCTTCACCTTGCGCATTCAGCAGATATTCGCCGTATAATTCCTTCTTTCCTGTTGAAGGATCGCGAGTGAAAGCAACACCAGTTCCGCTGCCTGCACCCATGTTGCCGAACACCATTGCCTGTACGTTAACCGCGGTACCAAGTGAATCAGGAATGCGATTGATTCTGCGGTAGTCAATGGCCCGACGACCCATCCAGGAGTTGAAAACAGCTGCAATTGCAACACGCAGTTGTTCGTATGGATCCTCAGGAATGGCTTGCTGTTCGGTAAGTATGATCTGTTTTTCAGCCACGATGATCTCGCGCAGGTCCTCGGCTTTCAGGTCTGTGTCGCGGCCGCCACTTGTTTGTGCTTTGAACCTGTCGAGTACGCGTTCAAATTTCGCATGCGCGACGCCCATAACGATCTCGCCAAATAGGGAAGCGAAGCGCCGGTAAGCATCGAGAGCAAAACGCAGATCCCCCGTTTGTTCGGCGAGACCCTGCACTGTTTCCTCATTAAGGCCGAGATTAAGTACCGTATCCATCATTCCCGGCATTGAAAACGCCGCACCGGATCGAACGGATACTAATAGCGGATTTTTCGGATCGCCGAATTTTTTCCCGACCTTTTCTTCGATACGCTTTAGCCCTTCTTTGACCTGCTCCCACATTCCGTCTGGGAAGTTCTTATCGTTTTCAAAAAAAGCGTTGCAGGCTTCAGTCGTCACGATTAAACCAGGGGGGACAGGTAATCCGGCTCGCGTCATTTCACAAAGGCCGGCCCCCTTCCCGCCCAACAATGACTTGTCGTCGCCAGGGCCTTCCTCAAATAAGTAGACCCATTTGTCCGTCTTTGGTTCGGTTACTTCGGTGGCTTCTTCAGTGACAGTGCTCATTTGCGGCAAGACTCTCTTCTTTTCAATAGAAATGATTGTTAGTGAAACCTCGCGCGTCAAGACTCTCGCGGTAACAGGAAGGTGAGCGGGAGCAGCGTGCGTGCCGAATGCAAAATTATCGCTTTTTGCATGATTAGGGAAGCGCGACGGGAAATATGATGAGGTGAGACTCGGAGAATTTCGCAACGCGGGCGTTCACCAGGCTTTGTGAAGTGCGCTGTTATCCAGCGCTTTGTGGTACTACAATTCAAGTCTGTAAATCATGGGCTTGCGTCTTGGTTATTCCGCAAGGAAAAGAAATTCTCGGTCTGCTTTCCAAGCTGCGGAGTATCCCGGAACGACAGTAAATCTTTTGAAATATTTATTTAGCTGGCGGCCCGAGATACTCAACCACTCGTGCTGATGTAGTCAACGCGAGTTGATCAGGGACGCCTTTTCGCTACCGCAAGGTGGTACATCAATTCCAGGAGTGGAACATGCCAAACGTTACTGCACTTAACATTAACGGAAAGAAGCTCGCGGTTAACGTCGATTCGCAAGCCAGGTTGCTAAACGTTTTGCGCAACGACCTGGGCCTAACAGGAACCAAGTACGGTTGCGGAGAAGCACAATGCGGTGCGTGCACTGTATTGATTGACGGAGATCCAATACGGTCATGCGTGGTTCAGGTTGGCAAGGTCGCAAGTAAACAGATCACGACGATCGAGGGCCTTGGAAACGCAGGACGAATGCACCGGCTGCAGGAAGCGTTTATTAAGACTGATGCCATGCAGTGTGGCTACTGTACATCAGGCATGATCATGTCAGGTGTTGCGCTCCTCAACCAAAAACCACATCCAACTAAAGAGGAGATCGTACATCACATGAATGGCAACATATGCCGTTGTGGTACATACCAGCGGATTGTCGCCGCGATTCAAACCGCAGCTAATGAAAAGGGGGCGGCCGAATGACCTACCAATTCGAACCGGAGCGCTATGAGATCTACGCCCAACCCGCGTACCACTTCGGAGTTGATCGCCGGCAATTCATGAAAATCTTCGCCGGCGGCATCGCGCTGATAGTTCCGATGACAGATCTATTCGCGCGGCAGGTGCAAAGATCAGGAGAGTCCGGGAGAGGCGGCTTCAATCAGCAACTTCCGACCGACGTTGGCGCGTGGATTCACATTGAAGAGTCAGGAGCCATCACCGTCTACACCGGCAAAGTTGAAATGGGTCAAAACATTCGCACCTCGTTGACTCAAGCCATTGCTGATGAATTGTTTGTTCCTGTTTCCACGATTCAACTCGTAATGGGAGACACAGACCTTACTCCTTTTGACGCTGGGACATTCGGCAGTCGGACGACGCCGACGATGGCGCCGCAATTGAGAAAAGCTGCGGCAACTGCGCGGGAAATCCTAATCACACTTGCAGCAGAGCAGCTCAAAGTAGAGCCCTCTACAGTCCGCATCGTTGACGCAAAGTTTGTAAATCATGACACGAGTAAGACCCTAACTTTTGCCGATGTCGCTCGAGGTCGCAAACTGGTTGCCACCATTCGATCCGATGTACCCACGTTGCCGTCGAAAAACTGGAAGGTAGCAGGATCGTCTGTTGTAAAAGTTAATGCGGTTGACTTCGTCACTGGTAAACACGAATACACCTCCGACATCAAACGTCCAGGCATGTTGTTCGGAAAAATCGTTCGGCCTGCGGGTTTTAACGCAAAGCTCGCTTCCAGCGACGTTACGGCTGCTAAAGCAATTTCCGGTGTCACAGTCGTAGAAGAGGGCGATTTCATTGGGGTCGCCGCACCGGACCCACAAACAGCATCGCGTGCCGCAAACATCATTGCCGTCGACTGGAAAACGCCCGGCCAACCTACAACTGCCGAACTCTTCGACCATTTGCGCAACCACGTGACCCAACCTCGTGAAGTCAACGTTAATCGACCAGTTGGATCCGTCATTGATGGCCTTGCTTCTGCCGACAGGAAGAGCGAACAAACGTACACGGTCGCTTACATAGCTCATGCTCCTCTGGAACCAAGAGCTGCTGTCGCCGAGTGGAATGGGGACAAGCTCACTGTTTGGACCGGAACACAACGACCGTTTGGAGTAAGGGGCGAGTTAGCCGAGGCTTTCCACATCCCACTCGAGAAGGTGCGCGTGTTGGTCCCTGATACGGGTTCAGGCTATGGAGGCAAACACACGGGCGAATGCGCAATTGAAGCTGCGCGTTTGTCGCGTGCGAGCGGGAAACCTGTAAAGCTCGTCTGGACACGTGAAGAGGAATTCACCTGGGCCTACTTCAGGCCCGCCGGAGTGATCGAAATCAGGAGCGGTGTAAAGAATAATGGGACAATCACCGCTTGGGAATTCCATAACTACAACTCCGGACCGTCAGGTATTCAAACCAACTACGACATACCAAATCAGAATATTCAGTTTCATCCGAGCGATTCCCCGCTGCGTCAGGGTTCGTATCGGGGGCTCGCAGCAACTGCCAATCATTTCGCGCGCGAAACAAACGTCGATGAACTGGCGCGAATGGTCAATATCGATCCGCTGAGCTTTCGGATCCAGAACACCAAAGATGATCGGCTGAAAGCTGTTTTGCAGGCGGCGGCCAAGTCTTTTGGCTGGGGCCAGTCGAAACCTGCAGCAGGTCACGGTGTTGGTATCGCGTGCGGCTTTGAAAAAGGCGGTTACGTTGCCACCTGCGCAGAGGTTGAAGCTGACAGCCAAACAGGAAAGGTTCGACTGGTTCGGGTAGTCGAAGCCTTTGAATGTGGCGCAATCGTGAATCCGCTTCATTTACATAATCAGGTTGAAGGCGCAATCGTGATGGCAATAGGCGGAGCACTCTTCGAAGCTATTCAATTTGGGAACGGCAAAATATTCAATGCCCATTTCTCGAGTTACCGGCTTCCGAGGTTCAGCGATGTACCTCCAATCGAAGTGGTACTGGTCGACCGCAAGGATTTACCATCCGCCGGTGCTGGTGAGACGCCGATCGTCGGCCTGGCGCCGGCCGTTGGCAACGCGATTTTCGACGCAACGGGAATCAGATTGCGTTCATTGCCTTTGACCGTCTCTAAGAATCCGGCCTCGTGAGAAGTTCAGGTCAATCAGCACTGTTTCTACCTTTTTGTAGAAGAGGTGCCAGGTCAACGGGTAAATTGTGGGCTTCCCTATAGCCTGGCAAGGACCGGCTGGTTCGAATGGTATACGTTGTGCGCCGGAGTAATTCTGCGCCGAAAAAGGATTTCTTGACTAGCTGAATGGCGGCCGTCCATAATCGGTTTCAAGAGACGGTCTGGCCCTGCGAGTCTCTTTGTTAGTGCCCCGGGGTTCGAATCCCTACCTGAAAAGCTTGAGGTTCAACAAGTAAGTAAAGCAGATGGAGGACCTACCTGTGGTCAACGGACATTTGGAAGACAGCTTGCGCCACGAGATTGAAACCTACCTTGACGGCCGGCTCAGTGCGATAAAGCAGGAAATAGCATCGCTTCAGACGCAACTGAACGAATCGTTAACACGCCTGCTCGACCGCCAGAGCGACGTCCAGATGGAAGGCAGTCTCGCTACTTCAATTGCTGAACACCTGCGAGCTGCGCACGAACGTGGTATCGATTTGGCCGCATCAGAATCATCGCGTGCCAAAGCCTCCAGCGACATGGCAATCGTAAAGGCCGCAATCACGGAGATCAATGACCAACATTCCCAGGCTGAAATCCTGCGGGTCCTGATCAATCGAGCCGCAGCGTTCGCTCCCAGAGTGGTTTTCTTTGTGATCAAAGGAGAGCAGATTTCAGGTTGGCGCGGTCGTGGATTCGAAGGCACGGTAGGCGATCAAGCTGTCCAGAAAATTTCATTCTCGTTGGACGCGGATACAGTAGTTGGCGGTGCAGCCAAATCATTATCAACCTGGAGCGGTGGACCAGGCTCTCACGCGGAAGATCACCTGTTGCTTAATCGGCTTGGTGAGGAACCGCCACAACGCCTCGTCAGCATTCCGCTGACGGTCCGCAACCGCGCAGTCGCAGTGCTTTACGCCGACTCGGCCGGGCTCGATGCGGATTCCATAAATCTTGAGGCGCTCGAGACCCTGGTACGGGTCTCCGGCATGGCCGTCGAACTCTTGTCGGTGGCGAAAGCGGCGCATAAGTCCGCGATGCAGGAAGCGACACCCGCGCCACAGGAACAACCGGAAACAACGTACGCTCCAACACGTGAATATGACGAGGCTACACCCGAACCTTCAGCAACTGCACCTGAGGTGTCAGCGATTGAAATAGGACAGGACACATTAAGGACGGAGGGTTTCGGTAGCACTGCTGATGCAGTTGCGGAAATCGTCCAGGAAGATGTTGCGTCTGAACCCGCATCGGCGCCTGCACCTGTTGAAGTACCTGCTCCACCCCGCAGACGGTTTGGTATCGAGGCCGAACTGCCAGTCGAGGTCTCGACTGACGAAGAGCGCAGATATCACAATGACGCGCGCAGGTTTGCGAAGTTGTTAATCGATGAAATCAAACTGTACAACGAACAGAAGGTGAGCGAAGGACGTTCCCACTACGACCTTTACGATCGGCTGCGCGAATACATAGATCGCTCGCGAGAGATGTATGACAAACGCGTGAAGGCAGATGTTGCAAGCCGTTACGACTACTTCCACGACGAACTAGTCAACAAACTCGCTGAAGGCGATCCTTCGAAGCTTGGGTCAAACTACCCTGGAGCAACCGTAACAGCTTGAGAAGCCACTAAACACGCGACGGGGATGTGCAAGTGGGGTAGAATTTGCGTAGACATCGCCTCCTTCTGATTGTTTTTGGTATCGCAGTACTTGCGGTCGCCTCACTGCCGTATCTGATAAGCGCGAGCTGTTCGACTAGACCGCAAACTCCTGCTGAACAACAAGCACTCGAACGTCTTCACACTATGACGCGCGGCGGTGTGTTGCCTTCGGAAGATGCCGTCGCTGCGATTGAATCCCAGTTTCCCCGGACCAGAGTCGCAGCTCTCGCTCGTGTCCTCCGGGCGCGAATCAAACTCGACGCGAAAGACTATCAGGGTGCTACGGCTTTATTGGATACGCCGTTGATCGCTGATCAGACAGCGATCGCTGATTATGCGGTGTTTCTCCGAGGTACCGCTCTGGAAAAGGCAGGTCGTGATCAGGAAGCACGCGCGGTTTACCAGCAGTTAATGCACGAGTATCCAACCTCCTCTCGCGCACGCGAAGGTGCACTGCGAGCCGCTGCTTTGCTGGTGAAGGCAGGACAAACAGCCGCGGTACCGTTACTGCTGAAAGATTTTGCGAAGCAAGACAATCCTGAATCACTATTAGCGACTGCCAAAGCATACGAACAAGTATCAGATCAGAATCACGCCTTGACTGCTTACCGCCGGCTATTTTTCTTTGCGCCCGCCGCAGCTGAGAGTACTGACGCGTCAGCCGCCCTTATTCGGCTCGGTTCATCTACATCGCCTGCAACAGCTGAAGAGGCAATCGCCCGCGCCGACAAACTCAATGAGGCGAAAAAGTATTCGGAGGCACTAACTGCATACGGCGATGCGTTCGCCAAGTTTCCAGCTACCGCCACGCCTGAAAACCAGTTACGCCGAGGGGTCTCTGCCTACAGCCTACGCAAGACCACAGATGCAGTTTCGTTTTTGAATGGCGTTCCTGCTTCCGCGGGGGAGACACGGGCCGAAGCGCTGTACTACCTCGCACAAACCTACGCGCGGGCGCGCCAGTGGGACCCGGCTCGAGCAACTGCCGAACAAATGCGTCGTGCATTTCCCGCAAGCACCTTTACGCCGCGCACCTTTGTCGCGATAGGACAGATAGCCAACGACGCGAAGAACACGACAGACGCTTCTTACTTATTTCGATCGGCTGTCAACTTTTTTCCGGGTCGGTTAGAAGTTGCGCAAGCCCAATTCGATCTTGCGTGGGCAGCACACGAAGACAAGAACTACCAGGAATCTTCCCGACTCCTGATCGAACACCTCGCCTACTACGCGGACAAGAACACCGACAACCGTGGTCGTGCCGGGTATTGGGCTGCACGAGATTCCGAACGAGCGGGAAAACTCGCAGAAGCTCTCGCTTTATACGATGCGATGCAGTCGCGTTACGACGCGAATTGGTATGGATATCTTGCCAGGCAACGCCTGGACGTTTTGAGCAGGACCACTAAACCAAACACGTTTGCCGCGGATTCCGTGGTTGCGAAAGCTATTGCGAATCTGCAAACCGTCACAGTTGCTGAAGAAACCGCCGGCGCAGAAGAAGACGCGCGAATAATGAAGGCCGACCAGCTTGCCAACATCGGTCTTGAAGATTGGGCATTAAAGGAATTGGCGGAAGCCTCGGAAAAGGCACCCGACAGTCCGAAGGTGAATCTCGCAATCGCGCGCATTTATCGCTTTGAAGACGATAACGTCCGCGCCCTTAATATGCTGAAGCGCAGCTACCCCGACTACTCGCAAATGAAGCCTGAGGAGTTAACGCGCGAAGAATGGGACGTCTTTTACCCGCTTGCCTACTGGGACATCATTGTGCAGGAGTCGCGAGTGCGTAATCTTGATCCATACCAGGTCGCGGGGCTGATACGTCAAGAAACTATTTTTAGTGCGCGCGCCAGATCGAACGCGAACGCCTACGGCCTGATGCAGTTGCTGGTTCCTACCGGCAAGTTAACCGCGCGAAAGTACGGCTTGAACCGGGAAATTACTGTTGAGTCGCTGTACGAACCGCGGCTTAATATCCAACTGGGTACCGCATACCTAAGAGATCAAATCGACAAGTTTGGTCGTATTGAATATGTGGCTGCTGCTTACAATGCTGGTCCTTTACGGGCTGTACAGTGGGCCGCGTCATTACCATCTGAAATTGACGAATGGGCGGAAGCGGTTCCGTTTAAAGAAACTCGCGCTTACGTTCAGGGTGTAGTCAGAAACCGTTTGCAATACTTGCGGCTCTACGATGCTAAAGGAAATTTTCGACCGGAAGTCGGGACGCGTGCGGTTTCGATTCAACCCGCTCCTGGCGCAACTCCAACTGCGCCGAACCCCGCGGTTCGCAGACGACGCGTCTCGGGAGACGAAGAGGAAGAATAGAAAGGGGTCTGAGATGAATCGGTTCTCGTTTCATTACTCACTCTTCCGAATTAGATTCTGGACTGTTCTCCTCTTGATGTTCTCCAGTGTGTCATCAATCGCCGCGCAATCTCCTTCTCCACCCGCTCTGACAATCAATACTGAACCAAACACCAACGTTTGGATCGACGAAGTTCGACGCGGAACGACCGACGGTTCAGGAAGGCTTGTGCTGCAAAAGCTTTCTGCGGGTCGTCATATACTACGCTTACGAGCGATTGGGTACAAAGAATCAACAACTTCTCTGTTGCCTCGACAACGCCGGAGCATTTCAGTCAAGCTCGTGCCGACTACAGACCAGGCTGAATTACTTTTTCAGCAGGCGGAAGCTGCACGTGAACAAGCTAAAGACGATCAGCAACGGCAAGCAGCTGTCGAAATCTACCAGCAGTCGTTAAAGCTACGAGCCGCGCAAGCCGCCGCGCACGTTGGTCTCGCACGGCTGTACATGGATCTCAGTGAATTTGAAAACGCGTTGCGAGAAATTGATGCAGCACGTCGGATTCGTCCGGTCTATCCGGAAGCATCGGCCGTGGAAGGACGGATCAATCGGGAAGCGGCGTTTACTGGCGAGGCTATAAAATCCTTTCGCCGAGCTATGCGCGAGGGTAGGGGTTTTCAGCCAGAGGCGCATGTCGGCTTAGCTCGCGTATTTGAAGATAAGGGCGAGTTCAACGACGCCGTTGTTGAGTATCGAAAAGCTATCGATCAACTCTCGGATAGTGAGCCGGTGATTTATCAACTGCTTGGTGCTGTTTACGAGAAGCTACAAGAGCCGAAAGAGGCAGTCGCGGCGTACGAGAAGTATCTTCAACTTGCTCCGAATGGCAGTTATGCAGGCGCCGTTCGATCGATCCTGCAACAGTTGAAGCGCGAAGCCGCCGGCGAAGACATCATTCCCTAATCAGCTACAGCTCAAACCGATACTGAACTACTCAAGTTCTCTATCTGGGTAGGCTGACCTGCTTCGCCCGGCTGTATCTGTGGCTGATTGTTGTATACGTGATCGCAGCGTTAGAATACGCTCAATTCCCTCATTTCTTCACTGTCGTCCAAGCCGAGCAAAGGGAGGCAAGTTGGCCAACAGAAGTTCCATAGTTTTTGCCGGAATTGCGCCACACCCTCCAATCATGGTGCCCGAAGTCGGTCGCTCTGCAATCCCCCAGGTACAAAATTCCATTTCCGGTATGATGGAATTGGCCAGACGCGTCATCGATGCAGACGTTGAAACCGTCGTATTGATCTCACCGCACGCGCCATTGGAGTTTGACGTGTTCATTGCATATGGCGATGACCGGGTGTACGGCGATTTTGCAAACTTCAACGCAGCCGAGACACATTTCGAAATCGAAGTGGACCATGAGATGCTACACGCGATCACAACCAGCGCCGCAACAAGCAAGTATGAGGTCTTGCCGATTACCGATGTTAAGCTAGACCACGGTACGGCTGTGCCTCTCTACTTTTTGTTGAAGCAGGGGTGGCGCGGGCGCGTCGTGGCGCTCGGTTACTGCTTTTTGTCGAACGAGGACCATCTTGGTTTCGGTGCCTGTATCAAGAATGCTGCGGAGGCCGTAAATCGTAGGATTGCGTTTGTTGCAAGTGGTGATTTGAGTCACCGTTTGAAGCCGCACGCACCTGCTGGATACAACGCCGGCGCCTATCTCTTCGACGAACAAGTTGTGGATGCAATTGAGGCAAACGAGCCGGAACGCATCGCCCACATCGATCCGAATTTACGCAAACTCGCCGGCGAGTGTGGCTACCGGTCAATGTTGGTCGCGATCGGAGTCACTAGAGACTTGGCTATGAATTGTGAAGTCATCAACTACGAAGCTCCGTTCGGGGTTGGTTATCTGGTTGCGCAACTTGTGAACGTTAGATCCGATTCTTCGGTTGACGATGGCGCCACATTACCAATGCTGGCGCGAGAAGCTGTTGAAGCTTTTGTGAGGGACGGAAAGCAACTGGAGTCGCCGGCTTATTCCGGTGTGTTACTGACCACGCGCGCTCCTTGTTTTGTTTCGCTGAAGACTTCGGATGGCGATTTGCGCGGTTGTATCGGCACTGTCGAACCGCTGCGCGAAACGCTGGCTGAAGAGATCGTTGCTAATGCAATCAATGCTGCGACGCACGATCCGAGGTTCTTACCTGTACGTGAGGATGAGTTGCCGACGCTGCATTACTCGGTTGACGTGCTCTTACCTGCGGAACCCGCAGAGATGGAACACTTGGACCCAAAGATTTACGGCGTAATTGTGGAAGACGTAGGCGGCACCAAACGTGGGTTGTTACTTCCTGACATCATTGGAGTGGAAACCGCAGAGCAGCAGGTGCAGATCGCAGCACGCAAGGCTGGAATAATTCCCGGCACCCGTTTGAAAATCCTGCGATTCAAAGTGCAGAGATTTAAAGAAGCAGGTGCATAGATGGCCATTGTTCCCGCAGTAGTAGGGCATCATGCTTGCGTCTTATACGATACCCCTGCGGCTTAAATCGCAGTACAAAAATACTCAACGTAATTTTTCAGGTCGGGAGGGGCGGTTGCGCCCCTGAGGCTTAAACGCCATCAAGGCTCGTGTCCGAATTCCAGGATGCACTTACGGTCTAGAGTTCAGCGAATATCGCCATCCTCGTTTTCCACACTTCTTGATGCGATGTACGGTGTAAAAGACGGTTAGTTTACCCGCTGTACATGTGTTGTGTTAGACATCAAGGTTTCGCACATCGAGCGCGTTATCTTCAATGAACTTTCGCCTCGGCTCAACCGCGTCGCCCATAAGCACGGTAAAGATCTGGTCCGTCTCCACTGCGTCGTCAATTCTGACCTGGAGCAGCGTCCGCTTTTCAGGATTCATTGTCGTCTCCCAAAGCTGGTCGGGATTCATTTCACCGAGGCCTTTGTATCGTTGAATGTTCAAATCCTTCTTCGCGGCAGTCAAGACTTTTTCCAACAACGCGTCACGGGTTGCGATCTCTTCAGACGTTCCATTTGTACCGGAGATGAATGGCGGCGCCAACTTGTCTTCCAGCGTCGTGAATAGCTCAACTGCCTTCTGAAATTCGACATAGCTCGCGAAGTTCCAATCAATCGCAATTGAGGCGCCAGAACTCGTGTTAGTCTGAATTGCCCAAAGACCGTGCTCTTCGTCAGTCGTGAGCTCCGTTTTATATCCGGCATCCGCGAGCTTGCCTTCGAGGCGGGCCATCAGATCTCCATCCTGAAAAATCGCGCGCAACGTCAGTCCTTCTTGCCGCAACACTCCTCCGCTTCCCGCGAGTGCTTCCAACAAAGTGTTGAGAAGATAGCTGTCGCCTAACAACCGACGCGCTGCTCTTTCGGAATAGTTTTTAAGGTCGACCATCTTTTCCAAAGATCGAGCCAGTTCTCGGCCATCCATTGCCTGTTTGCCACCGGCTGCTTGTACTGTCATGTCGGAGGTAGCCTGCCGCATCAGATAGCGGACCATGGAGCCTTCGTCTTTGATGTATTCCTCTTTCTTGCCGCGTTTAACCTTGAAAAGAGGAGGCTGGGCAATAAAGACGTGTCCGCGCTCGACGAGAGCCGGCATCTGTCGATAAAAGAAGGTCAGCAACAGTGTCCGGATATGCGACCCATCGACGTCAGCATCAGTCATAAGGATGATCTTGTGATAACGCAGCTTAGTGAGGTCAAAATCGTCCTTACCGATTCCCGTGCCAAGGGCAGTGATCAGAGATTTGATTTCACTGTGACCGAGCATCTTGTCGAAGCGTGCTTTTTCTACGTTGAGGATTTTGCCCTTTAGCGGAAGTATCGCCTGGTTCCTGCGGCCTCGGCCTTGCTTGGCTGAACCACCGGCCGAATCACCCTCGACAATATAAATCTCAGATAGCGCCGGATCGCGTTCCTGACAGTCCGCTAGCTTTCCGGGCAACATGCTCGAGCCCATTGCTCCCTTACGAACAATCTCACGTGCTTTACGTGCAGCTTCGCGCGCCCGGGCCGCATCGAGAGCTTTGCCAACAACTTTTCGTGCGACGGCTGGATTCTGTTCAAAGAACTCGGTTAACCGATCGTTCAGGAACGACTCAACCGCACCTTTCACGTCTGAATTGAGCTTACCTTTTGTTTGGCCTTCAAACTGAGGTTGCGGCAACTTTACCGAAATCACCGCCACGAGTCCTTCGCGTACATCATCTCCGGTTAATGAACTTTTAAAGTTCTTCGCCAGTCCCGACGACTGCGCGTAAGCGTTGATTGTCCGCGTGAAAGCAGATCTGAACCCTGACAAATGGGTACCGCCGTCGACCGTGTTGATGTTGTTGGCGAATGAATAGACTTTTTCGTCGTAACCATCGTTGTATTGGATGGCTACTTCGATTGCAAGACTGTCACTCTCACGCTCGAAATAGATTGGCTTGTCATGGAGTGTTGTCTTGTTTTTATTGAGGTGCTTTACAAACTCTGCGATGCCGCCTTTGTAGTAAAACTCATGCGAGCGTTCCGGCTCCTCACGTTCATCCTTGATAGTGATCCGAATACCTTTATTCAGGAAAGCTTTTTCACGCAAACGCTCAGAGAGCTTGTCAAAACTAAATGACGTTTCCGTGAATATCTGGGGATCCGGTTGAAACGTGATCTTAGTTCCACGTTTTCGAGTTTTGCCGGTTTGCGTCAACGGAGCCAGGGGAATGCCGCGCCCATACTCCTGCTCGTATGTTTTACCATCGCGCCAGATTTCGAGGTGAAGATGTTCAGACAGAAAGTTAACGCAGGAGACGCCTACACCGTGCAGTCCACCGGAAACCTTATAAGCGTTGGAGTCAAACTTGCCGCCGGCGTGGAGCTTTGTCATTACAACTTCCGCCGCTGAACGTTTTTCTTTCTTGATCTCGTCGACAGGAATACCTCGACCGTTATCGATAACTGTAATCGAGTTATCGAGGTGGATTGCTACATCCACACTGTCACAATAACCTGCCAGGGCCTCATCTATAGAGTTATCGACTACCTCATAAACCAGGTGGTGCAGACCGATCTCACCAGTCGATCCGATATACATGGCGGGTCGTTTCCGAACTGCGTCACGGCCCTCGAGAACTGTAATGGAAGAAGAATCGTAAGCATTCTTCTTATTTGTTACCGTTGATCCTACTGTTGCCAATCTAATCTCCTAATACGGCGTAAGTCTTAATAAGACGGTGCTTTATGCATCGCAGTTGCATCCAACTGGCTTTGGGTACCGCGAACCCGGCCGTCTTCAATTTCATAGGTGTTGGCTCTTGAAATAAACCCTTGGACATGGCTCCGTTTGGAGGTTGTGATGAATGTCTGGGTCCGGTTTTCAAGGTATTCCAGAAGTCGTTTGATTCTTCTCTCGTCGAGTTCTGCGTCGACATCGTCGATGATAAAAATCGGATTCTCATTGAGGGCTAAATTATACAACGAAATTGCTGCTAAGTCTAATAATAACAATGCGCTACGCTGTTGCCCGGAGCTACCAAAAATCCTGATTTCGCGAGCGTCGAGTAGTATCTTCCATTCGTCCCGGTGCGGCCCTATTAAACAGTGGCCAGACTTTAATTCCGCTTCCTGTCTGAGCATCAGCCGGGACCGGAACAAACCCTCGTAATCGTTGATGTCCCCCTTCCCTTCGAGTGACGAGATGTAACGGGTTGTTAGATGTCGGCGGTCGAAGAGTTGGTGTTCAAGGGCCCGATTCAGGTCTTTAACATAATTTTCTCTCGCACTGTGAATGCGCCAGGCGAGCGGCACCAATTGGTCGTTCCACGGCGCCAATAAATCCCGGATCGTGTCTCGGTCCCGATTCTCATCCAGAGCACTCTCAAGAATCTTGTTCTTATGCTTTATCACCTTGTTGTAATCCGCTAAATCTCGAAGGTACGACGGCTTTAAAGAAGCCACGCCACGATCAAGAAACCGTCTTCGCGCTTCCGGCATTCCACGAACCACGTCAAGATCTAATGCTGTAAAAGTGAAGACCGCTAGGTGCGTGAGGTATCTCGTCAGTACTTCTCGCTTGTTATTAACGGCGATGGACTTCGTGGTGCCCTGCAAAGAAACCTGGAGTTCTCGTTGTATATCTGAACCGCACTTTACGATACCATTGATAACCGCCTGGTCCTCTCCGAACCTAATGGTCTCCTGCAGACGTTGTGTGCGAAAAGATTTTGTACGAGCGAGAACGTGTATCGCCTCAAGCCAATTTGTCTTGCCTTGACCGTTGTTACCGTAAATGATGTTGAGTTGCGGTCCCCAGGAAATCTTGCCACTTAGATTGCGAAAATTAGTCGCTTCAATTGAGGCGAGCAGCATGATGGGATTCTAACATAGCGCTTCGTCGTACAATCTTTGCTTAAACAGAAGGCGCTCCCAATTAAAGGAGCGCCTTCGTCGTGTTATTGTCATCGATCTGGGTCACGGACTTTCGACTTAGTGAGTTTTCTATAAGTCCAAGACGCTTTGAACTCCCTGAATTTATTTTCTTACAACCCGGGTCTCTTAAAATTCTGACATTGTGGCAAACACTAGCGCCAGATTCACCAAAGAGAAGATATCGGCAGCTTGTATAAAGGTTCGCCAGCCCGAAAACTCCGCTACTTGACATCGAAAGTCCGCAACTTAGATCGAACAGCACACTCGTTGTTTTCATGTCTACAACTATCAATCAAATGCGCATGGGCATCACGATGTACTTATATTCGTACTCTCCACTTTCGGTGGGTTGCAGTTGCGCTTGCGAATTGCCGTCCTTGAATTCGAACGCAATTTTCGCGTCGCCGACTACGTTTAGAAAATCCTGAAGGTATTGTGCGTTGAAGCCGATGTCGGTTTCATCGCCTGCATACGAAGTCTGCAGTGTTTCGTTAGCTTCACCTTCTTCTGCGTTTTGTGAACTTATGATTAATTGATCCGGCTCAAGATGAAATCGAATTGCGTGCGAACGTTCATCAGCCATCAATGCGACCCTTCGAATTGCCAAATTCAACAAACTGCTGTCAAACTCGACCGATTTGTCATTGTTCTTGGGCATTACCATTTCGTAGTTTGGAAATTGGCCGTATAACATCCGCGATATTAGCAACCGTGCACCAACTTCAAAGTAAATATGGTTCTCGTCCATTCCGAGACTGATCTCGCCATCAAAGCCTGCGGTGAGTTTAGTTAACTCCGCCAACGTTTTCCGCGGAATCAGAGTATCGATCCCCTGCTGCGCCCCATTCTTCGTTACGTTTTTCTTTTCTACATACGCGAGACGATGTCCATCTGTCGTTACCATTCGCGCGCCTGACTCATCCATGATGAATTTAGCTCCAGACAGCGTGTACCTCGACTCCTCCTGAGTAATAGCGAAGATAGTTCGATCGATAAGGCTCTTTAGATCGGTTGCGGGAATTTTCGTAGGCGCCGATTTGAAGCTTGGAACTTCAGGAAAAGCATCCCTTGCAACGCCGACCATTTTGAACCGGGCGCGATCGCATTTGACCGTGACCCACTCGTTATCTTCTTTCTTAAAACTCACAGGAGCATCAGGTAACAGCCTCGCAATTTCGAAAAGTTTGCGTGCTTGAACGCACATCGAACCTGGTGTTGTAATTTCCTCTGCATCCATATCACAGCGGATCGTGACGTCCAGATCCGTGCCGGTAAGACGCACGGTGTTCTCACCGACCGACTCAATGAGAATATTCGAAAGCACGGGGATCGTGTTTTTTCTCTCTACGACTCCTTGAACGAAACCAAGTTCCTTTTGCAGGTTTTGTTTACTAACTACAAATTGCATCTTGATCAACTCCTTCAAGCTCGAAACTACCCAGCACTGATCTTCTTCTACTAGAAAAACTTAGTTGTATTTATCTAGTAGTAGTAGTAGGTAGCTGTGGATATGTGAAAAACCGCTTATCCTTAGGTTTTCCGGCCATCTTGCTCGATCCGGCCATGTGGAAGGATTCTGCAATCTGTTGCTGATCTTCGGAAAAAAATAAGCGGAGCAAGACGATATCACATTTCCACAAAACGTTCTTCAACAGGTTGTGGAAATTACTTCTGCAGCGATTCCGTAAGTTCGCTGATGAGACGTTGCAGCGTTACGTCTACCCCCACCAGCGACTCAATTTTTTCAACCGAATGGATCACCGTCGTGTGGTGCTTGCCGCCGAACGCGCGACCTATTTCAGGATAGCTATGTTTCGTCAAATGCTTGCAAAGGTACATTGCTACTTGCCGCGGGTGGGATACATGCCGAGCGTTGTTCTTTGACAATAGTTCGTCAACTGAGAGTTTGTAAGTAGACGCGACGAGTTTCTGAATGTGTTGCACGGTGATGACGCCGGGCTCTTCTTCCTTTGCGATATTACGAATCGCATCCTGCGCAAGACTCTTAGAAATTGGCTCGCCCCGAAGTGAGGAAATAGCAATTAGTCGCACGAGAGAACCCTCCAGTTCTCGAACGTTACTCTTCACTCTGCTGGCGATGTAGAGAGCCACATCGTCTGGAATAGTTACGCCTATCAGATCACCCTTACGTTTTAGTATAGCAATTTTAGTTTCGAGGTCCGGCGGCTCAATATCAGCAATCAACCCCCACTCAAAACGAGAGTGAAGCCGCTCTTCCAGGGTAGGAATTTCTCGGGGCGGACAATCAGAGCTAATAACGATTTGCTTTTGCTGATCGTAGAGCGAGTTAAACGTGTGAAAAAATTCCTCCTGGGTTCGCTCCTTTCCCGCTATAAACTGAACGTCATCAATTAGCAGAACATCGACCGACCGATATTTCTCGCGAAAGCTCTGCGTTTTGTCGTAACGGATGGCGTTAATCAGATCGTTCATGAACTTCTCGGACGAGATGTAGCACAAGTGCAGGTTATTATTGCGCGCCTTAATTGCGTGGCCGCATGCATGCATGAGATGTGTCTTGCCCAGACCCACTCCTCCGTAAAGATAAAGAGGGTTGTAAGTTCGACCAGGCGCCTCGGCGACTGCCATGGAAGCGGCATGCGCAAACTGATTGCAAGATCCAACTACAAAGCTTTCATATGTATATTTTGAATTCAGCGAAGGCTCTGAGGAGACGTTTACATCGACGTTGGTCGATCTCGGAATGTCCGTCTGAATCGACGCTTTTCCGTTTCCGACCTGCTGTTCGACCTTTGAAAGTTGCAGGTCTCGCGAACCATGCGAACCTGAGAAATCGTCGGCCGTGTCTATAGTCCACCCAACGGAATATCCAGGTAGATGGAGATCGTCCAGTGACTCACGAAGTTGAGCGGTGTAATGACTAACAACCCAATCTTTGACTATCTGATTTGGGGCGCGAAGCCGGATGACTTGACTGGAGTTGTCCAGGCTTTCAAACCGAATCGGCTTGAACCAAGTTTCTACAGCTTGCTGATTTAACCTGCCCTTGAGTGATAAAAGAATTTCACCCCAAATATTACTATTAACGGAAGTGTTCATCGGACCTGAGACGAAGATTCGGGAAATTCAGAACCTGCGAAAATATAGACTCTCGGCTTTCTCCTGTTGGCCGTGAAAAGCCCAAGCCGGACAGGACAAAAGGCTTTTCCACAATCTTTTCCACAGCCATGTGGAAAACCGGACCCTCTTAAAGTAAAGCTTTAAAGTGCTTGCTTATCAACTACTTACGGGAGTCTGAGTACCGAAGCCTGCGGAGACTAACATACACCTTTGGGGTTTATCAAGGTCGGCGGAATCATAAAACATGAACCTGCAACTGGTGCTGCCTGATGCGTAAAACCTAACCCTTAATGACCGGTCTACAACACAGTTTTGACCACCGCCGCAGCTTCATTTGAGGCACGAACAGTGAATTGATGTGGAATAAATCAAATGCATACAGATCTCCGATGTAGCTTTTGCCAGGTGGAGCATCTATTGGTTACTCGATCAATAGCGCACCATTCTTGACATACCATTCGCGTGACTATTAGTCTTACGCTTTTCTTTCAACGGGAGAATTGATGACTATGTCTAAACGAACCTTTCAGCCGAACAATCGGCGCCGCGCAAAGACCCACGGATTTCGGGCACGCATGGCAACCAAAAATGGTCGGCTCGTATTGAAAAGACGGCGCGCAAAAGGTCGCAAGCGATTAACTCCGGCCCATTACTAAGGCGCGAATTCTTTTTGATGAAGTGTTTGCGTGTCCCAGCCGAATTCCAACACGTCTACCGAAAAGGCAAGCGTTACGACGGAACTTACATTACGGTATTTGTCGTTGATAATGAAATTTCGCAACATCGTTTGGGAGTCACGGCCTCGAGGAAGGCCGTTGGTAAAGCGGTGCAACGCAACAGAGCAAAGCGTTTGTTAAGGGAAGCATTTCGCTCAAACGAAGAGAATCTACAGGGTTTGACCCGAAGTTACGATTGGGTATTGAATGCGAAAGCCACGCTCGTAAACACGAAACTGGATGCACCAGCAAGGGAACTCGCAGAAATCGTACAAGAGATCGGAATACGGGAAGTGGCATCTCTTTAAGCACTGAAACAAGTGAAAGCAGTACTAATCTCATGTCTTAAGGTTTATAAGCTGGCGCTTTCACCACTGCTACCTCCCTCGTGCAGGTTCATTCCAACTTGTTCGGAATACGCAATTGACGCAATTGCTCGTTACGGCGCAGTGCGGGGAAGTGTCCTTGCTGTGCGACGCTTGTTGCGTTGCCATCCGTTCAGCGCAGGCGGCTACGATCCCGTCAAATAGTACACACAATAACAATTCAACGCCGGATCACAGATGCAGCAACAACGACTGATACTTGCCCTCGTAATTTCAACCGCAATTCTGATTCTGTGGAGCTATTTTTATCCCGTTAAGTCGCCTCAGCCAACCCCACCGTCGGCGACTCCACCAGCAGAAACGACAGCAACCGGAGCGGCGGCGAGTACAACGCCAACGGCACAAGCAACGCCGGCCCCCGTTGCGAATGCGGCGCCTCGCAGAACGCTGTTAATCAAAACTCCTTTGTACGAGGCTAAGTTCGATAGTCTCGGAGCGGAGCCAATAAGCTGGATAATTAAAAAGAACCGGAATAGCGGTCGTGACATATTTTCAGTCGCTGGTAACAAGCGGAGTCCAGTTTCTTTGGAATTAATTTCACCTGAAGGATTGAAGCGCCAGCCTCGTGAGGTTCCATTGCAGATCATAACAGGCGATTCCGGCCTCGATAGCGCATTACGTGAAAGCACCTATCGAATCGAAGGAGTCGAAGGAGACGGTGATGTCACTGCCGACTTGATTCCTGGTGAAAAGAAACAGATTACCTTTGCCTTTGAGGGCAGCAACGGATTACAAGTCAGGAAAACTCTTCAATTCAATGCAGACCTGTATGAAACAGATCTCACTGTCTCCATAAATCGAAGCGGAAGTGTTCCTCAGGCAAAAATAACCATTGGTCCAAGTATCGGAGATCAGGGGGTCAGTCATCACACGTTTTACTCGGTAGCCCCTGAAGCCATCGCTTACGTCAACAACAAGATTGAAAGGCATCAACCGGCTGGAATAAACACCAACAAGAACAGTCCCGATCGGCTTGCTCTTGGTGGAGAATCTGACTGGGCAGGAGTGGGTGATACGTACTTTGCGATGGTCGCCGTTCCTGACAAGAAGCGTGAGGGAGTTGAATATCGCACTGTTTCCTACGAAAAGCAGGTAAACGGCAAACCAGAGAAGAATTATTTGGTCACAGCGTGGATTCCTATTTCGGCGGATGGTTCCCGCACAGTGGTTTATGCAGGACCAAAGGACCATTACCTTTTGACCGAAGCTAGTAAGCAGGTCAGCAGCGTGGTCCAACGACCGATCGATCTTGAAGGGCTGATCGATTATGGTTTCCTCGGGTGGTTGTCGCGACCATTGGCTGTGCCAATTCTCAGGTGCATTACCTTTTTGTTTCGGCTGACGAGCAGTTACGGCGTGGCGATTATTCTATTTACGATACTGGTCTATTCCTTGTTTTTTCCATTGAAATGGCGTTCGTCGAAAGCAATGAAGAAGGCGCAGAAGCTCGCACCGCGGATGAAGGAGCTTCAGGAAAAAATCAAAGGAATGAAGCAGACGGACCCGCGGCTGAAGGAACTCCAGATGGAGCAGCTGCGGTTAATGAAGGAAGGTAACCCACTGGGAGGCTGTCTGCCGCTTTTAATTCAGATGCCTTTTTTGTTCGCTCTGTACCGTGCTATCACTATCTCTCTGGATTTTCGCCAGGCGACTTTCCTTTGGTTGCCGGATCTTTCGTCGGGTGATCCGTATCACATTCTGGAAGTATTGATGGCCGGAACAATGATTGTTCTTCAGCTTATTACTCCAGCGCCTTCTGCGGATCCAATGCAAAGAAAAGTGATGGCGATTGGCATGCCGATGTTTATGCTGTACGTGTTGTGGGGCGCCCCGTCGGGTCTTCTTGTATATTGGTTAGTAGGTAATATCGTAGGCTTCAGCCAGCAGTTCTTGATCAATCGTTGGACAAAAACTCAGGACGATGTCGTGTTCGCTAAATAAAAGATGTAGGTAAACCTATGGAAGAAACAGCAACTCAAGCCGTTAAATTCCTCGAATCGATCTTTGAATCGACGGGGCTGAAATTAAATGCCAGTACAAAGGAAAGCGTCAGCGGAACTGTGCTCGATATTCGCGGAGCCGATGCCGAGTTGGTCCAGAGCCAGACAGGTGAGTTGCTCGAGGCGTTGCAGCACCTCACCAACCAGGTGTTTGGTCGAAGTCTCGCTGGTGGACGCCTCGTTTGCGATGTAAACGGATTTCGTGCCACGCGCGAAGCGGAACTACAAGCCATGGCTAACCTCGCTGCAACCAAAGTGCGCCAAACTGGTCTACCCTTTACTTTTGAACCAATGACCGCAAATGAGCGTCGCATCATCCACCTCACACTTGCCGATCAATCAGATTTGTCTACAGAATCCATCGGCGAAGGCGCAGATCGAAAGCTGAAAATTCAACTCAAGAAATCCTGAGCCACATCAAAGCAAACGGACATCTGCTATGGGGACGATCGTCGCAATATCAAGTCCTAAGGGTCGTGGTGCCCTCGGTGTTGTTCGTCTAAGTGGTCCCGAATCACTTCAGATTACGTCTACCCTCGCCGGTAATCTTGGCGATATTCAACCGCGCTATGCAACATTAAGAACCCTGGCAGATCCCGATACCTCCGCCGTGATCGATCAAGCTTTGATCACCTACTTCGCGGCTCCACATTCTTTGACCGGTGAAGACGTAGTCGAGATTAGTTGCCATGGATCACCAGTAGTGCTGCGCCGTGTTATTGAACGCGCCATTCAAGCTGGCGCCCTTGCCGCTGGTCCGGGTGAATTTACGTTGCGAGCCTTGGCCAACGGAAAGTTGAATTTGGCCCAGGCTGAAGCTATCCGCGACTTGATAGCGTCGCAAACGCAAGCCGCGGCGCATCAAGCCGCATTACAAATCAACGGCGAACTATCAATTGCGCTTGGTCCATTTAAGTCCAGTCTGCTCGACGTCATCGTGGTGCTGGAGTCGGCGCTCGAGTTTGTTGAAGACGATCTGGCGGCGCCGCACGGCGAGAAAATAGTTTGTGACCTCAGGAGGATTGCTGCGGGAGTCGCGAAACTAGCACAGACTTTTTCCACTGGTCAACTGATTAAGGATGGAATTCACGTCACGCTCGCCGGCAGCCCGAATGTCGGTAAGTCCAGCATTTTCAATAAGTTACTAAGTATTGACCGGGCCATTGTGACAGACATCCCGGGAACCACGCGAGACTCGCTATCAGAGCCGATCGAGATCGATGGTGTGCCGGTCTGGTTGACTGACACTGCAGGCATTCGCGGCTCACCAGACGTGATCGAAAACTTGGGTATCGAACGTAGCGTTAAACACATTGCCCGATCAGATCTTGTTGTGGCGGTCTTGGATGGATCCAGACCGGTTGGACCAGACGACCTTGAAATGCTTGCGCAGACTAGAGAGGTGCGTCGGCTCGTTGTAGCAAACAAATCCGATCTGATTACACACGGGTGCGGTGATATGAGTAATGTGGACCTTACTGTCTCGGCGCTTACTGGCGACGGGATCGAAGAGTTACGCGCTGCTATACTGAGCAAGTTTGAGCGAGCAGTTATTGAACCAGGAAATTTGGTCGTTATCAACGCGCGTCATCACGATCTGTTGCAAAGTACTGTTGCTGAGTTGAAGCGCGCGACGGAGTTGCTGGAAGAGGGTCGAACCGAAGAGTTGGTGCTGATGCCAATGCATAATGCGCTTACGCTGCTCGGACAAATTACTGGAGAAACCACACCGGAAGAGATTCTGTCGCAGATTTTTGCGACCTTTTGTATAGGCAAGTAGGAATGACATTCGACGATATCTTCGATGTGATCGTAATTGGCGCTGGCCATGCTGGATCCGAAGCGTGTTCCGCGGCGGCTCGACTGGGGGCCTCGACATGTCTAATCACTATCAATCTGGATCTAATCGGGCAAATGTCATGTAATCCTGCGATAGGGGGAATTGCAAAAGGTCATTTGGTGCGTGAAATAGACGCGCTCGGTGGAATCATGGGGCGCGTAATCGATCGGACCGGAATTCAGTTCAGACTCCTGAATCGATCTCGAGGTCCGGCAGTTCAATCGCCGCGAGCACAGGCCGACAGGATGCGCTACAGGGCTGAGATGAGGCGTACTTTAGAAGCAACGCCTAATCTACATTTGAGGCAGGGTAAGGTTGTTGACTTGGTGATCCATCGAGGAGAGGTTGCCGGAGTTGAGCTTGAGGACGGCCGGCGCATGGCAGCACAGGCTGTTGTTGTTGCCACAGGTACATTCCTCAACGGAACGGTGCATACAGGCAGACGAACCTATAGCGCCGGACGTGCCGGCGAGCCTGCGTCCATTGAATTAGCTGCGGCGCTTCGCAATCTTGGCTTTCCGGTTGGCCGATTGAAGACAGGGACCCCACCCCGGCTTGACGGACGAACGATTAATTGGAGGGCTTTTGAGCCTCAGCCAGGCGATCGGAATCCGGTCCCATTTTCCTTCGCCACAGACGATTTGACGCAGCCGCAACTGGATTGTTACATCGGATATACGACCCCAGACGTGCACCGGTCGATTCGCGACAACCTTTCTGAATCGCCTTTGTATTCTGGGAAGATCAAGGGAATCGGCCCGCGCTATTGTCCCTCTATTGAAGACAAGGTCGTCAAATTTGCAGATAAGGACCGTCATCAACTATTTTTAGAGCCAGAAGGTCATAACACGAACGAAGTCTACCTAAATGGCTTTTCTACATCCTTGCCGGCTGAGTTGCAGCAAGACCTTGTCAGAATGATCCCGGGACTGGAAGAAGCACAGATTATTCGACCGGGATATGCGATTGAGTATGACTTCGTGGACCCGCGGGAACTGCGGCCGGATCTCCAGACGATCCGCTATAAAGGTCTCTTTCATGCGGGACAGCTAAACGGCACGACGGGGTACGAAGAAGCTGCATGCCAGGGTTTGTTGGCCGGCATCAATGCCGCCTTATTTGTTCAGAAGCGCCCGCCGTTTCGTCTGCGGCGAGAGGAGTCCTATATCGGTGTGTTGTTGGACGATTTGATCCAGCAGGGCGTGGATGAGCCCTATCGCATATTCACGTCTCGAGCTGAATATCGTTTGGCGCTGAGGTATGACAATGCCGACTCGCGTCTTCAGCAGTATGGTCGAGAATTGGGTCTCGTTGGTGATGTCGATTGGGATCGATTCAACGGAAAACGTGAGAGGCTGGCGCGCTTGCGTGAAACACTGGATACATCTTTTTTGAGACGCCGAGATCCGCAATACGCCGCTGCCCAGTCTTTATTGCAACGAGACTTGGGCGACAGCGTATCACTCGCGCAGCTGTCAAAGTGGCCAGGAGTCACGCAGGCGACGATTCAATCTCTGCTGCCGGTGCATGTCCGAAGTGGCATGAGTCAACAGGATTTGAGCACCGTACTCGCTGACTGCCTTTACGAGGGATACATGGCCGGTTATACGTCAATGATGTCGAAGGTCTATCAACACGACGAACTTCGCATCCCCTCTGATGTCGTTTTCAACAAGATCGACGGGCTCTCCAACGAGGTGGTAGAGCGGCTGGATCGCGCAAAACCCAGAACTTTCGGCGAAGCTCGACGGGTACCGGGTTTGACGCCGGCCGCCCTCTCTGCAGTTCTTGTCTTCCTTTCAGCGCACCGATCAGCCCCCATTTAATGTTTCACGTGTCCCCGATTGTTCGTTCGGGACACGTGAAACATGAAAAAACGCTATAAGACGGCCTGTTATTGCACCCCACTACCCACAAAACATCGGGGTAGCGGTCATCTCCAGACATGTGCTAGTTTAGGCTCGCCAATCTTAAGGAGACCCTCCCAGCCGTTTATGGCGAGAATAATTGCGGTAGCTAACCAAAAGGGCGGTGTCGGGAAAACCACCACAGCCGTAAATCTCGCTGCCGTGATCGCCGCATGGAGTCATAGGGTTTTGCTCGTAGACGCCGATCCGCAGGGCAATGCGACTTCGGGCATCGGCATCCAGCGAGGATCTTTTCGTCGCGGCCTTTACCACGCTATCGTGCTAAACCATCCTGTCCGCGACCTCATAGTTCACACTGAAATGCCACCCCTTGACGTGTTGCCCGCGAACAAGGATTTGGCGGGAGCCGAAGTGGAGTTAATTGAAATCAGTCAGCGAGAGTATCAATTGAGGAATGTGTTGGCCGAGGTAGAACCAAACTACGACTTCATTCTTATTGACTGTCCGCCTTCGCTGGGATTGCTGACGCTTAACGCGCTCACAGCGGCGAAATCGTTAATTGTTCCCATACAGTGTGAGTATTATGCGTTGGAGGGCGTTACGGAACTCTTTGACACGCTGGCACGGATCAGAAGGTTGCACAACACTGCGTTGACCATCGAAGGACTGCTTCTCACGATGTATGACGAGCGGACTAACTTGTCGGCGGCGGTAGCCTCTGACTTGCGTGACTTCTATGGCAAGCAGGTCTTCGAAACTGTCATACCCCGAAACGTAAGACTCGCTGAGGCGCCAAGTTTCGGAAAGCCTGTAACGACATACGATGCACACTCAAAGGGTGCCGAAGCATATATCAGGTTGGCCAAGGAGATTGTTTATGAATCGGAAGGCGTTGGGGCGGGGCTTGGGAGCGCTGCTGTCATCTGATCTCGCGGTGGCTGTCGCCGAAGACCCATACGAAATTGATATTGCCACCGTCGACGCCGGACGCCTGCAGCCGCGGACGCATTTTGAGGAGGGGTCGCTACAGAATCTCGCGGAATCAATAAAAACACACGGCGTTGTGCAGCCCATATTGGTTCGACGAATAGGCGAGCGGTATGAACTGATTGCCGGCGAGCGGCGTTGGCGTGCGGCGTTAATGGCGGGTTTGACGAAGATCCCAGCCGTTATCAAGGACGTCCCGGATGACCAGGCGTTGGAGATAGCTCTTATCGAGAATGTTCAGCGGGAGGATTTAAATCCAATTGAAGAGGCGCACGCTTACCAGAAACTAATCGAAACCGTAGGTTTGACCCAGGACGCGCTCGCTGCACGAGTTGGTCGTGATCGATCCTATATAACGAATTATCTTCGCCTCCTTCGATTGCCTGACGATCTCCAAAAACTAGTTGTCGAACGAAAGCTCTCGACCGGCCATGCGCGCACGTTGTTAGCTCTTCCACACGTCGATCAACAGCGCCGATTAGCTCGACAGATTATTGAACGGGACCTCTCAGTGCGTATGACGGAGCTGCTGGTGAAGCGTTCGGGTGAAGAAAAGTCCGGACCTCCCGCGGCGCCAGTTGCCATGGATCCAAACATTCGAGCAGCCGAAAGCAAGCTGCGAAGGCTCCTAGGTACGCAGGTCCGAATTATTCAGAAGGGAGCGGAGGGACGGGGGACTCTGGAGATAAGCTTCTTCAGCATTGACGACCTAAACCGAATTTACGATCTCATTACGTCAAGATTTTAAGCAGTGCTACTGGCCATAGTACTTTGTGCCACCGCCCACAGTGTAAAGTGGGACGCCCCTGGCGGCCAGTTTACCAAGCGCAGTCAAGTTGACCCTCTTTTGGCGCCATGTTAGACTCGCGCGCTTTTTGGCAAGCAAATTTCCTACACTTATACCAACGACATGTTTCTGGCAGAGAACACAATTCAGCTAGTACCAGATGGGACTCTGCTGTTGCATGTCATACTCATTGCCGTGATGGTGGCTATCGTTAATAGCACGTTGCTAAAGCCGGTTAACAAGATCCTCAAAGACCGGGAAATTGAGCTTCGAAACCGACAGTCTGAAGCGGAGCGCCTGGCGTCGGAGCAACAAGAAAAAGTTCGACGGTACGATGTAGCTCTGCGTGATGCGCGAACTGAAGGGTACAAGCTGCTGGAGCACGAACGTGCTGAGGCCAATCGTCAGCGCGAGGAGCGGTTGCGTGACGTGAAGCAGGAAGCGCAACGCGTGGTGTCGTTGGCCTTGGAAACCACGGAGGCTCAACAGCAGCAGGCGCGAATGGAACTTGAAGCACAGGCAGGCAGGATGGGAGCTTTGATAACCGACAGAATCCTGCGAGGCGCAGGCTAGACTTAATTATGCTAGGTTTTTCAGCATCAGACATGCTCTGGTGGATGGACTATCCGGGACTCGAAGTCTGGAAGTTTGCCGATCTCGCTCTCTTTCTGTTCGTGGTTATTTTCCTGTTGCGGCGACGTGTTGCGGAGGCTCTTAAAGCCAGGCGTGAGAGAATTCGGCACGAGTTGGAGCAAGCCCAGACCGAGCGAGACGCAGCTCTTGCGCTCCTCTCGGAGGCCGAAGCGAGACTGGCGCTATTGCAGGGTGACATCGAATTGGTACGTCAGCGCGCCACGGCGGAGGCGGAAGACGAGCGCAATCGTATAGAGAAAGCAACTGAGCAAGAAATGGCAAAGATGCGATTGCAGGCCGAACGGGACGTGGAAATGGCGCGTCGAGTGGCTCGCAGGCAGTTACAGCACTACTTCGCAATGCGCAGCGTTGAAGTGGCACGAAGCGAAATTCTAAACAGAATAACCGTTAAGGAAGATGCTCGCCTCATTAGCGCCAGCATCGCAGAACTAAGGAGACGTAGAATTTGAGTTTGCAGACAGTCGCGCGGCGCTATGCATCCGCACTAGCCGATGTCGTCATTGAGCGTGGTGAACAGGCTGAGATTCAAAAGGAACTTGCCGGCTGGGCATCCCTTATGAATTCAAGCGCGCTGCTGGCTGAGGTATTCTCCAATCCAACCGTTCCTCACGATCAGAAGCGCCGACTGCTTGATGAACTGATCTCACGAACAAAAGTAAAAGAGACTACCGGCGCATTTCTGCGGGTGTTGCTCACAAATCAACGACTTCCCCAATTAATCCAGATAGCTGAGCGGTTTAATCACGTGCTCGATGAGCGAGCCGGCGTAGTGTCGGCGAGTGTTACCACTGCGCGGCCGCTTCCAGAACAATCAAAAGAGTCGTTGGAGAGCGCTCTGGGCGCATCTACCGGAAAGGCTGTTCGGTTGAACTTTCTGATCGATGAGGACATTGTTGCCGGAGTGGTCACGCAAATTGGGTCAACCGTTTTCGACGGATCTGTACGCAACCAGCTCGAACGGATGGCCGCTGAACTGGCAAACGCGTGATGGCATAAAATCCTATTGAGGAAATCATGGAACCCATTCGAGCAAGCGAAATTAACGAAATAATTCGCAAACAGATCGAAAACTTCGATACCGGCGTTACTGTTATGGAGGTGGGAACGGTCATCAAGGTTGGCGACGGTATCGCCGAAATTCACGGCCTTGAAAAGGTTATGGCCGGTGAGTTGCTGGAATTTCCACACGAGGTCCGCGGGCTAGCACTTAATCTCGAGGAAGACAAAGTTGGCGCCGTTCTGTTTGGTGAGTTCCAGGCGATTCGCGAGGGCGATCTCGTAAAACGCACCGGACGCATCATGCAAGTCCCTGTAGGCGATGCGTTGATCAGTCGAGTTGTTGACGTATTAGGGAACCCAATCGACGAGCGTGGTCCAATCGTTACCGATTCATACTATCCAGTTGAGCGCATAGCTCCGGGCGTAGTAGACCGACAACCAGTGAAAGAACCGTTGCAAACCGGTCTCAAGGCAATCGACGCAATGGTGCCGATCGGCCGCGGTCAACGCGAGCTGATCATTGGCGATCGACAAACCGGCAAAACAGCAGTCGCGGTCGACACTATCATTAATCAAAAAGGGAAGGACGTGATTTGTATCTATGTCGCCATAGGGCAAAAGGCATCCACGGTGGCCCAGGTCGTCAAGACATTGCAGGATTTTGGAGCCATGGATTACACGATCGTAATCAAGGCGACCGCTTCCGATCCTGCAGCGATGCAGTTTCTCGCTCCGTATTCTGGTGCTGCAATGGGGGAGTACTTTCGCGACAATGGTCGACACGCATTAACGATTTACGACGATCTTTCAAAACAGGCGGCAGCTTACAGGGAAATATCCTTGCTGTTGCGCCGGCCACCGGGCCGGGAAGCGTATCCGGGAGATGTGTTCTACCTGCACTCTCGTTTGCTTGAGCGGGCCGCAAAGCTCTCCGATGCAAAAGGAGGCGGCTCATTGACGAGCCTGCCCATCATCGAAACTCAGGCAGGTGACATTTCGGCGTACATCCCAACTAACGTCATCTCAATTACTGATGGCCAAATTTTTCTTGAGGCGGACCTCTTCAACAGCGGCTTTCGACCCGCTATCAACGTAGGAAACAGCGTCTCGCGCGTGGGTGGTTCCGCCCAGATCAAGGCCATGAAACAGGTTGCCGGAACATTACGACTCGACCTTGCTCAGTTTCGGGAATTGCAAGCCTTCGCTCAATTTGGTTCGGATCTTGATAAAGCAACTCAAGCACAGCTTGCGCGTGGGCAAAGGCTAACGGAGATCTTGAAACAGCCGCAGTATCGACCAATGGACGTTGAAAAGCAGGTACTCGTAATTTGGTCTGCGACAAACGGCTATACCGACGATATCGCCATCGAAGATATTCGCAAATTTGAAACCAACCTCCTTACCTTCTTTGAGAATTCGCATCCAGGATTGCTTTCAAGCATTCGCGACAAGAAGAGTTTGACTGACGATATTAAATCCGATTTGAAGCAAGCCCTGGAAGATTTTAAGCGTATGTGGCGGGAGAAAGGCTCCTCAGACGGTAGTGGGGTGCTGAGTGCCACGACCACGGCCCGGCCAGCCGCCGCAGTCGTGTGAGAGTAGATGCCAAATCTTTTAGACATTCGCCGACGTATCAAGTCGGTAAAGAACACACAGCAGATTACCAAGGCGATGAAAATGGTATCTGCCGCAAAGTTGAAACGCGCTCAAGATCGCGTTGTGACAGCACGTCCTTTTGCAAACAAGATGGCGGAAGTTCTTACAGAGCTCGCAAAGCGCACTGATGAAGACTTTCATCATCCACTATTGGACCAGCGGGGCAACGAGCATTACTTGCTGGTCTTGATTACTGCGGACAAAGGGTTGTGCGGCGCATTCAATACGAACCTGACTAAAGCCGCCCAGGCTTTTATCGCTGACAATCGTGATAAACAAGTTGAGATCGTCGCAATCGGTCGGAAGGGCAGAGACTTTTTTCGTAATCGCCGTGTACCAATTGCCCGTGAATATCTCGGCCTAACAGGCAAGGGCCGAGTCGAGTTTTCTGAAGCACTCGAGGTTGCTCGAAATTTAATAAAGAGTTACACGGATAATACCGATTTAGACAAAATTTTTCTGATCTATAACGAGTTCAAATCGGTTCTGCAACAACGCGTGGTGTTAGAGCAACTGCTTCCCGTTTCGCGATCGCAAGTGGGTGAGGAGACAAAAACAGAAAATCTCATCGACTACATCTACGAGCAACCACCAGAGGTGATGTTTAGTCGGCTGCTTCCCCGACTTATCGAGACGCAGATATTTCGTGCGTTGCTAGAATCGGTTGCGTCAGAACATGGAGCGCGGATGACGGCGATGGATTCAGCCTCCAAGAATGCGAGTGAATTGATAGATATTCTTACGCTCAATATGAATCGAGTGCGACAGGCGGCGATTACTAACGAAATTATTGAGGTTGTATCTGGTGCAGCGGCCTTATAGGGTTGAGCTGATCAGTGGAAATTGGATGGGAAGCGAGAAAATCGCTTCCCATTTTGCTAAGCTGGCAGTACTAAATGACTGAACAATTTAGCAGCAGAGTGAGTCGGTATTTTCCGCTACTGGTCTGGATAGCGATCATTTCATTTGCTTCGACCGCCAACTTTTCTGCTAATAATACATCGCGGATTATTGAGCCACTCGTGAAGTGGCTTTTCCCAAACGTTTCTGCCCAAAGTCTGGGTAGTATTCACTTCCTCACCAGAAAAGCCGCGCATTTTACGGAGTATTTTGTCCTGGGGTACCTTGCGGCGAGAGCATTTCGAGGATCGTCCCACGCTTCATTAAGGAACAACTGGATCATCATTTCTGTGGCGGTCGTGGGGATGTATTCACTGCTGGATGAATTCCACCAAAGCTTCGTCCCGTCGCGCACATCTTCTCTACACGACAGTTTGATTGATACTATTGGCGGCGTAGCGGCACTGGCTGTTGTCGCCTGGCGAACCCGGGTCAGCCGAAAAGCAATCTCGACTCCGAGAGTTGTATAATTACAAACGTTAAATCCAAACAGAGTAGGAAAACCACAATGGGAATATTTGACCGACTCAACGTCAGCTCACAGTTTATAGAAGTCATCGAATGGCTGGACGATTCCAGTAATACGCTTCTGTATAGGTTTCCGGTGTTGGACCAGGAGATAAAAAACGGAGCACAACTAATCGTGCGCGAATCGCAGGCGGCCGTGTTCGTTTCTGAGGGACAGATTGCAGACGTTTTTCCTCCGGGTCGGTATACGATTGACGGCGGTAATACTCCCCTCCTGACCAAACTCGGTGCTTGGAAATATGGTTTTAACTCCCCGTTTAAAGCGGAAGTCTATTTTGTCAACACGAAACAGTTCACAGACTTGAAATGGGGAACCTCCAATCCGGTGATGATGCGTGATGCTGACTTCGGTATGGTCCGTTTGCGAGCGTTCGGTATCTACTCGATCCGCGTGGCGGATCCAAAAGCATTGATCAAAGAAGTTGCCGGTACAAATGCCAGATTTGTTACCGAGGATATTGAGGGCCAGTTGAAACGTAGTTTTGTGGGTGGCTTCAGCGACGCTCTGGCAGAATCAAAGATTGCGGCATTAGACTTGGCGTCGAACTACGACGAGCTAAGCAAATTCACTCGCACTAAATTGAACGACGAGGTTAAAGCTTTCGGTTTAGAGCTCACAAAATTCGTCATCGAAAACATTTCGCTGCCCCAGGAAGTTGAAGCTGCAATGGACAAGCGCACGTCAATGGGTGTCATTGGCGACGTCGGACGCTATGCTCAGTTTCAAGCGGCCGACGCAATGCGCGATGCGGCTCAAAATCCATCAGGCGGCGCAGGTACTGGAGCAGGATTAGGGGCTGGTTTTGCGATCGGTAATGCTATGGCCAATTCCATGACTGATGCGATGAACCGATCAAAAGCGGGCGCCGTTGAACCAACAGTTACATGTCCCAAGTGCGGTGCGCAAACCTCGGCTAGTGCAAAGTTCTGTAACGAATGCGGAGCAAACATTGCCGGCGCCAGGGATTCAGTGGCTTGTATAAAGTGCGGAGCAAAGCTGAGCTCAGGCACGAAATTCTGTAATGAGTGTGGAGCAAAACAGGAAAAGCAAATATGCGAAAACTGCAAAGCTGAGATTGCTCCAGGCGGGAAGTTTTGCAATGAGTGCGGCCAGAAAATCTAAAACAGCAAACTCGGTCAGCAGAAGCGTTTGACCTTCCAAGAGTCGGCGCCAGCCGCGGTAAACCCGGCATCCTCCTTTGGAAGCTCCTAACGCCGGCGTGTTATCCTCTTTCTCTCCCGCTGAAATCTGGTAGGCGAAAGGGTTAGCTTTCATGTTTGAAGGTTTGACGCGTCTGCGCCGCGTAGTCATCACTGGCATGGGGTGCGTCACTCCGCTGGGGATCGGCCGGGACCATTTTTGGGATGGTCTATTAAAAGGCAGAAGTGGTGTTCGGAAAATTCAATCCTTTGATGTCTCAAACTCGCCTGTAAAAATCGCAGCAGAAGTGCCCGACTTCGACTGGGAGGCCCAGCTCAACCCGAAAGATCGCAAACACGTTCCCCGCACGGTCCCTCTCGCTCTTGCGGCTGCACGCGAAGCATTTAACGATGCTGGCATCTTTCCATCGGACATGCCGATAGCAGATCGTCGCAGCATCGGCGTCATCCTGGGCACGGGCGGTGGCGGTTTAGCGTTTACTGAACAGCAATACGAGTACTGGTATATTGGCCCAACTTACAAAGCAAGTGTCTACACAATTCCCGCATCAACTCATGGGGGCTTGTCGAGTGAGTTGTCGATGGCTTTTGGTGTGCGCGGGCTTTCTCATATCGTGTCGACAGGTTGTACGAGTTCAACTGACGCGATCGCTTATGCCGCGCAGCACATCGCGCTTGGACGTCAAGATGTAATGGTATCAGGTGGCGTCGATGCTCCTATTGCTCCTGGAATTCTTGCCGGGTTCAACCTGATGACGGTTTTGACAAATGAATGGAACGATGAACCCGAACGTGCGTCTCGTCCATTTTCATTAAACCGATCCGGAATGGTCCTGGGAGAAGGTTCATGGATATACATACTCGAAGAATTCGATCGCGCGCGGGCGCGAAATGCGAGCATCTATGCGGAGATAATCGGCTATGGCTCAACGTGTGATGCTTATCATCGTGTGCGCTTGGCCGAAGATGGAGACGAACCAGCGCGCGCCATGCGACTGGCGCTGGCGGATGCAGGTCGGGAACCTGCGGATGTGGACTACATCAATCTACATGGCACATCAACAGTTCTCAACGACCGTATCGAAACAATGGCGCTCAAGCAGGCACTCGACGGATTTGCAGCGAGAATACCGATGTCGGCAACGAAATCGCAGATCGGCCACCCTCAAGGAGCGAGCGGCGCTGCCGGTTTGGGTGCCGCACTTTGCGCAATGCAACTCAATCAAATCCCGCCAACCATAAATCTCGATGAACCGGATCCTCACTGCGACCTTGATTATGTGCCGAACATCGCACGGGAGGCCCGCATCGATACCGCGCTGTGTAATTGCATCGGCTTCGGTTCTAAGAACAGTGCTTTAGTGATCGAGAGACCCAGGTCGCAATAGTCTAAAAACCTGAGATGTTCGCCAAGTTCAAACAACGCAGTTACGAACTCGAACACCTCGATAAGGGTGATTATACGCGCGACGAGTATGACACTTGTATTGTGGAGCTTCAGCGGGTCAACAGGTATCTTGGCGACATCCGCACGCTTCGAAAATCTGCCCTGAATCTCGTCGAGCACGAAAAACTCGAGAGATTTACAGTTCTTGATGTAGGTGCTGGATCAGGAGAACTACTTAGATCTGCCGCGATCTGGTCAAGAGATCGCGGCAAAAGTTTTTGTGGCGTTGGGATCGAATTGAATGAACAATCCGCGCAAGCGATCGCAAAAGAGTCAAAGGTTTTTAAAAATATCTATGGAGTTCGTGGCGACGCTTTTCGGTTACCGTTCATGGATGATCAATTCGATTTCGTTATCTGTTCACTCTTCACTCATCACTTTGTCGAAAATGACATCGTCAGCATTTTGCGTGAAATGGCACGAGTGGCATGCAGAAATATTTTTGTTATAGATCTGCATCGGCATCCAGTTGCTTATTACTTCTATACAACAATCGCGAAGATTTTTCTCCATAATCGACTTATAAGAGAAGACGGCGCGCTTTCGATATTACGAGGGTTTAAATCGTGGGAGCTTCGCGAGATTGCTGGGAGAGCAGGTCTTCACGAAGTTTCAGTTGATAGAGTTTTCCCATACCGACTCGTAATGACCGCAGCGGCCGAGCCGAATCGAGCGTCGCGTCAGCACCAGCGGTACGGAAACCATAAGGCTGCCTGAACTATGATGCTCGCGACGAACAACTTTGACGTGATCATTGCCGGCGCTGGTCCAGCCGGCGCGAGCGCCGCCATTCACCTCGTTCAACGTGGAATTCGGGTACTCCTTGTCGAGCAGAAGTCGTTCCCGCGCGAAAAGCTCTGCGGTGAATTCATTTCCCCAGAATGTTACAAGTATTTCCAGGAACTTGGGGTTCGGGAACAGGTTATGAACGCGCAGCCGGCGTTGTTGCGGGAAACTCGCTTTTATTCGCGCAATGGGCAATGCGTTTCTGTGCCGAGTAACTGGTTTGCTGCTGGTCCAGCGCTCGGTTTGAGTCGATCTCTGATGGACAATATTCTTCTGCGACGTGCCAAAACAGTCGGCGTTGTTGTTGTGCAAGACGCGACCGTGAACGATGTGATTGAAATTGATGGCCGAATAGGTGGGGTTCGCATTCGATGGCAAGGCGGGGAGCATACCTGCCGTTCTCCGCTCGTTATAGACGCCACTGGAAGATCTCGCACGTTGATGCGGAAAACTGATCCGCATGTCAGGGAAAGAACACGGATGAAAATGGTGGCCATGAAGGCCCATTTCCGCGACACCAAAGTTGCCGCAGGTGTTTGCGAAATTTATTGCTATCGTGGCGGGTACGGCGGTTTGAGTACCATTGAGGAGGGTATGAGCAATCTCTGCTTCATTGCCTCCGCCAGAGACGTACGTCGCGTGCAATCATCGCCGGACCTCCTTTTGAATGAAACGGTACTGAAAAATCGCCGCGCGCTGAAAACTATGGAACATGCCACGATTTGTTCTGAGTGGTTGAGTGTCGCCTTCGAAAGTTTTGGTCGGAGATCGTTAAGCCCGATTCCTGGGCTGCTTGCGATTGGCGACTCCGCAGCCTTTATTGATCCGTTTACCGGGAGCGGCATCTTACTCGCGCTCGAAAGCGGTAAGTTAGCGGCGGAAATCATCAACAAACATCGCCCTGTTTTGAACGATTTTACCTCACTCGTAAACCTCAGCCGCGTTTACAGGCGCGAATATACAAATGCTTTTACTTCGCGTTTTCGAGTTAGCGGTTTACTCAGGCGCGCAGCATTTAGGCCGCGTTGGGCCGAGTTCGCTATAAGAGCTTGTGCCGTCAACGGTCGCCTACGAAATCGGCTTGCGCGTGCAACACGAGGGTCCCGTACGACGCCCGAGAGCATTCTGGGATCGGTCAAATAATTACTGATGTAACATCGTGCATTTTCAGATGGGTAATTCTGAACTGGAAATAACTTCTTGCCACACAGACAACATTTAGAGTAAAAAGTCTTTAGCGACTTCTTTGTTCCCTTTCCCCAGGGAAATCAAACGAATCACACTCCCAAGGGCCCATACCAAAATCACTAAAACCTGAGTTACCCGAGAATCTCCTCGACCGGTTCTCGAGGCAATTTGATAAATCCTTTGTTGACCGATTCAACAACTCAACAACGGCAAGGAGATTAAGCCATGTTTGCGTCCCTCAAGATCTCGTCTCGCGAAATACTTAAGGTCTGTGCTTTCGTGTTAGTTTCGTTAACGGCCGCTGGCGTGGCTCTGGGCCAGGCCCAAGCGAACGCTGCGGATCTGCAGGGGTTTGTAAAGGACGCAACCGGAGCAGTCGTACCTGACGCTTCAGTGACCGCTCGAAATCCAGCAACCAACATCACGCGTACTACTACGTCCAACGATGAAGGACTATACCGGATAGTTAATTTGGCTCCAGGCGATTACGAAATCATTGTAGAAGCGGCGAACTTCAAAAAGGCAGTTCTAAGTAGAGTTACGATTACGGTTGGGCAACGGGCTGATGTCGACGTAACGCTGGAGCCGGGCCAAATCTCTGAAAGCGTGACTATCTCCGATGCGACGTCTGAAATTGTGGAAACGTCCAGGACCGCAATTGCAACCACGGTCGATCAGCAGCGGATAAATAATCTACCTATCAACGAGCGAAATTATCTTTCTTTCGCGTTGACTACTTCCACCGTTGGACGTGACAACGGACGACCGATCGGGCCGGCGCCCACCACTGGGTTGAACTTTGGAGGCCAGCGAGGACGTTCGAATCTCGTGCAGGTTGACGGAGCTGACAACACGGATAATTCGGTGAACGCCTCTCGTTCTACTGTAAGTCAGGAAGCAGTTCGGGAGTTCCAGGTTGTCACCAACTCATTCGCGCCGGAGTTTGGTCGTTCAGCAGGCGGCGTGGTCAATGTCGTGACGAAGTCCGGCACGAACGATTATCACGGGAACGTGTTTGGGTTTTTGCGTCATCGTAGTTTTCAGGCGCGAAACGCGTTTGCACCAATATCTGACCCGACGTTGACGCGCGCTCAATACGGCGCGACATTCGGTGGTCCATTTGACCGCAATCGGACATTTTTCTTCTTCGCATTCGAACAACGACATCGTAACGAGTCCGGATTCTTTACCAGCAACGTAGCGCGGGGCTTAACAGGATCCGTTACGTTACCTGCGCTCGCACCGGGTTTTCCAGTACAGGTTTTAAACAACATTACCCCTGCGCAAGCCGGCTACATCAATGCACTATTGGCTAATGGAGCGACGCAACCCCTCGGGATTGCCTATGCGTATCTAGCATCAGGAGGTGGAAGTACTGCTCTAACTGGATTCAATCCGTTGATTGCGACTGGCGCCCCGTTTACTCCCGGCACCATCGTTGGGAGCCGGTTCTTTCTGACGGGCGCACCAATCCCGCTCAACAGCGTGAACAGCCTTGGTCAGCCGATTGCCTTCCGTGCATTACGAAGTCTGCAAACAGTTTTTCCAATCACGGATCGTACAACTTTCAATTCTTTTCGTCTGGATCATCTGATTACTCCAACGAACCAGTTTAGTTTCAGATTTGGGTACAACCCCAGCACCATCAGTGGTATTCAGGTTGAGTCGCAAAATCAGTCGCTGGGCCAGAACGACTTTTCACGTACAGGCATTCAAAAGTTGCGTGACTTCTCAGCCGTTGCCACTTTGATGTCAACATTGTCGAGCAAGGCAATCAATGAGGCCCGCTTTAATTTCGCTGAACGACGTGCAACGTTCAAATCGCAGAACGGAGATGCCGTTGCTTACAACATTTCCGGCACCGCCTTCATTGGGCGTGAACTCTTCTCCCCGGTGGTGCGTACCGAAACTCGTTATGAATACACCGACAACATCAATCTGATAGCCGGTAATCACAATTTCAAATTTGGCGGAGACATTGCCTACGTTCGAATACCAGAGGCAATTTTCGAACTGAATTTCGCCGGGCTGTTCAACTTCGGTGGGCTGGGCGCTTGCACACTCGTAACGCAGCTTTGTAGCGCCGGCTTACCAGCGCCACCTGACTTCACTCCAGTGCAACAGTACGGACTCGGATTCCCGACAAACTTTATTCAGGGTTTCGGTAATCCTGTTAGCCGCATAAGCAACAAACCGATGGCATTCTTTGTGCAGGATTCGTGGAAGGTCAGATCAAATCTTACGTTGAACTACGGTGTTCGTTACGACTATGAACTGACTGAGCAAATTCCGACGCTGCCTCTTCGGGATCCCTTGTCAGGCATCAACCTTTCGGCAGCAAATGTTCAGGCGGCACAGGACGCGATGGGAATCCAGCAGGGCTTCCCGCGCGACAAGAACAACTGGGCGCCGCGTTTAGCAGTCGCCTGGGATCCACGAAACAACGGCAAGACTGTTATACGGGCTGCATTCGGACTTTTCTACGACCACCCCTTACTGGCGATTGCGTTCAACTCCGATATAGCGGATGCCGTGCAGCAGCAACAGGGCATCTTGACTCCCGGAAGCCCCGCGCAAACGGCCTTATTAAACGCGGTACAGGTCTTTCAAGGCACAGTTTGTCCTCCGGGTGGACCAGTAACTCCGATTTGTCCTGCAGGCATTGCAACGCCAGGCGTTGCCGCCGGGTCGCAGTATCAGTTCGGACGGCAGCGGTTCAATGACCAAACCTTCCCCGGCTTTGGTCCTGTGTTGCCCTTTACGCTTCACCTGCAGAAGGATTTTGAGTACGCCTATGCTAATCAGGGAAACCTTACTATTGAGCGCGAACTGACGAAGAACATGACACTGTCAGCGAGCTACCTTTTCGTCGGTGCGCACCATCTGCCTCACCCGCTGGATATCAACGCGCCGCGAACCGATCTACAAATAACCAACTTTATGCGTCTTGCTGGTCGAAATCCGGTAAGCACAACCGAAGCACTGGCATTTTCAATTCCTAGAACCGGCTTTGCTTGTCCAGGAGGTGTACCACTGCAATGCTTCTCGATGACAACACCGGCGGGAGTCCCTGCTTATGCCACTGCGGGGCAGATCTTTGCCATCATCATTCCCGGAATGATCACTGCCCCACTTACAAACATCAGTAGTCGCATAATCAATCCTGGCATCGCTAATTTCTTTCGGCCAAACGCTCCGAATTATTTTCTCGCCCAAGCCTTATCGGGCGGACTCGTAACACCCGCGGTGCTGAATAATGCACTGCCCGGCACGCTTCGAACCGCCGGAGTCATCAGCCCGTTTGGATCCATTAATGCCCAAACCTCCGACGGCAACTCAACCTACCACGCGTTGAATGTCGATTTAAAAAAACGCTTCTCACATCATTTGCAGTTCCTTGCTTCTTACACGTGGTCGCACTCGATCGACGATTCATCAGATTTGCAAACATTGCTCCTACCTCAGGACAATCGAAACTTCGGAGCTGAGCGCGCTGATTCGTTATTTGATCAGCGTCACAGATTTGTGTTTAGTGGTGTACTTGTCTCGTCCGGTAGCTGGCATTCGGGCGATACATGGCACAAGTTCCTCTCTGATTTCACCGTAGCGCCAATTGTCGAAGCTTCATCGGGACGTCCGTTCAACATCCTGAGTAATCAAGATACTAATAACGACCAGTCGAATCAGACTGATCGTCCAACCGTTCTGGCTGACCGTACATTGTGCGTCGCCGGAACAACAGGATGCGTTCCCTTGATTACAGATGGAGTGTTTACGAGCGGCAGCCTTGGGCGGAACTTCGGCATCACTCATCGCTACATGTCGGTCGATATGAGATTGAGTAGATTAATCCGGTTAGGTGAACAAATGCGGTTGGAAATCATCGCTGAAGGATTCAATCTTTTCAATCGATTTAACGAGGCGGCTGCATCTCCATTTATCGATGATGTGAAGACTTTTGCTGAGCGCTCCGGAAACGGCCGGTATTACAGCCGTCCAACCGCGGCTTTTGATCCGCGCCAGTTCCAATTTGGCTTGAAGTTGAACTTCTGAAGTTAACCCCAGCGTGAGTAAAAGGGCGGCCCCCACGATGGCCGCCCTTTTTCGTGGAATTGGCCAATAGGCAGCAGGCAAACTCGCAGGGACTTTTGAGCATCCGATGGGTGTTTGCTTTATCGGTTATCGGAACTTTCAAACCAACACTCTCCCGCATACAATCGCTCGCTATGAAGACCAAATCTATGTTTCTCCGAATCCTATTAGGTACTTTTGTCGCCTGTGTTTTTGCTTCAGCGTCGCTGGCGCAATCAAGCCGCCCTCGCCGGGTCAGGCAGGCAGATAAGACCACCGCCACAACACAAAAGCCAGAGTCGGATTCGCTGTTGCGTCCGACGGCGACGCCGGCGCCTTCCGCTAAACGGACGAATGCGAACGCTCCGTTGCTGGATGTCCAACCAGTTACGCCTGTGGTCAATACTGTGGGTGCGGCTGACACGACACACGCATACTCGTTGCTCGAGCAGAAACAATTTGGTGCAGCTGCAAAAGAAGCCAAAGACCTCGCGACGCTTCATCCGAATGATCCAGAAGCATGGAAAATTGCCGGATTTGCCGAGCTCAACCTCAAGCAGTATGCAGACGCGGCAACAGATCTTCAGAAGGCAGTTGATCTGCAGAACAAAACGAAGCAGGAAGACCCAAACACAGGAAGTGCGTTGGGACAGGCATACGTGCTTTCGGAAAATTTTGAAAAGGCTCTGCCGTTGCTGGTTGCGGCCACAGCTCAAAAAACTAATCAACCTGATCCGTTGATGCTGTATTACCGAGGTATCGCGGAATACAAAACGGGGAAAGTGGCGGATGCGGAAAGAAGTTTTACCGCGGTTGCAAAAGTCAATCCAAAGGATTCGTTGTCGCAGTTTTACCTGGGCCAGATTGCGCTTGCGAAAAACGATCTCGATGGAGCCATCGCGGCGTTGAATCGCGCGACGGTAAACGATGCGCGCCTCGCTTCTGCCTGGACGCTGCTGACTTCTTCATATCTGAGACGTGCTGCTTCCACGAGTGATGCGACCAAGGCCGATGCTGATTATCTGAATGCTGTTCGTGCGGGAGAAGGTTTGATTAAGCTTCGCACGGATGCAGATGCTGTGACATTGTTTGGTCAGGCATTGATTGGAGCGAAGCAATACACGCGTGCCGCAGCTGCTTTGGACCGGGCGGCATCAGGCGCTGACGCGACGGGTGTTACTTTCTATCTGTTAGGCGTGTCTCAATCGCGCGCCAGCAACTTCCCGAAGGCAATCGCAGCACTGGAAACGGCGGCAAAGAAATCGCCGGACGACGTGAATATTTATCGCGAACTTGGTTACGCGTATGAAGTTACAAAGCAGTACGCGAAGGCTCTTGCTGCGTATCAGAAGGGCTCGAGCCTGGCGCCAAACGATTCGGATTTCAAAGACTCGATTGAACGAGTAAAGCCATTCGCCAGGTAGACTCTGAATCAGCAAAGGTAGAGACGAGTGCTACGCCAGATCAGCGGGAACGGTGTCTCAAGTGTCGCTGCCACAGCGCGTGCCTTAGCGACGTATTCTCTGGTGCCTTACCTCGGGGTTTTGTTTTGTCCAGGCGCTATGGTGCTCGGCGGATTTGGCGTTGTTCGTTCCTATCAATTGCGTGACACCACAGATCGAAGCGTGTGTTATCTGAGTGTTTCTATCGGTCTCATCGTGTTGTTGGTTCAACTGATGTTGTGGTGGATTCTATACAGAGTGCCCGCATGGGCACGCGGAATGTAATCGGAATCGGGAGTAAATCAGCATTTTAAGGTTCTAAACTACGGGAGAGTCAGATGAGATTTATCACACTGGTTTTTGCTCTAACGCTGACGGCCACCGCATACGGGCAGCGGCCGCGTACGTTTGACCCACCGCGTGGCGAGAAGCCCGTCGCGAAACCTGCGCCAGCTCCCCAGGCTGTCAAGGCAAAATATGAAGGCGGTGTTTTTGGATATACCAAAACAATGGAAGGCACGCTGTCGTTGGATGATGTGAATAATCAGCTACTCTTTAAGGACAAGAAGACCCCCAAGCAGATTCACATTCCTTACGATGCCGTAACTTCCGCTTTCGCCGATACGCAAAAGCGTCAGCCGAAAGCGGCGACAGTTGCAGGTGCGGTTCCGCTTATCTATTCGTTGCCAGCGCATTTTATTAAGACTAAAGTGCGCTATCTGACGCTGCAGTATATGGACCCCGATTCGAAAGTGAGTGGGGTCACGAGTTTTCGTTTGGAAAACCGAGACATTCTGACGTCAGTACTCGCTTCGTTGGCACAAAGCGCAGGTTTAACCCAACGTGGAGACATTTACGTCCGCAAGAGAGATACCGACGCAAATAAATAGGCCATGGCCTTGCCAACAAACTTCGCGATTATGGGCGGCAGAACTTGCGAACAAAACAAGAAGCCGCCGGTTTGTTACAAGAGTGCGGTAGCAAACCTTGGTCACGAACGTTTATTTCTTACGTTGAGTTCTTCGCAAATTCGAGAAGCTTAACGACAGTGGACCAGTTTCTCGTTGTTGCTTTTATCCCAAGCTGCTTCTCAAGGAAGTTGTTTGGGAAATCGAATGACCCATTCTTCTTCCGGCGACCTACGACGAACATTGCCTGACTATTGATTCCAATCACGTCGAGACATTCACTTGGCGATGCAAAAGGCAGCTTTACCTTGATTAGAGGTTCCCCCGCCAGCCAAACTACAAAGAGCATCGAATCTTTACTACCAGGAAACTGGTTAAACGGACCGTTGCGGACCACATCCTCAAGTTCCGCGAGGGTAATCACCACAACTGAAACATCATGGCCAAGGCCGGCGATCACAGCCCGCATTTTCTTTATCAGTGACTGTCGATTTTGTAGTTTGGAGCGGAAGATAACGTTTCCGCTTTGAATATACGTTCTGACGCTCTTGAGACCCGCCGACTCCAGCGCGAGTCGCAAGGCGTCCATCTTGATCATTGTGCGGCCACCGACATTGATAGCGCGGAGGAATGCGATGTACTCAGTCATCTCGCACGATTGTCCTTTCAATTCGTCGGTCTGGCGCCAACCAAATCACGGCGTTTAGTACATAAAGAATAAATGCGGCCCAGGACCGGAAAAATGCCAACGGAATTGCGACTGCATAAATAACTACGGAAAGCTTTCCCTTGAAATCGTTGCCAATTGCCAACGCGATTGATGAACCAGGACCATGTAGCGCTATGAGGCTTCTGGAAAGTATGAAGTAGGCGATTGCCGCGAGAAGAAGCACTAAACCATAGAGTGCGACTGGTTGCGCGGCGAAATTATTTGCACCAACCCATCCGGTAACGAAAGGCACCAGCGATAACCAGAAAAGCAAATGGAGATTAGCCCAGAGAACCCTCCCGTTTACGTGTTCAGCCACCTGCAATAAATGATGATGATTGCTCCAGTAGATACCCAGGAAAACAAAACTCAATACATAACTGAGAAATATTGGTATCAAAGGCGCGAGCGCTCGAAATGTTGTCTCGTGAGGTACTCTGAGTTCGAGCACCATGATCGTAATCAGGATGGCAATCACGCCATCACTAAACGCCTCGACGCGGGTTGTGGTCATCTTAGCTTTTTTTGTGCAAAAGCGAGTGAAGCTTTTCAGGAGCAATCAAACACCAGGCCTCACGCAAATGTGCTCGCAGCTCTTTATCGGAGATATGTGGAAGCTCGATTCCGACCCAACCCCGAACGCCCACATAGGGTGGCCGGTAGAATTTTTTCGGAGATTTCGCAATCAGCATCTCCTGAATACCAATCGCTGCGGGAATCAAAGCAGCGACGTGGCCGTCGTTGTGATGATTGTTCGAGCACATGGCAAACACTTTTTTTCGCACAAAGAAAGTAGGCTCTCCGTGCGACAGCTTCTCGGTCACCTCGGGCAGGACCATGCAGATTCCACGCACTCGTTCAATCTGCATTGCGCCGTCAATTGGAACTGCCATCGTCTTGGTTGATTTCACGTCAGTCGTTCGCTGTTTTTCGGGTGGCTAGCGCCAATGTATTACCTGATGGATCAGTGAAGAATGTCATCCACTCTTCTTCACTGGGCGTGCCAAATACGCCCGACTCATCGCGAAAAATCAGATGTGGAGTGTCGATAAATTTCACGCCTCGAGTCTGCAACTTTGTAAATGCCGCGTCAATATCCTCAACCCAGAAGTAGACGGTCGACTTTTGTGCAGTTTTTTCGAGCAATAACCGCGTTCCCGAAAAATCAAAGAACGCGAGGCCAGGTGGATCGTACTTCGCTAAAAAAGTTGCTCCAAGTATATCGTTGTAAAATGAGATTGCCGCATCGATGTCTTCGGCGTATACAGCGATCTGGCGAATTCGATCGATCTTCATGTCTCTGTCTCCAGGTTCCGACTAAAGAGCTTCACGTCTGATTGTTCAGGTGACAAACTAATTAAGCCCTGTACGCAAAATTGAAGTTTGCCCAGTAATTTTTCCGAGGCCTCATTATCCGGTGAAACGATAGCAAGGAGGCGTTTGAGATTATGCTTCTCTTTAGCCCATTGCGTGACTGCGCTGGCTGATTCAAAAGCATAGCCTTGCGCCCTGTACTGGGGAAGAAAGGCGAAACCGATGTCAGGCTCTGACAAGGTAGGCCGCCGTAGGATGCCGCACATTCCTATTGCTGTACCGTCTTTGAGCGTAACCGCGAAAAGCCCAAAACCATTTTGTTGATAACTCGCGCAAGGCCCCGTAGCGATATATTGCCGCGCATCGGCGAGTGTTTGTACACCCTTGTCGCCGATATATCTGAGAAACAAGGGGTCGTTTAGCAGCTCCAGAATGAAGTGCGCATCAGCAGCGGTTAGTTCGCGAATCACCAATCGTGACGTTTCGACTACGACACTTGATTGCATGCCGTTCATGTTCGCTGTAATTCCATGCTTAAGCATGAGGAGAATGAGAAATCAATACCCTCCTCTACTCTCTTCGCATGCCGTCAAAGAGTTTATTCAGATCCAGCGGGGATTCAGTAATCGCCAGAGTGTCGAAAGATCCGGTCACCTTAATTTGTGTTGCAGCTTGAACAAAGGCGCTCCAGGCGACGCGCGATAACGCTGACCCTACAGAGATCCTTCGCACTCCAAGGTCCGCAAGTTGCGACACCGAAAAACCTGGTCTAGACGCCAGCACGTTAACCGGCTTCGGCGCTACAGCTCTAACGATTTGAGCAATCTCTGTCTCGTCGGTGGTGCCCGGGGCGTATAAACAATTAGCGCCAGCTTCAGCAAAAGCCTGCAGGCGGTGGAGCGCCACACGCAACGGTTCTTCGTGGCCAACGAGCCACGCCTCGCAGCGCGCAGTTAGCACGACGGGAATGCCCGTCTCGTCTATCGCTGCACGTGCTGCTTTTACTCGTTCTACGGCAAGGTCAAATTCATAGAGCGGCGCTTCTCTGTTTCCAGTTGAATCCTCGATGGATAAACCGGCCACACCTGTTGCTACACACAGTTTTACGTTTTCAGCCACACTGGCGGGATCATCTGCGTAGCAGTGTTGAAAATCCGCATTAACTGGCAAGTCTGTTGCATTGACGATGTCGCGAATATGATTGAGCATCAGGTCGCGTGGTACGGCTGGATCAGGTAATCCCTGGCTGTACGCAAAACCTGCTGAGGTGGTCGCGAGTGCATCGTAGCCAAGGTGCTTCAAAAAAATGGCGGTTCCCCTGTCCCATGGATTTGGCAGGACAAAGCAGCCCGAACCGTGCAAGGTTCTGAACCGTTCAATCGCCGCAGTTTGTTTCGTTTGCTTCACGACGGGAATCCTACTCTGGCATGTTGTTGTGCACAAACGACATTGAGAAAAAAAGGTGGGCGCTGATTTGCTGAAATACATTTAGTACTGATCCGCAGGATTTAAACTACCCATAACATCAAACTCCCGTGACAATGAAGTCACTACTGACTTCACTGTCACGGGAGTTGAATATGGATAGTTCGACCAGACGCTATCCGGGCCGTCGGTATGAAGATCAACTCAGACGTGCAAGCATCATTTCTGAACCTTCGGGTAATAACCCTGGCGGGCGCGTACTCGTAGCTCCGCATGCGAAGGAAGTGTCACGCGAATACGACGGAATACACTGCCGGCGTTTTCCTGATTTGAGTAGTACTGCAATAGGTATTGACCACGGAGCTCTGCTGCTACACGGAGAAACACGGGCTCTAAATCCTTATCGGAGTCAGGCACGAACGCAGTTCCTCCTGTCGCATCGGCAATAGATTCCATTCCCGTCTGTGCACGCATACTGATCTGATTTAAGCGCACTGATGGTCCACCAGGATTGATCGAATAGAAAATGGCATCGGCTTTTTGTACAGCTTGCTGAACATCTTGAACGGCACGCCGATGCATCCCTTGCAAACTCACTAACGCAGAACTGGGCGTTTGCCTCCCATTCTGAGCGGCTCGCGCTTCAGCGATGGACAAATCGCGGATCTGTTCACTGAAATTATCGTCCCCATCGGAAATCACTACGAGCACTCGTCGATGCCGGCTTTCTGAACTCGACGTCAAATACTTCGCAGCAGCCGACACTGTGTCGTAGAAGGCAGTGGGAACTGGTGTAGTTGCTGCAGGTATTGTTAGCATCTTTGCGGCCGCAGTTTGCGATGTCGTCAAAGGCTGCACCAGCGTTGGTTTATCGGTAATAGTAAAGATTGCCGCTTTATCTGATGGCTTCATCACCTGTTTCAGAAACGCAGCCGCCGCGTTCTGTTGAAACACGAAGAAACCTTTTTGACTAACGCTGCTCGAAACGTCAAACAAGAGCGCGATGTCGAGCGGCACCTGTTCCGGGTCGCCAATCTCCGTAATGTCCTGTGGCTTGCCCTCTTCTTCCAATCGGAAGTCGGGAATCTGGAGGCCCTGAACAGCATGGCCCTGTGAATCCGTGACCGACACTGGAACCATCACCAGGTTCGAAGTCACACGAACCACATCGAGAACCTCAACCGGCGGCTTTGGCGTAGGAGTCGGCTTCGGCGTTGGCGCCGGAGGCGGTGGTGGAAGATCTCTGATGGTCTGAGCGCTACTGACTGAAGCACAGACAAACAGAAAAAGGGCCAGCACTCCTGTCAGGAATGCCGGCCGAAAAAGTTTTCCCCCAAATATGTTGACAGTCATCGAGCCAATACCATGCCGCCAGATTGCTGGCTTGCATTACTCCTAACCTACCGCTTTCCAACGGCACGTATCATGGCTCTTTGGTGCCGGGTTATATCCGAAGAGTTGCATCCTATCGGAGCGACTCCAACAAAAATCTACTTACCTGAACCGGAACCAGAAGTGCCGGGGTTCATTGTCGGGGACGGCGATGTCAGTCCCTTGTTGACGAGCAGCTTGATCTCTACCCGTCTATTTTCCGCACGACCTTCACGGGAAGTGTTGTCCGCAACCGGATGAGTCTCACCATATCCATACGGCGTAACGATTCGACGCAATGGAATGTTGTGGTTCTCGACCAGGTAACGAATAACTGCATCAGCGCGCCGTTGGCTCAGCATCCGATTCCGCTCGATACTGCCGGTCGCATCTGCATAACCAGAGACTTCCAGGACGTAACCCTTGGCGTTCATTGCTTTGGTAGCAATGTCGTCAAGCTTGGTCTTTGAGTCAGGCAACAGAATAGAACTGCCCGTTTTGAAGTTCACGGCAGTAACCGTTTGTGGTTCATAGTCGTCGAGTGCTGAAATGCGCTCGTTAGTGGCATTAACACCTGCTACGGCAGCATCGGCTGTTTCCTGAGCAGCTTTCGCTCCGCCACGGGCAGCATTCGATACGGCTGCGAGTTCTTCAAGCTGACCAGAAAGTCGTTGAGCATTAGCTTCGACTTCAGTTAGCTTTGTTTCGGTGTTGGTCGCACGCTCCTCGAGTGGCGCTGCACGCGATTCAACGGAGCGCGCTACGCGTAGATCCGACTCGTTGAAGCGGATCTTGTCGGCGACTAGTTCACCAGTAGCATTCCCACGTCCTTCAATTTCTACGTTCAAACCCCGCAGAATATTGGTCTGTGCATAGTTTGTTCCACCGCGTAGGAACCCGCCTTTTGTTTTAACGCTGGTCCGATCATCCAACCGAACAACGGTATCCACGCCATTGAGGTCGCGAACCGTGAACGTGTCGGCGTCACGTCGTGTGACCACACCCTTGATCTTCATCTTTTCCCCGCTAGCGACTGTGCGCGAGCCGGTCGGGTTAGTGGTATCTTGCGCGAGAGCCAGGGAGGCTGAGAAAACCAGGAGACAGGTAGTAAGCACTACCGGGGAAAACGATTTAAGTTTCGTGAATACCATCGATTTACTCTCCTTGTTGCTAGTGTGACGCGCATCTCTGGCGCGTCGTTTGCTATTTCAATCCGGCTAACGAGTCGTCAGCCGTTGCCACCATGCTTTAGCGGCTGACCTTTATTAGCCCTAACACCAAGTGAAGTCAATAGGCTCCTGCATTCTTCATCGAATGATCACTGTATCGCAATAACGCCCATTTTCGCACTAAAAACGGTGACAATCGGATTTCCAGATCGTCACCGCGTCGTGTTGCCAGCGTCGCAAAACTGTAAGAATTAGACGGAGAACTCGCCTGCCTCCAATTGCTCTTTAATGTAAGCAAGAAATTTTTCGGCATCGGAACCGTCGATCACACGATGATCGAAGCTCAATGCGAAATACGTCATCCATCTGATTGCCAAAAAGTCATCTCCCTCCGGAGTGGTCATCACCCTTGGTCGCTTCTCAATCTTACCTACACCCAGAATTGCCAGTTGCGGCTGGTTGATGATGGGCGTGCCAAATAGACCACCAAACACCCCAGGGTTTGTGATGGTGAATGTGCCACCGGCGACCTCGTCAGGCTTAAGTTGCTTGGAACGTGCTCGATCTGCCAGGTCGTTGGCAGCACGGGCGAGGCCGGAAATGCTTAGATCGTCGGCGCGTTTAATGACGGGAACTATCAAGCCCCAATCCAGCGCGACGGCCATTCCCAGATTGATGTCTTGCTTGTAAATGATTTGATCGCCACTTACCTGCGCATTAAAAATCGGAAATTCTCTCAGCGCGTTGTTTGCTGCTTGAAAGATAAATGGCATGAACGTAAGCTTCGTGCCGGTACGTTGAAAGAATGCATCGCGGTGTTGTTCGCGAAGCTTCGCAATCCGCGTCATATCAATTTCATAGACTGTCGTTACATGAGCTGACGTGCGACGAGATAGCACCATGTGCTCGGCAATCTTCCTTCGCATGACGCTCATTTGCTCTACGCGATCTCCGACTGCCGGTTTCACAGCAGGCGCTTGTGTCATGGTCGGCTCAGGAGGCGCGGTAGGTTGAGAAGCGCCTGCAGACTGCGATGGCCCAGACTCAATGTAACTGAGAATGTCGTTTTTCGTGACGCGGCCACTGAGACCGGTGCCCTCCAACTGTGTGATGTCCACCCCATGCTCTTGGGCAATCTTTCTGACTAGCGGGCTCGATTTTGTGCGGCGAAGTTCCCCGACACTCGCAACTGCATCATCGCTTTCCGAACGTCGGTCCGCGGCAAATGGCGCTGATTTGGGCGCCGCTTTGACCGGCGGCGGTGGTGGCAGCAATGGTTCAACCTCTTCTGGTGGTGTTACGGGAGCTGCCGACGCCGCAGGTTTTGGCGTCTCTTCCGAAGCGGCTTTGGGAACACTTTCCTGAGTGGTCTTGATGGGTGTTTCGGGGGTAGCACCATCGCCGTCCAGAACCGCGACAACCGTGTTAACTTCGACAGTATCGCCTTCCTTCGCACGAATGTCCGTCAATGTTCCGGCTGCAGGCGACGGTATTTCGGCGTCAACCTTGTCAGTGGAAATTTCAAATAGCGGCTCGTCGCGATCGACGTGATCGCCAATTTTCTTAAGCCATTTAGTTATCGTGCCTTCCGCGATGGATTCGCCCATCTGTGGCATTACCACTTCGGTACTCATCTTCTCTCCAGGATTATTCTACGGATCAACACTTATCCTTTCGCCGAACTTTGCGATTCTGCGGTTGTTGGATCAATGACCGACTTGACTTCAGAGATGCGGGTAGCCGGGAATCCTCCCCTTTGCGCATGTTCACGGATTATTTCGGCATCCGGAGCGTTATAGACACAATAAATCTTATTGTCAGTAACATAACTCTCTACCCACTGAATCCTTGGGCCAAGCTCACGCAGCACTCCGTTGGATTTCTCCGAAATCGCTTGCAGCTCGTCGCGTGTAAGATTGCCAGCTCCCGGTAGTTCGCGTTCGATTAAGTATTTTGGCATCAATCACTCCTTTGAATGTTTTCGCGCCGGCGTTACGTCGTCAATATGCAGCTAACCTGCGAGCTGCGTCCAAAACGTCCTTCGTCTGCGGCAAATAATAATCTTCGAGAGGCGGGGCATAGGGGACCGGCGTATCTATGGATGCGATTCTGATCACCGGTGCGTCTAACCACTCGAACGCCTCTTCTGCGATGGTGGCCGCAATTTCGCCGCCCACGCCGCCGGTGCGGGAAGCTTCGTGCAACACAATAGCCTTGGACGTCTTCCTGACGCTATCAAGAATTGCTTTCTTGTCCAAGGGCGCGAGTGTACGTAGGTCTAGTACTTCTACATCGAGGCCTTCCTTCTCGAGCTCTTCGGCTGCGTCGAGTGCGGTTAAGACCATCGCCCCGAACGTTATGATCGACAAATCACGACCTTGCCGCGCGACGCGCGCCTTACCGATTTCAACAATGTAGTCGTCAGGAGGTAACTCTTCACGTAATCGCGGCAGGCGATAGAGCTTCTTGTGCTCAAAAAACAAAACAGGATCGGGATCCCGAATCGCTGCCTTGATCAACCCTTTTGCATCATAAGCAGTTGCCGGCTCTACAATCTTCAGACCAGCTGTATTAAGAAAAAACGACTCGGCATTAAGTGAATGGAATGGTCCGGAACGAACGCCGGACCCACATGGTCCACGAAAAACAGCGGGAATGTTCGCACCCCATCTGTAACGACACTTGGCAGCATAGTTCGTAAGCAGGTCAAACCCAGCTGAGATGAAGTCGATAAACTGAAACTCAGCGACTGGCCGCATACCCATTAACGCCGCGCCGCACGCAGCGCCCACAATTGCGCCTTCCGCGATAGGCGTATCAATCACCCGAGCTTCCCCAAACTCATCGATCAAGCCATCAGTAACTTTGAACGCGCCGCCGTAGCTGCCCACATCTTCGCCAATGACGAACACGGTCGGGTCACGTTCCATTTCTTCCCAGATGCCCTGGCGTATAGCCTCGACAAGCGTTGCCTTGCCGCCACGTTCGGGTCGCGATGATTTGTGGTCCTTCTTAACTGCAGTCGACATATGGATTGTTCGTGTCCGCCAAACTCATCAGTTTGTGGATGGTTTGTTAAGTTGAAAAGTTAAATCTTTGACGTTGGATGTTTGATCTTTGGCATCCATCAACGATCAATTTAATTAGTGTAGTAGTCAGCAACTGACACACGACCGCTACTAAAACGTGCAAAAGGAAAAATTTCGTAAAAGGCGCTTGCTTACCAACTCTTCGTTTATCGACGTTACGATGCCAGCACTTTTGGTCTAAACGCAGGCCCTACAACTTCATTATCAAACACGCGGTAAGCTGCCTGTTCAGGTTCTGGCATCGGCGATGATTCCGCCCACGCACAGTCTTCATCAATCTCGCGACTGACGTCGCCATTAATTTGGTCAAGGTTCGCTTTCGTCGCAAGCTTCTGGTCGATCAAATATCTTTCAAAACGATCCAACGGATCATTGTGCGTCTCCCACCATTCGATTTCTCCAGCCGGCACGTACCGCTGATCGTCGTGTTCAGCATGGCCCTTACGACGATATGTTTTTGCTTCGATCAGAACTGCTCCACCACCGCGGCGAGCTATCTCTGACGCCCGCCGCATGACTTCGTAACAGGCAACTACGTCGTTCCCGTCAACGATGTACGCAGGAATCCCGTAACCCCCGGCTTTCGCCGCAAGGTCTTTGACAGCGGTTTGCAAATTCGTAGGAGTTGAGTACGCATAGTGGTTGTACTCGGCGATGACGATTAAGGGAAGTCGCTGGACCGCGGCAAAATTGAGACCTTCATGAAAAGCGCCCGTGCTCATACCCCCGTCTCCGATATACGCTGCGGCAACGATGCGCCTTTGCTGCATGCGCGCAGCAAGCAGCACGCCTGTCATTACAGGTATCATGTCGCCTAGATGCGAAATCGGTCCGATGAATCCCTTTTGGATGTCACCGAAGTGAATATTCAGATCTCTGCCGCCTGACGGGCCCCATGCCTTGGCCATATATTGAGCGAAGATTTCTCGCGGCCGAATACCTTTCACGAGTACGGCCCCGAGATCTCTAATCAACGGCGTCAAAAAATCTTCAGGCTGTAGTGCGTAAGCAGTACCAACAGCGGTCGCTTCCTGTCCCAGGGAGCGAAAGACTCCCCCCACAACCTTTGTTTGTCGGTAAAGATTGACGAGTCGTTCCTCGACTTGCCTGGTAAGTTTCAAATAACGGTACAACTCCAGAAGTTGTTCAGGCCGCAGCACAGTTTCGGTTGTACAACTTAGCGGTTTGTTGTCCACCGATTTGCGAGGAGCGTACCTGGTGTTGATCAAAACCTGAAAACGCGACCGTGGGCGTCGACGCCGCGGCTTTCCATTACTTCGCTCATTTTTCTGTTGCTGGTCCATTTGCTGGATTACGAGTGCGCGCTGCGCACTGAATTAGATATGTATCGCTAAATCGTGAACACCTTCGGCAGCTTCCATAACGGCTTCCGATACGGTCGGATGCGCATGCATGGTCCGGCCCAGTTCTTCAGCTGTTGATTCGAGTTGCATCGCAACGCAGGCTTCAGCAATGAGCTCTGTCGCGTGTGGTCCAATGATATGGACCCCGAGAATCTCGTCGTACTTCTTTTCGCTTACGATCTTAACGAATCCCTCTTCTTCGCCGAGGATACGCGCTTTGCCCGAAGCGGAAAACGGAAATCGCCCAACCTTGACATCGTAGCCTTGTTCACGTGCTTTTGCTTCGGTCAGGCCTACTGAACCTATTTCCGGATCGCAGTAGGTACAGTTGGGGACTAAACGCAGATTGATCGGACGCACTGTCTTTTGTCCCGCCAAATGTTCTACGGCCACAATACCCTCTTTCGAAGCGAGATGGGCCAGGAGTGGCGTGGGGATAACGTCCCCGATCGCGTAAACACCTTTCTCCGCTGTTTGCTGATATTCGTCGACCTGAATGCATCCTTTTTCTGTTTTGATTTTAGTGCCCTCAAGGCCGAGCCCTTCAGTGAATGGCATCCGGCCTACCGCTACGAGGATCATCTGAGCTTCGAGTGTAATGCTTTCGCCTTTGGCTGTTTTTCCACTTGCACGTACGCCGGTTTCCGTTTTCTCCAGCTTGTCGAGCCTGGTATCCACACGTGATTTGATGCCGCGCTTCCGAAAGCTTCGTTCTAACTCCTTTGATACCTCTTCGTCTTCGAGTGGTACTAATCGCGGCAACAATTCGACGATGGTGGTCTCGGCGCCAAACCGCGAATAGACTGAAGCAAACTCCACGCCGACTGCCCCCGAACCCATCACGATTAACGACTTCGGCACGCTCTTCAGTTCGAGAATATGATCGCTGTTCACAACTCTTTCACCGTCGGTCTCGAAACCCTGGATAGGACGAACGACTGAACCAGTAGCGATAATGATGTTTTTCGTTGCGATTGTGTGTGCCTTGCCCTCAGCGTCGGTGACTTCCACCTTGCCAGGAAGAGCAAGTTTTCCAGTACCTTTCAAAACTGTGATCTTATTTTTTTTCATGAGGTATTCAATGCCCTTAGAGTTTTTGAGGACAACTCTTTCTTTCCGCTTTTGCACATCAGCAAAGGCCAGTTGAATGCCTGATGCCTGGACACCGAAATCACCAGCGTGCTGCATCTGTTCGTACACATGGGCAGACATCAACATTTGCTTCGTAGGAATGCAGCCTCGTAAGGTGCACGTGCCGCCTAGTCGCGTGTCCTTTTCGATCATGGCAGTTTTCAGGCCGAGCTGGCCAGCACGTACTGCGGCAACATAGCCGCCCGGTCCGCTGCCTATAATCACGACATCAAACTGTTCAGTAGCCAATTTAAACGGTCCTCTCGTAGCTGAAGTAGTTTGCAAATCGGACAAGCGTCTCTGACCAGGCAGAGCCGTCCGGTCACATCCTGAGTTCAAAAGTAAGTGCAGTTTCCTGAAAGACCCGGCATTATAATCGCTTGGCAGTCGGCGACCAAACATAGGCCCTCTCGGACGTGAATGATGAATGGTACTTTGCAAACTTGCGTTCTACATCCAGTTGACAGCCAGGCCGCTTCCTTGCATGTAGGTGCGTTGCTTCCTGCACATTTCCGGAGTCGATGGCAAGGTTGTTTCGGAATGACAGACTCCTAAACCCGGGGAACATATGAAACACTCTGAAGGATTTCTGCAATTGTTTAACGACGCGAAGAGTCGAATTCGTGAAGTGACAGTGAACGATACACTTGATCGGATGTCGCAGAATACAGACGCCAAATTGATCGACGTACGGGAGGACAATGAGTGGAATGCCGGCCACGCCGCGAAGGCAATTCATCTGGGAAAGGGAATCATCGAGCGAGATGTGGAAACGACTGTACCCGATAAGGAAACCGAAATGATCCTCTACTGCGGTGGGGGCTACCGCTCGGCGCTCGCTGCGGATGCGTTACAAAAGATGGGTTACACGAACGTGTTTTCAATGGCAGGAGGATGGAAGGCATGGCAAGGCGCTGGTGCGCCACGAGAGCCTTAGAAGAATCAATCTGATTGTTTTCACATATCATAAATGGTGAGCGACTCGTCGTGCGAAAAAAAGGGGCAACCTCGCCTATTGAGATTGCCCCTTTTGAATCCTAAAAACGCCAGCTTAAAAATGGAAACGGAGGGCCCACTGGACCTGCCGCTCACGAAAGATCGAATTGCCCGTCTGAGCATCTGTTCCGAACGATGCAACCGGCACAAGCGTCGATCCCACTATGTTGAATGCAGTATCGTTCACCGAGGTGATTTGTGTTCGGTTGAACAAGTTGAACGCTTCGATCAAGAACTCGAGGTTCATATTTTCGTTGAACTTGAATCGGCGGGAGAGCCGCGCATCAACGTTTACAATCCTCGGCTGTTTGAAGGTGTTGCGACCGAGCGGCAAGAAGAAACTGTTTCCACCTGAACCTGTTATGGAGGCATTTAAGGCAGACGAAATCGGACGGCCCGAAACGCCGGCTGAATAAGGTCTACCTGATTGCGCCGTGACTATAGGCGCAATGGTCCACCCGCCAAAAATGGCGCGCACTCCGGCATTATCGGATTTCATTTCAGGTGACCACACTGCGCTCCCGACAAACCGATGCGGAATATTGAAATTGGTTCGTCCGCGGTCCAGTTCAAGGTTGTAAGGGTCGGTAGGCGTGTTTGTGGAAGTGAAGGTAACCGATGTTTGTCCGGTATCTTTCGCACGCGATAAAGTGTAGCTTGCCTGAAATTGCAATCCTGTTGTAAGACGGCGATTGGCCTGCAATACGAGCGCGTGATACGCCGATTCGACTGCTCCGCGAACTTCCGTAATGTTAAAGAAGCGCGAGTCGAGGCGCGAGGTGTATACCGGCACGGTGACAGTCCGCCCCGCGAAGTCGCCGCTGGCCACGGTCAATGTAGCTGTCTGAGTTGCCGGCGCAAGGTTCTTGTTGATGAACACTGGGAGGAATCGGCCGCGGCTGGTGAGATACGAAGCAGAAATCGAGGTATTGCGAGCGATCTCGCGTTCGATAATCATGTCGCCTTGAATAATCGTTGGTAAATGCAGAGTTGGTTCTAAAACGACGATGCTCGAGCCTGCAATGCTGGATCCAGTCGGATTAGCAACTGATGCGGGCGTCGGAATTACATTCGGGAAAATCGGCGGCGCTGGTGAACCTGTGGACGAAGGTGAGATAGAAAACTGCACTTGGCCACGGTCGACACCGGTGTTAGTAATTGCGTTCGAAATCGTCGAGTTGATCAACCGTCCGTAATACACACCGATACCACCACGAACAGAAGTCTTGCCGTCGCCAGTCAAATCATAAGCAAATCCCCCACGTGGTCCGAAATTATTCTTGTCGGTTGGGAACTGATTGGTTTGAGGATACAAGGGATTAGGAATCTGCGGTTTCGGCATCAGCTCGATCTCGTAGCGCACCCCAAGGTTCACTGTTAAACGTGGAGACCAGCGCCAATCATCCTGAGCATAGTAAGCCAGATCAGTCGTGTGAAACTGGAATCGAGGTTGACCAAAGCCCTGTCCAAAATTGCTCGTATAACACAACCCGGCGAGACGGGTTGTGGTGGAGCAAACCTTTCCGCCAGTACGTAAAGAGCCGTTGGTTGTCCAATTGGTATAGTCAACAATAAAGTCATTGATGTTGCTGTAAGAGTAAACGCCACCTTCCTGAAAAAGGTTGTCAAGAACGTCGTTTGTCCGCAGATAGTCGGCACCTAACTTCCAGGTGTGGTTTCCATGACTCAGTGTGACGTTGTCGACGAACTGGTAATTTTTTTCGAGGGGATTATGCTTTCTTTCAAGGAAGTTTGGCTTACCAAAAGTTAGTCCATTGGTGATTGCTACCGAAGGAGAGCGGCCGCCTGGTCCGGTCGTGGGCTCGCCCGGAAGTGGCGGAGTGCTGAATTGGAAGTCATCCTCCGAACCAATCTTGACGCGGGCTTCATTGATCAGGGTCGGTGTAATGGTCGAACTCAGTCGAGCAACTCCGTAATCAATGTTAACGAAATCATCACCGAAGCTGGACCGCCCTCGAGTAACAGTCGCAGCTGTTTGCACTCCGTTCGGTGAGATGTTTCTAAGGCGGTTATAGGTGAATGTAAAAGTGTTTGAAGAATTAATAATCCAGTCAATTTTCGGCAGTATTAGGCGAGAATCCTGCCGGCGTGGCGTTTCACCACTGACGCTCAAAAGGAAATTGGTAGCTGCTGTTATCTGAGCAGCGGTTAACCCACGGCTTGCGGCTGTTAAATTTGCGTTATTTACCGTTGTCAGAAAAGTCTGGCTGGAAAACTGCGCAATTGCGGGGAAGTCGCGCTTCTGCTGGTCGTAACTGAAAAAGAAAAACAGTTTATCTTTAACGATCGGTCCACCAATTGTACCGCCGAATTGATGACGGCGATCTACTGGTTTGAGGGCCGCGCCAGTAAGTGGATTGAAACCGCGCGGATTTCTCGCACCAAGTTTATTGTCTCGAAGATAGTAGAATATATCTCCGTGAAAAGCGTTCGTCCCGGATTTCGTGACGGTGTTAACAACGCCACCTGCGGCTCGACCGTACTCTGCTGAATAGTTCGAGGTGTTAACCTGGAATTCGCGCACGGCTGCCTGACTGATTGACGAACTGATGCGAGTGCGGCCCGCTTCTTCTGCGAAGAACGCCTGATTGTTATTGCCACCGTCAACCGTACTGTTGTTCAGCAACCCTGAAATGCCACGAAAACTTATCAAACCGAAATCGCCATCCGGCACCGCACCTGGCGTTAATAACACGAAGCTCGACGCACGCCGTCCGTTTATCGGTAATTCATTGATCGAGGTTTGATTTATGTTTGAGGAGAAATCTTGTTGGTTGGTATTAATTACGGGCGCCTCGGCCGTAACTTCGACAGTTCCCGTGACAGCACCTATCGACAAGTTGGCTTCTATCGCTGTGGTTAGGCCAACTTCCACGACGACGTTTTCCTGTGTGAACGCAGTAAACCCCGAACTATTGATCGTAACAACATAATTACCGGGTCGCAGGTTCACTACTTTGAAGCGGCCTTGATCATCCGTTGTGGCCGTGTCTTCTTTATTCGTTTCCATGTTGCGCACGGTCACTGCCGCGCCCGCAACGACTTCTTTATTCGGATTGGTGACGACGCCGCCAATCGCGCCTGCCGTTGTTGACTGTGCCATCGCCACAGCGTTCAAACAAAGCACCACAAGCACCAAAAAAGAGAGCTTTACAATTTTCGACATACCGGGGAACTCCTTCGTCATTGGAAATGTGTGCGCCGCAGTCTTGACGTAGCGCGGAGGAAAAACAGGATAGGGTAGGCGGAAGTTAGTGATTCCTGAGGGAAGTCGCTCGGTTTATCCAACCCGCTTTTGCTCCTACCCAACTTTATGAGACCTGGTTTATGACTAACTTGTATTATGCTTCCGTTAAACATTTTTGAGGGTTTTGAGCTAAGACTGAATTTTCGCAAAGCCTGTGCCGAGTGCAGAAACGAGCTTCGCTGTGAGCAAACGCCAGCAAATTTAATAGTGATCAGATGCCGTGACTTGAAGTACCTGGCCCTCGCGCGCCGAGATTTTGGATTTGATCGGAAAATCCGAAGATAGTTCTGTTGCGCGATCTCGCAATATTGCAATACGCCGACCCCATTCACTGCGTTTTCGAATCGACATTTCCCCTTTCGAGGACTCAGTTCTTGAAGACGAGCTAACACTCGCGCAAGAAAAGTTGAGCGTGCTTGCCAGTGAACACGCTCGACCAAACGGGCAATCTGAGTTCGCGTTAGAACTGAAAGCGGACCCCGAGCTGCATCTGAAATACCTGACTGCCAGGATTGACGTTATTGATCAAAATCGATCCGGTGTTGCGATCGCGGACCTGTAAGAAGACGGGATTCTGTCCTGGGCCGCTATTAAGACCGCAGAGCTGACTTGAGCTTACACAAAAATTTCCACCGCTACCGAAAGTTGTATTCGTGCCCGGAGCGGCGGAAGTTCCTACCAGGAGATTTGGACGATTCAGAATGTTAAAGAACTCCGACGAGAAAATCAGGCGCTGTCTTTCCCCAAACCTGAAGCTTTTTTGAACTCTCAAGTCCGCGTCGTAAATTCCGCGATTGACAAAGTAGTTCCGTTTATATTCGACACCAGGAACTAATAGTGGACGATCGTTGTTCACCGTATCTCCATTCAAGTCCGCTCCCACGGCAGGGTTGAATGGAAGCCCGGAGCGTAGTCGAAGCGCAGCCGACACTTCGAAGTCCCACGGCAGGAAAAGAATCGGGTTCGCCATAAACTGGCTCTCGCGATTGAGTCTACTGGCGTAGTACTCGCCCGCGAGATTGTAGGGGTTGTCGTATGACACGCCGCCGGCATCGCGCTCATTATCATCATCCGACAACAATCTCGAGAACGTGTAATAGGTATTAAGTTGCAACCTCTTGTTCGTCCAGCGAGCGCGGAAGGTCAACGCTCGGTAGAGTGCCTTCCCGATCGAACTCCGCACCTGGACTGAGCCGAGATTGAAGCCCTGTTGGGCCAGTGTCGGTCGCTGGCGCGTTGTAACGGAACCGCCCGGGAAGCTCAACGATGCGCCCGTCGTTGGATTGGTGAATCCACCTGGTGTGACAACCGCTATGTAGCTACGACCAGATGCGCGAATTTGGTCGAAGATGCCGCCCGGAGCCGACATCGTCGCGACGTTCGCGGCCGTGTTGCTCGCGGTGAGAAATGTGATGTATTGATCACCCGTTAAGGGCGCCGGCAGGTTTAGCTCGACATTTCGTTGATTTCTCGTCGTGTGGACGTAATCAAAATTGACTCCTACAACAAGACCTTTAGCAACTTCACGTTCCACCGCTGCTCCGAACTGAGTGGCGCGCGGGTTTTTGAAGTCTTCGGCCGCGCCAATCACCTGCGCTCCATTGAAGGCATTAGGAGTAAAGCCAATGGCGCTGGCGATGGACGAAACTTGCGTGGGCGACAATTGGGGCAAGCTACTTAACGCAGAACTGTTTAGATTGATACCGAGAATTGCAAACTGGCGGAAAATGGTATTTGGGGTGCAGCGGTTGCGCGCGTCGCTCCCGGAGGCGGCGACGGGATTACAACCGGTGATAGCGATGTATTGTGCACCCGCCGCGGTCCCAAGAAAGCTATTGAACGCAGTTTGATTGACGGCGCCAACTGAAAACGGCAGTTGCACGCTAACGTCTCCGGGAGGAGTGCGAAAGTTATTGATAGGAGCCGCCAGGAGCAACAAAGGTGTAGTGGCGTAGTAAACGCCACCATATCCACGAATGACGGTTTTCCCCTGGCCTTCCGGATCCCATGCAAAGCCGACGCGTGGTCCCCACTCCCAACCGCTGTCTGGAATAGTCGAAGGATCATAACTTTTCCCGCGGAAGGGGAAGACCGTATTCTTGACGATGTTAACTATTGTCGTATTGCTGGTATCTGGGGTTGGGTTGTACTGAGCCTCGCCACGCAAACCATAGTTGAGCGTAAACCGAGGCGTAATGCGCCAGGAGTCTTGTCCGAAAAACGCGAGTTGCTGTTCAGACAGCGCCGCGATTCGGTTTCCTATCTGGACGTTATAAGTCGCGCTCGTGCTGTCGAAACGACCAAGAAAGGCGTTGGAATTCGAAGTGTAAGCGGGCAGACTTCCGGCGGCGATCGGAACACTTGAGAGGCGTAGCAAAGTGTCAGCGGCAGTACAATTTGTAGCACTGATGCAGGCGGCGCCAATACTCATATTGAAACGACCGAACTGGTTGAATCCAAAAGTTTGAGCCGCATCTATGTGGCTATACTCGCCACCGAATTTGAAGTTGTGATTACCTTTGATCACCGTAATCGCGTCGGTTATTTGATAACGAGTATCATGCTCTTCATTCGGCAAGAATGAAGACGTGCTCGATCCTGCCGCACCAAAACTACCGAAACTGGTAACAAAATTCGGTACCTCGGAATTCGATAAACGAGGTCTGGTTTCGCGCGCGTATTGGAAACGCATCTCGTTGACTATGGTTGGCCCAAAATTGTCCACGAGTTGAGCGACAAGAATTCGCGTCGTGTTCTGTTCAGTACCATTGCTTGACAGCGCAGAGTTGGTGGTCGGATCGATCGCGGTTTCGCCACGAGAGGCAGCATTCAAGGCGTTGTTTCGGCTGCCGCTAAAGCGGACGTTAAAGGTATGACTGTTGTTGACGTTCCAGTCCACGCGCGCCAATCCAGCATAGGCATCGTTAGTCTGAATGTAGCTTACCTGCTCGCCGCTAAAGAAACTCAACACACTCTGTTGCGCAGACGACAAACTTATGAAAGATGGCGGGAAGGCAGTGGGAATGGAAAAAACGATTTGACGCGGAGCGCGGAAGCGCTGTTGCTCGTAGGCGCCGAAATAGAAGAGTCTGTCTTTCTTAATTGGGCCTCCGATTGAGCCGCCAAACTGATGTTGAGTGGCAGCAAGCGTCGGATTGACGCCGAGTGCTGTGAGCTTTTGATCTGCAAGAGCCTGGGTAAACTCATTGCCCTTTGCGAGCCGGCTGGGACGATAAAGCCAAAAAGCTGAGCCGCGTACACTATTGTCGCCGGATCTCGTCACCGCATTGACGATTCCCCCTGTCGAGCGTCCAAATTCGGCGGAGTAGCCCGATGCAACGACTTGGAATTCCTTGATCGCCTCTTGCGGAACCGTGAAAGCGAGGTTTGACCGTTCTCCCCCGCGAATGCCTCCAAAGAACGGCTGATTGTAATCCGCTCCATCGATCGTGACGTTGCCGTTGATACCCTTTTGGCCTGCAAGCGAAATTTGTCCGCGAGATGGGTCGACTTGTGCGGTCGGCGTTAGCGTTACAAAGTCTTGGAAACGGCGACCGTTGATTGGCAACGTTCGAATAGCAGTTTCGTTAACCACTGCGTCCGACTCGTTTCGCGTGACCTGAATCGCCTCAGCAGTTACAAGCACTGTCGCCTGTACTCCGCTTGCCCCCATCGTCACGTTTGCATCAGCGGTACGGCCAACGTTGACAATAACGTCGTCGACTGTTGTTGGTGCAAAGCCGCTGACTTCAGCCGTCAGGGTGTATGTGCCAGGAGGCAGCAGGACTATCGTGTAGAGACCGGCATCACTCGAATTCACTGTTCGCTCGAGCCCGGTTCCTTTATTCTTGGCCTTTACGGTGACGTTCGGAACGACCGCACCGTTTGTATCGGTGATGATACCTGAGATCTGTCCAGTGCTGGCCTGTGACTGGGCCAGCGCTACACCGCTTAAACAGATCAAGACGAGCACCGCCAAAGACATCTTTAGGCTTTTCGACATACGGGGAACTCCTTAGGAATGAGTTAATTTTGGGATGCGGCACGCCCTTGGGAAGCGCCGAAAGGAACCTGAATTGAAAGCGAAGTGAAACTTAGCAACTCTTGAGAAAGCAAGACGCGTTTTCTATCACGCCCCAACTGTTTACGCAAGAGTATTTGCCAATGAAAACTATTAATTTTCGAGACGTGTTGATGAGTCGGGAAAACTTTGCCAGTCTGAAGTACAGAGCGGAAATTTTGGCAGGACCTGTGCCGAATGCAGCGGTGGGGTGGTTCCTCAAAGCGCTGGTTTTTGTCAGCAAAGACAATCTGGATCAGCGAAATCAAGTCAATGATAGACGCCAGATGACAGCCGAGAATTGAATGTGATTCGAAAACGCGAAAGAAGCAACAATCAAACCTTTTCTACGATCATGGCAATGCCCTGACCTCCGCCAATGCACGCAGTAGCCAGGCCGTATCTCCCGTTGCGCCGACGCAGCTCATGCAGCAGTGTCAACACGAGCCGAGTGCCTGTGGCGCCTAGAGGATGGCCGAGCGCAATCGCGCCGCCGTTTACGTTAGTTCGAGATCGGTCCAGCCCGAGTTTCCTTTCAACTGCAAGATATTGAGCGGCGAAGGCTTCATTGACTTCGATGAGATCCATATCGCTCAAGCTCAGCCCCGCTTTTTCGAGCGCTGAACGCGTCGCAGGGACAGGGCCGATCCCCATAATTTCCGGTTCAACTCCAGCGTAAGCCCAACTGACGATGCGTCCTATTGGGTTTAGATCACGCGTCTTCAAATACCGTTCGTTGGCGACAACAAGTGCAGCAGCGCCATCGACAATGCCGGACGCATTTCCCGCGGTGACGAAGCCGTCGCGTGCGAAAGCGGGTTTCAACTTTGCCAGGCCTTCGAGTGTTGTATCGGGACGGGGATGATCGTCACGATCGACCAGCGTAGTGCCTTTTCGCGAATTTACTTCAACGGGTTCAATCTCTTCGGCGAAGTAACCACCGTCGAGCGCGCGTTTGGCTTCCTGCTGTGAACGCAATGCATACTCGTCCTGTTCTTCACGAGAGATCTCAAACTTGCGAGCCAGGTTTTCGGCAGTGCCGGCCATAGGCGTGTTGCAGTAGGTATCTAATAACGCCACCATCAAGCTGTCTTCGAGTTTTCCCTGACCGAGTGCAAAGCCAGATCGCGCTCCGCGAATCACATGCGGAGCCTGCGACATAGATTCCATTCCACCGACCAGACAAACACGGGCTTCGCCCAACTGGATCATATGCGCGGCGGAGATTATGGACTGGATGCCACTGCCGCACAGGCGATTGACGGTGAGAGCCGGACGATCAAAAGGTACGCCGCTCTTCAACGCGACGTGACGCGCGCCATAAATCGCGTCGCCAGAAGTTTGCAGAGCATTACCAAATACCGTGTGCTCGATCTCTTCCGGGGCAACTCCTGTTGCTTTTAGAGTTCCACGAGCCGCGACCGCACCAAGATCAATCGCTGACACATCTTTCAACGCACCGACATATTCGCCCATCGGCGTTCGCTTGCCACCCAATATGAAAACATCCTCTCCCATTGCTAACCCCCACAGTATTGAATTTGAATGATCCGAGAAACTGAAAAGACTAGCAAAGCAGAAACGGGTGGGTCAATTACTCTTGGAGTGCGCTACTAAGCGCGACAGCGCTTTGGTTAATCCGGACTAAAATGAATCTCATCGCTTCGCTTTGCCGGTGCACTTCATCGTTATTCTCGGAAGCGATGTTCGCGCCAGTAGCGGTGGAGAAGCTCTTCAAGAAAGCCTTCGTATGTGAAGGTCTCCATATCGAACTGAGGACGGAGCTTGTACAGAATCGGCAAAGAAACACGCCAGGACATCCATTGTCGCGCGAGATCCGGCAAGTCCCATCGCCGCCGGAGAAAAGTTTCGACAACCTCGATCTCGGATTCCGTCAAAGCCTGCAGGTTGGCAGTAAAGTTTACAGGTTTAAAAGAGCGTCGAAGCGCGGGATCACTGACGGGAGCGGCGAACACTTGGGCAAACGGCGGCGCTTCGGCTTCGCGCTCGCGAACAACAACTGTGCCCGCAACCATGTCGCCTATTCTTTGATCTCGTGAGCTTATGAAAACTGATATGAGTCCAATTGAATAGAACGGAGCCACCATCATGTCGAAAGTGCGGAGCAGGTTGCGGACGGTCGCCTCCCAAAAAGTTATTGGCCGCCCGTCTTCGCGAATCACTCTCAATTTGAGCCATCGCTTTCCGGGCGTTTGTCCGCTCCATATCCATTCAAAGAAGGCAAAGTATCCGGAGAAGATCAGAAAAATAACCAGGATCAGCACCGCATAAACCCAGTTCGGCGCTCCGGTAAGAAGACCCTCGAGCCGGGAGTAGTTAGCAATAATCGTGAAAGCGATGAACATCAGCGCCACGCCCAGAGCTTGTATGGCGTGGTCCATCGCACACGCAAGGAACCGATTGCCGATCGACGCAAGAGCAAAGTGCAGCGGCACCCGCTCGGGTGTTTCGATGACGAGAACGTCTTCTGTGGCGAGTGTTGCTGACATAAATGTTCACAGATTACAAATCGGATTACGCGGATTGAACCAGTGGTACATGAGATAAGTAGTGTCTCTCAAACAGAGTCATCATCATCAATTCGTCAACTCAGATTTACCAGGAACACCCTTCCCAAAAAGTTGTCGCGCGAAAATCCTTGCCTCACTTCGCTCTCACGCGACAGAATCGACGCTTCCCCACCTGAATCAAGCGTGGCCGATCGACGGTGATGGAGAGCTCGTGCTCGTAGACCGCGGCGTAACGCCGGTCGGGATGGCGCTGGGCGACTTGCGCGAGCTCTTCGTCCAGCGCGATGCGTTTTATCTCATCGGCGTCCCCTGCGGCGATGAGCTTCTTCCCCCAC
>JBHEMC010000004.1:39247-80001 GCA_046262775.1 Pyrinomonadaceae bacterium | reverse complement strand
CGTTGCCGCCGAGGTGCGAGATATCGGTTCCGGCGAAGTTGATCGAGCCGCTCGTCGGCTCGTAGAGCCGGATGACCGTCTGGCCGAGTGTTGTCTTACCGCAGCCGGACTCGCCAAGCAAAACAACGGTTTCGCCCCGCATGACACTAAAGTTCAGATTGGAGATTATCGGGGCTCGGGAGTCAGCCAGACCGTAACTGGTGTTGCGAAATTCAACCAAGGGGTTTTCGTTCGAGGCATCCATACACAGCTTCAGCAGGCGAGCAAGAGATTGCTACTGAAGCGCTTTTCGGAATCGAGCCACGTGTGTGCGCAGCAGAACCCGGTGCTCTCCGCAAGATATGCGATACCAGCAGGGTCGTATTTGTAGGAGTTTTCAGTATGTATCAACTCGCCCGCGCCGAAATCCACTTCCAGACCAAGTTTTTGGATTGTGACTCTCTGTACGGTGAGACTCTCGATATAAATTTCGACACGACCGATCGTCTCATTATAGAAGGCGCGATGACTGAATGCGCGGAGGTCGAAATTGCCGCCGAGCTCGCGATTGATTCTGGCGAGCACGTTCAAATTGAAAGCAGCCGTAACTCCGAGCGCGTCGTTGTATGCAGCTTCAAGCATCACCTTGTCCTTTTTGAGATCTGCTCCGAGCAGCAACGCGTCCTCCGTTTTCAGCATGCTACGAAGTGCGCGAAGGAATCTTACCGCGTCATCTTCATCGAAGTTACTAATGTTTGAACCTAGAAACAGGGCGAGCGTTCGACCGCGCTCGTTCTTTCCAAGTTCGTGAAGTCCGGCAAAGTAGTCGGCCGCATAGGCTTCGATTCGAAGATGTGGATACGACTGCAATAGAATGCGTGAACTATTTTCGAGGGCAGTTGCGGAGATGTCGACCGGGATAAAAACCAGTTCCGATTGCCGGCGAAGTAATGCTTCGATGATTAGCCGCGTTTTTGATGCGCTGCCACTGCCCATCTCTACCAGAGTTTTTGAGCCACTGATGGAGCCCACGATTTCATCGGCGTAGCGGTCTAGGATCTCGTTTTCGGCGCGAGTCAGGTAATACTCAGGCAACAGGCAAATAGCGTCGAACAACTGCGAACCGAGTTTGTCATAGAAATACTTTGGCAGAAAACGTTTTGGTTTAGCGGTGAGACCGGTCCGCACATCGTCGGCTAACCCGCTAAGCGGATCGCGCTTGTTCAGGTCATGAATAACAAGTCGTTCTTCCTGCGTTAGGACCAGGTTTGTAGTTGCCAAGACTCCTCTCCTCCTTGGTGAACGACAAGTAACAGTTCGGAGTCTGCGTATGATAGTACAGAAAGGAGGTTGGGGCGACCGACGACGATTGCAAATGATTGACTTTTAATAGTGGCAGCCACAAAAGAAGCTGCAACTTTTACGCGAAGCGGTCTCAATTCACGTTCGTGGTCTTGATAGGTCCATGACCTTGTGCTGTCGTACTTAACGTTGGCGTCTACAAAACAGGATTTCTTTTCTATAAGCCACAAAGCCAGCGGCGGAGCGAAAATCAAAGAGGCCGTCGATCATCAATTGCGAACCAGTCACTTCCCTCGCTTGACCCGAAGGAGTTGAGCGGGCAAGATCTGCGAGCCATGTATTGCCCCGGTTATTCCGCGACGGGATCCCGCCGTCGTTTGTACTATCCCAGATTCTTTTTGACTTTCGGATGGCTCTGCGTGCTGGGCATCTTCACGGCAACCTTTGCCCAAAGCTATCAAAAAGAACTGGAAGCTCCTGACAAGGCTACGATTTCGATCAAAAACCGAAACGGTCGCGTGCAAGTTGTGGCGTCTGATGACCAACAACGGAAGGTCATGTTGGATGCAAGATCCGCGGGCTTGCCGGTTGATCCCTCAGACGTTCGCATGGAAAGGAACGGCGGCAAGATTGAAATCGACGTCCGCGCGCGGCGGGACCAAGACCGGATCGACATTGTCGTTCACGTTCCGCCTCGATCGAACGTGGAGATACAGAGTGACGCTGGCGCTGTAGATGTAGTTGGGAATCTCGAACTTGCAATAGTAAAAACCAACACGGGCACCATTCATGCTGATGTGCCCCTCGACGCGGTGAAATTAAACTTTCTATGGGAGGCAAGTAGGCCGCGATTTTTGAGTGACGTCCCTCTCCCGGAAGTAAGAGAAAAAGCGGGCGGCGTTTTCAAGATTTCCGGGAGGCTCGGCGACGAAAAAGCAAAAAAGGAAGAGCGCGTGTCGCTTGATTTCCAAACACATCGCGGTGTCGTGCTCCTGAACGTCGACCCTAGTATGGTGCCGACCGATTTACGAGAACGACCATTGACTGAAGCTGCACGGGCGATTGTACGTAGCGGCGACGGCGAGTTAATGGATGCGATTCGTAAAGTATCGCCGAAGATGTTTGGTGACTATGCGAAGACTTTACCTCCGCCGGAAAAACAACCCGTTCTGCGGACACGGACAGCACCCGGTACTGTAGTTTCTACAGTTGCGCCACAGTTGATGCGTTTCAACGCCAGCGTTACCGACCGAAATGGACGCGCGATTGGTGGGATGCGCGAGAAGGATTTCACTGTTTTCGAGAATAACATCGAACGTGTTGTCACTAATGTTGCACCGGCACGTGAACCTTTCAACCTCGTGTTATTGCTGGACGTGTCAGGAAGTGTTGAGGAGCGGATGGACTTCATTCGCAAGGCAGCGCGGGATTTTCTCCGTACTGTGAGTCCACAGGATCGAATTGCCATCATCAGCTTTCGAGATGACATACAATCTATTTCAAACTTCAGCACGAATCGGCAAATGCTCTCGAAGAAGCTTGACGAAATTGATGCTGGCGGTGGCACCGCACTCTACGATGCTCTCGCATACGTGTTAACGGACACATTAAAGCCACTGCGTGGAGAACGGACTGCTGTCGTAACTCTTTCGGATGGTGACGACAACAAATCGTTTGTGCCCTTTCCCGCAATTCTGGAAGCCATAGTTGAATCAGGGGCGCTGATTTATCCCTTGTATGTCCCGTCAGGCCTGATACCTGAATCGAGTGTTCCAAAACCTGAGATAACTGTTGATCCGCTACGCAGTCGCTACTTAACACTAACAACCCGCGCAGAAGATGAAGGACGAAAGCTCGCCGCGGCGTCAGGTGGCGTATATTATCCAATCAAGCGCCTCGACGATTTGCAAAAAGCTTACGATGACGTCGTAGTCCAATTGCGCACGGCTTATACGATCACCTACGCATCAAATTCTACGTATTCAACCGCACCTCACGTGCGGGTGCGCACCAACCGCGAAGGTGCATCTGTCCGGCTAAGTCCAGTGGTTAGTCTTAGTAATCAATAGGCCACTGCGGGTGCAATGAATCTTAGCCACTCTCTACGCCGTTCAGTTTCAACTGATTGTATTGCAGTTCCGGCCGGCAAAAGGCACGAGTTTTTTTCATCACCATTACCTTCACGACGACTGTCCTGAATGTCACCGTCCAGGTGTTGTTTACGCGTGCTTTTGACAATAATGACGCGTAGTAAAATCGTAAAAGTCACAATTTCGAAAATCAAAAGCCGAGGAGCAAAGACCGCAAAGGCAATTTGCCTTTTTCTTTGCCATCATTCATCCTTCTCACTAGATGTCTCAGCCTCTCTTCTCCGCACTTTTTGACGAAACTGAGCGGCGACCGTTGACCGTTTCGCAGTTGACTAACTCCGTCAGAACAACGCTCGAGTCTCGGTTTGACGCGGTCTGGGTCGAAGGCGAAATTTCTAACTTCAACGCACATTCATCTGGTCATTGGTACTTCACTCTTAAGGACGAAGGCGCACAGCTGCGCGCTAAGTGCTTTCGCGCATCTAACAATCGTATCCGTTTCCGTCCAACTAACGGTCTCAAGGTTCGTGCACGCGGAAAGCTCACCGTTTATCCACCGCGCGGTGAATACGAGCTGCTCGTCGAGACGCTCGCGCCTGCCGGGGAAGGGGCCTTGCAAATCGCCTTTGAGCAGCTGAGGGATCGGCTCCAGGCTGAAGGTTTATTCGCAAAAGAACTCAAGCGACCGCTGCCAATGTTTCCCAGGCGAGTTGGTGTAGTCACGTCGCCAACAGGTGCAGCCATTCGCGATATCCTGAATGTAATTTCCCGTCGCACGCGAACAGTGAACATTTTGTTTTCACCTGCACGAGTACAGGGTGAATCCGCTGGACCAGACATCGCTCGCGCAATTCGCTTGATCAACCAATACCATCAACGCGCACTTCGCGACGGCCGGATGGACGACCAGGTAGATGTCTTAATTGTTGGTCGTGGCGGAGGTTCCACCGAGGATCTGTGGGCGTTCAATCAGGAAGCGGTCGCGCGCGCAATCCGGAGCTCTGTAATACCAGTTATCTCCGCGGTGGGTCACGAAACCGATTTCACTATCGCTGATTTCGTTGCCGACCATCGCGCGCCAACTCCTTCAGCCGCTGCCGAAATTGTGGCAGTGACGGAGGATGAAATGTGCGCCGCACTGGAACAACTCGGCCGCCAGCTCGTTCGGTTGATGCGATTCCGAATCGTTGACGCACGCACACGCGTACAGCAGCAGGCATTATCGCAGGCATTTGACGAAGTGAAGACGCAGTTGCGTGATGCGCGCATTGCGGCAAACACTGCGTCGCACCGGGTGCGGATGCTGATGACAACCAGACTCCGCCAATTCCAGGTGCGAGCGCAACAATCGATGCAGCGTATTTCACCCACACAACTTGAAGCACGGATATTAACAGCGCGCGCCCGATACGCCGCGGCGTCTTCAAGCTGTCAAACTTCTATCCAGGATCTGCTTCAACGGGATCGGGAGAAACTTGGCCGGGTTGCGGCTTCGCTCGACGCCTTGTCACCACTTGGCGTGCTACAGCGCGGTTACGCAATCGCGCAGGACAGTTCCGGACACCTGGTAACTGACGCTGAAAAGGTGTCGCCAGGTGAGGAGGTGCGAGTTCGTGTGGCGAAGGGAAGAATCAACACTCGCGTAATGGAGGTGTTTGGCGAAAACAGTAGAAATGGACGTTAACGAGCCAGTTCGCAGGCGCATAGTGATCGATCTCGATTCCATTTCTGCGGCAGCCGCGACCACAGCACGTCCCGGCCCCGCGACCGTCAAACGAAAACGATGGCCGAGCATCCTCGCAGTCATTTGCATTTTGTGTCTGCTGAGCGCACTCGCAGCTGCCGGCGGTGGTTACTGGTTCTGGCGCCATTATCAATCGACACCAGCTTACTCAATTGCGCTTATTTTGGATGCGGCGCAACAAAACAATTTCAATGCAGTCAGTGAGCGCCTGGACCAGAATGCGATTGCGAATAATGTATTCTCGCGCATCGAAGAAAAAGCACTTAGCCGCTACGGCAATGCCCTGACGAAAGACACACGGCAGTTGGTCGACAGCTTTCTACCGACGCTGCTGCCGGAGGTGCAGAAGACCTCGGAGCGCGAATTGCTGGAGGAAATCAAAACGCTGTCCAAACAATCTGAAGCGAAGCCGTTTGTTGTTATAGCGCTTACGACGCCGTCAGTTGCGAAAATCGTAACGGAATCTGACACGGCGAAGGTATCGGCCACGCTCGATAAGCGTGATTTTGTATTTAGCATGCATCGCGACGGCGACCGCTGGAAGGTTGTGGACGTTGAAGACGAGGCGCTGTTGCAGCGAATAGTTGACGGGTTAATGAAGGACCTGCCGGCAATCGGTGAACTCGACGTGCTAAAAAAGACCAAATCGATCGTAAAGCGAAAGCGACGATAGTGCGGAGGAGGCGAATGGTGGAACCGGCAAAACCAAAGAATGGGGAACAGGAGAAGACATTTGAGGTATCGCTGCATGCTCTGGAGCAGATTGTTCAGCAACTTGAAGATGGAGAATTGCCACTGGAGAAGAGCCTCGAATTGTTTGAGCAAGGTGTTCGCCTGTCGCGTGAATGTCAGGAACGTTTGAGTCAGGCGGAGCGACGCATTGAACTGTTGATGCGAGACAATCAAGGTAAGCCCGTTACGAGCCCGTTTGAATCAGCTAGTTCACGAAATGAAGATGAAAGTTTCTGAAACAGCTCAGGCGGTTGAAACTCATCTGGTGGAAAGTCGGGTTCTCGTCGACGCGGAATTGAATAAGTTGCTGCCTGAGAGCAATGACAAGCCACGAATAGTCCATCAAGCGATTCGGTGGAGCGTTTTTGCGGGCGGCAAGCGATTCAGGCCCGCGCTGCTGCTTGCATCCGGTAAAACTTTTACAGCGCCTTACGACATGCTCATAAAGACGGCCTCTGCCGTTGAGATGATTCATACATACTCACTGATTCACGACGATTTGCCGGCAATGGACGATGATCACCTGCGCCGCGGTGTGGCCACATGTCACATCCAGTTTGATGATGCGACGGCAATACTTGCAGGCGACGCACTGCAGACGTTAGCCTTCAAAACGATCGCTCAGGACCTGACGTTGTCTTCTGCTACGCGCGTTCTCCTGATAGAGGAGCTTGCTGACGGCGCAGGTACGCCTCGCGGGATGGTAGCTGGACAGGCAAACGATATCGAGGCTGAGTCGCGGCCAGTAACTGCTGCAGAGTTAGAGGCCATACATCGATTGAAAACGGGCGCGCTGATCACAGCCGCAGCTCGCTGTGGTGCAATCATCGCTGAAGCCACCCATGAGGAGCTCGAAGCTATTACGCACTACGCTTCCCACGTCGGTTTGTTATTCCAGATTACCGATGACATGCTCGATGTGACGTCGACACTTGAGGAGCTGGGTAAAACTCCCGGGAAAGATGCACGCGCTTTGAAGGCAACGTACCCATCACTGTATGGACTCGATGAAACTCGGGCCAAAGCCGAACAAGTTTATCGTCAAGCATGTGAAGCGCTGGATCACATCTCTCGCCCTGGTGATTTACTTCGCGGAATAGCGGATTACATTCTCAACCGAACAACGTAGGCTTCCGGCCGAAACTGAAGCAAACGATAAACTTTAGTTTGTCGCAATTTCTCACATGCAACCTTTCCTTCGATTAATTAAGTATGGTTTTCGCCGCAAGTGACTGCCAAACAATCCTCGACAAACTGCAGTGTCTCTGACGTTATACCAGGCCGGCCTTCTTTTGCATTTCACGCAAGGTTTCGGGAATGAATGAAGTGATTTGATGTGTTTCCTGACGACCGTCAGCAAACGTTTGGTAAAGGGTGAAATCAGGTACCGATAGGCAGCTCAACGGCGACACGTGATTATATCCAGTGTCTAATCCAATCGCGCTGTGTGAGATATAGATGCCGTGCCTTCCAAGCCGTCCTCTGAGTGGGAGCAGTGGCGTCGGCGTGTGGCCAAACAGGCAGGGCTTGCCACGATAATTCTTGTAGAAATCCATGTCACGCATCCACAGCAACGCTTGCATCGAACTTTCGCGTGGATGCTTGCCGTCGTCCAATCCGGCGTGGACATAAATGGCGTACTCATCTTCGTGGTAAAACGGGCGAGAGTGGATAAACTCAAGATGTTCACTCGGTATTGATTGTTCAAAGATCTGGCGCGTCTCCTCCAAGTCTTTTTCGCTTTCGACCCGAAGTGATCTCCCGGTGTACTGCTCGAATGTTCGCTCACCGCCCGTGACCGGCGTTAACCATAAGTTACTTGCGCCTGCCACAAAATCCATGAGCATTTGTTCATGATTTCCACGCAAGCAGATTACTCGATGCGGGTTATCACGACAGAGTTTCGAAATGTGGTCCACGCAACCAGGAGCGTCGGCGCCACGATCGATTAGATCGCCGAGGAAGACCAGGCTATCAATCGTGCTGTCGCGCGGGAGCATGTCCAGCAGGTTGAGCAGTTGAGCACACCGGCCATGAATGTCCCCGACGACGAAATTTTTCATGCAGGTTGGTCCTCATGTGTTTGATTCCGAGATCTGAGATCCGCCATTAGAGTCTGGAAACGAGGATCGTTATGAATATCTGTCCAGTTGGGATCGGATTCAAACCAGGGATAGTTTTCATTTCCCAAACTGATCGCCGTTTCCAACCATCTCAGCGCTTCCACTTGTCGCCCCTGAAGCAAATATGCCGAGGCCAGCCAATACGCAATGTCGTAGTCAGCTTCAGCCACTTGCCGCACCTTATGCGTCAGTTGTTCGTTCGCCTTTGTGTGTTGGCCCTGAGCGCTGAAACAGATGGCCAGTTGAGGTCTCATACCGTCCATTTGCGGATGTCGCTGTAGAACCTGTTGCAAAATTCGTGTAGCAGAATCAATCTCGCCACGGTAGTACAATACCCGCGCGCGAAACACCTTAATCATCGGATGTTCCGGTTCAAGTGCTGCGCCTTCGTCGAGTTCGCGTAAGGCTTCCTCGTATTGGCGCTGGTACATAAAAATGCGCGCTCGGTTGTAGCTGGCAAGCACGCGATCGCTCGGATTCAGTCGTGCCATGCGATCGAAAGCGCGTAGTGCTCGATCATAATGGCCGTCGAGCCTGGCAACTACGGCCCGCACAAACTGCACTCCCGGGTCGTTTGGATATTCTTCGCGAAGTGATTCAACTTCGGTCCGGGCTTTTTCTTTTTGGCCTCCAGTGAGATAGATAAAGACCATATGCATGCGAGCCTCGAGTAACTTCGAATCCAGCGCCAGGGCCTTTGCAAATGCATTCTTTGCCTTCTCGTGATCGCCCGACTGGCCCAGACCCTTTAAAACGCGGTTAACGTAACAACTGCCGAGCGCTGAATAGGCCAAAGCAAACTTGGGATCGATTTCAACAGCGCGTCTAAAGTGCTCAATGGCCGCGTCGAGATGCTCCCGTTCAATCGTGTGGTAGATAAACGTCGCGAGACAATCGCGACCGCGCAAGTATTCTTCCGAAGCGGCGGCGTCAGCCGTTGCACCCTTTGCGAGATGCACTTGTTCTGCGGGACTCAGTTCTACACGCAGACCCTCAACGATCCGCTTGACGATTGTGTCCTGCACGCCAATGATGTCGCTGGCGTCAGCATCAATTCTCTCGCTCCACAAAATACCGCTGGTACGAACATCGAGCAGTTGCGCGGTTACTCTCAGCCGATCACCGGCCCGAAGAAACGTTGCGGTCAAAATCGCGCCGACATCAAGTTCTATTCCCGCCCGGGCTGCATCAACGTCCTTGTTTTGGTACTTAACAATTACTGAGGAGGGTCGCACGACTAATGACCGCACGCGCGCTAATTCGGTGATCACCGCGTCAGCCAGTGAGAACTGGTAGAAATCGACCTCGTGATCGTTACCCACGTTTTTAAACGGCAGGATCGCGACGCTTTTTCGATCGCCTTCCCCTAGACTGGAAAGCGGAGTTTCATCCGTTTGCTGGCCACTGCGCTGTCGACGCTCACTTCCAGCTGTACCCTCGCCTGTCTTCACGCCTTTCAACCAGCGCAAAGCACGAGACATTGGATTGGAAGTCTGTAAGTGTTTTGGTGCGACTGGATTAATGCTGTTTTCCTGTAACGACAACGCGTCAGAGCCGAGATCGCGCATCAAATTTTTCAAATCGTCTCGGAAATGCCCCACCCTTTGATATCTCTGACGAACATCCTTCGCAAGTGCCTTATCAACAATTTCCTGAAGCCGGGGAGAAATGCGACCGGGCCTAAGTTCAGCAATTGACGCAGGCTCCTCATGCAAGACTGCATGCCGCACGTCGACGGCAGTTTGTCCGCGGAAGGGCCACGTGCCGGTCAGCATCTCGAAAAGCAATACACCCGTAGAAAAAATGTCAGCACGCGCATCCACCCGATCGCCACGCGCTTGTTCCGGAGCAGCGTACGTCGCGGTGCCGTAAGGGATACCGACTTCCGTAAGTTCTGTGTGATGAATTCCGGAAATGCGCGCCGCGTCTTCGTCCAGCAGTTTTGCCAACCCGAAATCGAGCACCTTAACCTGGCCTGAAGGAGTGACCATAACGTTGCCGGCTTTTATGTCGCGATGAATGATGCCGCGCGCGTGTGCTGCTGCGAGTGCATCCGTCACCTGCAGAGCGATGGTTAATGCGCTTTCCAGCGACAGCGGGCGGCCATTCACAATTTGTCTGACGTTGCGACCTTCGATGTACTGCATCACAATGAAATTGATGCCGTTGATCTCGTTTAGATCAAAGATGGTGCAGATGTTTGGATGATCCAACGCCGATGCAAGGCGGGCTTCGCGCTCAAACCGTTTAAGGTTGGCTTCCTTTGAGGTTAACTCGGCCGGCAAGACCTTGATCACAACGGTGCGGCCCAATTTCGCATCGATGGCCTTATACACCGTTCCCTGTCCGCCCTCACCGAGCTTCTCGAGAATTTTGTACTGCCCTAAAGTTGAACCGACCATCCAGTTAATGCGAGCGGTTATATTTAACTCCCAAGTATCAATGCGCTGCAACCGACCGCTCCCACAGTAATCCCTCTTTGACCTCGCCGTCACTGTGCTCTCTGCGAGTCGAACCCCTTACGAACTCTCGGGCGGCGGCCCCGTACCGTGGTAAGCAAAGCTGTGGTTACAATACGAGGTCCAATTTTTCCTCAGCATCCTTGGTGCATGAACCCGATTGCGCACAAGTTCGATTTGTTGATTGCCGCTCATTATCGATTCTCTTTAGCCGATTTTGACCTGGAATTTATGCTACTTCGCGCGGGGCCGACGTTCCGCTTTCTCCTTACCATGTGCGGTTTTCTTGTGCTAATTCGTATCCAGGAACTGCTGTAATTATTCACGGCATGCGGATCGACTGCTCTCTCCCGAATACAGAATGATTGTCGCTCACAGTTTTAACCGAGTATATTACGCATCTTGTACAGGCAAACCTTACGCTTATGTCACAGACGATTCGCGTCTACATCCTTCCGACAACCTATTTCCAATTACAAAGGAACAATTCATGTTCAATGTCATGAACGCTGTCGCAGTGCGATTTCGGTTATGCCCAGTGTTGTTCATTATTTTGATAATCACTACCGGGCTTGCTCTTCTTTACGTCAACAGCGGATTTCAGAGCGTCCACGCCCAACAAAACGATGCGCAACTCTACTCAGCCCTGCGTTGGCGGATGATTGGTCCATTTCGGGCCGGCCGTGTCAACGCGGTCAGCGGCGTAATCGGTGAACCAGACACTTTCTATTTCGGATCCGTTGGTGGGGGCGTGTGGAAAACGATAAATTCAGGCAGGACCTGGAAACCGGTCTTTGATTCACAACCCGTTGCTTCCATTGGTGCGATTGGTGTTGCGCCGTCTAACGGAAACATCGTGTACGTTGGGACAGGTGAGGCTGACATGCGAGATTCGATCTCGTTCGGAAACGGTATCTACAAATCTATTGACGCAGGTAAAACGTGGAGACATCTGGGCCTCGAGAATACACGGCAAATTGGTCGCATTATCGTCGATCCAAAGAACCCGGATGTTGTTTTCGTCGCCGCTCTCGGACATGTGTACGGTCCAGATCCGGATCGTGGTGTGTACCGTTCCAAAGATGGCGGCAACACCTGGCAAAAGGTTCTGTTCAAGAATAACGACGTGGGTGCGATTGATCTTGCATTCGATCCGGTCAACTCTCAAATTGTTTACGCCACGATGTGGGCTGTTCGCCGTCCGCCGTGGTTTATCTACGCACCTGCGAACGGACCAGGATCAGGGATCTTTAAATCAATTGATGGTGGCAATGCTTGGGCGGAAATCGACACCGGCATTCCACTCGAAGGTCGTGGTCGCATCGGTATTTCCGTTTCACTCACCAATCAAAATCGTATTTACGCAATCGTGGATGCCAAAGAGGGAGGATTGTTTTCCTCAAATGATGCGGGAGCGACATGGACAAAAGTTTCAAGTGACAACCGCATTTGGGGTCGCGGATGGTACTTCAGTAAGGTGACGGCTGATCCGAAAGAGGTCGAGACTGTTTACGTACAAAACACGTCGGTATACAAATCGACGAACGGTGGCGGGAAGTGGACCGCTATAAAGGGAGCTCCCGGTGGCGACGATTACCATCAACTTTGGATTCACCCCGATGATCCGAAACGAATGGTCCTCGGAAGCGATCAAGGGGCAATAGTAACTTTGGATGGCGCCCAAACATGGAGTTCCTGGTACAACCAATCTACCGCTCAGCTCTACCACGTCGCCGCTGACAATCGCTTTCCCTATTGGGTAACAGGTGCGCAACAGGACAGTGGCGCTGTTGGTGTGCCGACGCGCAGTGGACATGCCGAGATATCAAATCACGACTGGACAGGTGTTTGCGCTGGCGGTGAAGCGGGTTACACCGCCCCGGATCCACTGCACCCAACAATACTTTACGGTGGCGACGTGACCCGTTGCGATCTGACTACCGGCGCGACACAAAACGTGTCGCCAGAGCGCGGATCGCAAACCGCATTTCGTCACGCCTGGACGCAGCCGCTCGTCTTTTCACAGGCGGATTCTCATGCGCTGTATTACGCGAACCAGTTTTTGTACAAGACGACGAATGGCGGCGAAAGTTGGACGCAGATCAGTCCGGATCTCACGCGCGAAGACCCCGGCGTGCCGCCGAATTTGAACGAGTCAGCGGCCGCTGATGCTCCGGGAGACAAGCGCCGGGGGGTCGTCTACACCATTGCTCCGTCGCCGCTACGTGCCTCAATGATTTGGATTGGCACAGACGATGGTTACTTTCAAATGTCGAAAGATGACGGTAAGACGTGGCAAAATGTAACTCCTTCGGATATTACTTCGTGGAGTAAGGTCGTGATGATGGAGGCATCACATTTCGACGTCAATGAAGCTTACGCTGCTGTCGAGCGGCACCAATTGGAAGATTACGAACCCTACATTTTTCGGACACGGGACGCCGGTAAGTCGTGGCAGAAAATCACCATCGGTCTTCCGGCCGGCATATATGTGCAGACCGTGAAAGAAGATCCGCAGCGTCGTGGGCTGTTGTTCGCCGGAACGGAGCTTGGCGTCTACGTTTCTTTCGACGATGGCAATCACTGGCAATCATTGCAGCTAAATTTGCCGCCGGCTTCCGCTCGCGATCTAGCCATTCATGACAACGATCTTATTGTGGCGACGCATGGACGTGGGTTCTGGGTACTGGATGATATTACTGCTTTGCGTCAGATCGACGATCAGGTAAGGAACTCTAATGCGTTCCTATTCAAGCCCGCTGATGCCTACGAGTTACCAGCAGGATCTGATGAGGGCACACCACAACCGCGAGATGAACCCCTGGCAGAGAATCCGGCGACTGGAGCAACTATTGATTATTACCTGAAATCGGGGGCCAATGGTCCAGTTGTGCTGGAGATTCTTGACCCATCGGGTGAAATGATTAGACGCTATTCCAGCACGGACCGCACTCCGCCGGTGGATCCTGACACGTTGAACATACCTGCGTTTTGGCGGCCCACACCTGAACCATTATCGGCTGCGGCAGGAATGCATAGATGGATTTGGGACTTAAGACCAACTCCGCCCGCTCCGCCTGCTGGTGCCGGCGGTGGTGGAGGAGGTGGGTTTGGATTTAGCCGCCCCACAGTTCTGCCGGGGGGCTATACGATCCGATTAATTGTCAACGGCGAGAGTTATTCACAGCCCTTAGTGGTGAAAATGGATCCGCGGTGAATTTTCATTGGAGTGCGTGGTAAACGGAGCACTGCTTGAATCGGTATTGACGGCAGTCATCGAAGAGTGAAAACCACCGTTACCGCTTTTACCGGCGCACTCCAAAGAACTACTCGTTGATATTCATTTGCCAGAGCGCAAATGCGTAATCGAACGCGGTCTCACGCAATGCGTCGTAACGACCAGACGAGCCACCATGACCTGCACCGAAGTTGACTTTCAAAAGCAGCGGATTGTTATCGGTCTTCATCTCTCGCAACTTCGCCACGAGTTTTGTGCCTTCCCAATAAGGGACCTGACTGTCATTGACCGACACCTTAACCAACATGGCGGGATACGCTTTCTTCGCGACGTTGTCGTAGGGCGAGTATTGTTTCATGTAATCGAATGCCGGTTTTTCATTCGGATTACCCCATTCGATGTACTCGCTTGTTGTCAACGGCAAACTTGCATCAAGCATCGTGTTTAGCACGTCGACGAATGGCACTTGCGCGATCACAGCCTTGAAGAGATCCGGTCGCATATTGCTTACTGCACCCATTAACAAACCACCGGCGCTTCCACCTTGAATCACAATGCGGTCGCTCGAAGTGTATTTCGATTTGACCAGGTGATCCCCACAGGCGATGAAGTCGGTAAACGTATTCATCTTGTTCATCATCCTGCCCGCCTGGCGCCATTCCTCGCCGAGTTCACCACCACCGCGTATGTGAGCGATAACGTAAATGACGCCGCGGTCCAGCAGACTCAAGCGGCTCGCGGAAAATGTTGGTGGAATCGAAATTCCATACGAACCATAGGCGTAGAGCAGCAGCGGCGCAGACCCATCGAGCTTCACACCTTTTCGATAGACCATGGACATGGGAATCTTTGTCCCATCTGAGGCTGTAGCAAACACGCGCTCAGACTTGTAGTTTGATTTATAGAACCCCCCCGGCACCTCCGTTTGTTTCAGCAACGTCGATTTGCCAGTCTTCATGTCGTAATCGAATACTGAGTTAGGACTCACAAGTGAGTTGTAGTTATAGCGAACGACTGTAGAGTCAAACTCTCTGTTAGCCCCGAGTCCGGTCGAGTACACGGGTTCCGGAAATTCGATATGACGATGCTTGTTCGTCTTGAAGTCAACCACATCCAACTGCTGTAAGCCATTTTCCCACTCAGATAGCACAGCGTAATCGGCGAACATGTCGATGCCTTCGATTTTTACTGCCGGTTTGTGAGCGACAAACTCTTTCCAATTCTTTTCAGACGGATCGGCAACAGGTGCGGTGACAACGCGGAAGTTCTTGGCACCCTTGTTTGTGCGGATGTAGAAAAGATCGCCACGATGGTCGACATCGTATTCATGATCTGGCTGCCGAGGTAACACGACCTTTAGAGCAGCTGAAGGATCGCTCGACGGAAGGTAACGAAATTCAGTGGAAGTCTTGCTGTAAGCACCCAGCAGGATCATTGCCTGGTCACGCGACCGGCCGACACCGATATCAAATAGTTCATCCTTCTCGTCATAAATCAAATCGCTCTTGTCACTCCCGAGCTCGTGCCGGAAAAACTTATCGCTGCGTTTTGTAACTGCGTCCTCGGTTACGTAGAACACCGTTTTGTTATCGGCTGCCCAGACGACATTATCAACGCGTTCGATGTTCTCTGGAAAAAGTTGACCCTTGCGCAGATCTTTTACATGCAGAGTGTATTGACGGTATCCCGTGTTATCGGTCGTATATGCGAGCAGGTTTCCGTCGTCGCTCGGAACAAAGGCGCCAATGCTCATAAACTTCTGGCCCTTTGCGAGTTCATTCTGGTCCAGCACGATCTCTTCCGCTGCGTCTACTGACCCGCGCTTGCGACAGAAGATAGGGTACTGCTGACCCTCAATTGTGCGGTTATAGTAAAAATAGGTTCCCCAGCGGTACGGTACGCTCTGGTCCGTTTGCTTGATGTGGCTGAGCATCTCGTTGTAGAGCTTTTCCTGAAGCGCCGCTGTCGGCTTCATCATCGCTTCAGCGTAAGAGTTCTCAGCCTGCAGATAAGACATCACGGCAGGGTTGGCCTTTTCTCGAAGCCAAAAGTAGTTATCGACGAGTGTTGCGCCGTGAATCTGAGTTGTCTTTGGCTTCTTTTCAGCCACAGGTGGCTGTGGTGCCGCCGTTGTTCCATTTGTTTGTGCGTTAGTTGAAGTCATAGCAATTGACATAAAGAGAAAAAACACGAACACGAACGAGGGTTTGATTTGTTCCTTCATGTTGCACCTTCGTAATTGAATTAGTAACAGGAGTTAGTTGCTCGCAGGAATACGCGAGTGACCCTTCAGCAGAGCTCTCAATTTTACAACGATCGGCACACGGCCGATCAATCGTGCACCGTTCAACCTCGAGGGGGATCTCCCCAACCGGACGCAACGAACTTTCCGTTTTCTACGATGCAAGGAACAGTTGGGTCGCCATTCGAAAAGGAGAACATCTCTTTGCGCCGGGCGCGATCATTCTGCGCGTCAAATTCGGTAAACGGAATTCCATGCGAGTTGTAGTAGTCGCGTGCCTGTTGACAATAAGGACACCCGGGTTTTGTGTAAATGACTAAAGCCAAGCTGCTTGTCCCCCTTACCACTAGTCTAGCAATGACTCGTCAGTCTGCGAAGCGACTGAGCATTTTCTCTATTCAAAAACAGGAGCAGCGATTATACTGCGGCCGCTTATGAGCGACCAAAGCACGGCCATCACCGGGCTTCAAGACGTTGCGCCGGACCTCCTGGACCCTTACGAAAAACTTGTGCAGATCGAAGTTGTCGGCAAGGAGGTGAGCGTACCGGAAAAGAACCGTCTGCTCCGGTGCTTCCAGTACCTTTCAATAAATACGATTTCCTACGGAGATTTCTGTTGGAATGGCGACTGTACCAACTGTCAGGTGTGGTTTCACATGAAAGGTCAAAGTGAAATGGCTGATCGACCGGCTCTGTCGTGTCGGTTGCAGTGTGAAGAAGGCATGGTTGTCACAAGGTTGAGTCGCTTTATTCAATTGGATGGTATCACGCGATCTTAATTTAGGAGGCGGCACGGCGTGCGCCCCCTTTTTGATTAACGAGAGTTAACTCCGGGTTGTGGATGCCTATTGACGAGAGCGCCACGAAGTGCCGCCATTGCTTAGTCGTCGCCGATCGTGCCGGTGATCGCGGATGTCACCTCGTCGATCTCTTAGATCTGCATTGATATCTCTTTTGTCCGATCGAATGTCGCCAGTGTCAGATCTTATCTCGAGATGATCTGCGCGTAACTCTTCTGCCGTTCCTCCGTTCATCCGGTCCTCATGAAACTCTCGAATATCGCCTCGTCGATCACGCAAGTCTCTCCGAACATCGCGCCGGCCATTTTGGATGTCTCTCATGTCACTGCGAATCTCTCGCCGATCGGCGCGCAGTTCGCGCCGCTCCCAACGATTGAGGCGTCCATTTTGCGAATATGCGAATGCTGCACTAAGTAAAACAGTCGCCATCAGCGTCAACACGCATGCGAACTTTTTTGTCTTCATCTGTTATCCCTCCACAATGGTTTATTGGGTTGTGCCGAAGGATGGAGGAGAGACAACGCACAACGCGAAGCAGTCCACAACGCGGATCATGTGCGCCTCAGTTTCGGTTCCCTTGCTGGAAACTTAGACGTTTAGATGTTTAATGTGGACGAGATTTTATTTCCGATAAATATTGTCCGACAAACCTCGGTGGCAGCTGTCTGAAGTTGTCGGAGTCAAGCAAACGTCCGATAAACTTCAGTTTGTCGCGTCCCTCACATTCAACCTTTCCGTACGGTGGGTTTGCCGTAACTGGATGGACCAACAACCCGCGACAAACTGGAAGTTTATCGGACGGATGGGACAATTAGTACTTCGGTACGCTCGAATCGACGTCGTTTAGACCACCCAACTGTTTTGCCCTTCAAGTTCAACAGCTTTCGTTTGAAATCTGAACGTGTGAGGACGTCAATCGCTCCGCGCTCCGGTCGCCAATGTGCAGTTGACCACTGTCTCACGGTTTGGATCTATTTCGGACAAGCACGTCCGGTGAACTTCAGTTTGTCTCGATCCCCCCATTTAACCTTCCCGTGAACTAATCAAGTGTGGTTTGACGATAGGCAGTCCAGCACAGGTCGTCACGTCGTACTTCACGTAGTTAACACTTTTTTGTCCACGCAGCGGACACGCCGGAAGCATTCATCTGTAGGATTTAGCCCCGCGAGAGTGAAATTCCAGGGTACAGGCCCACAATTTCAGCCGCTCTTTTCTCCCTGGTGCCGCAATACGGTAAACTTCCCACATCGAGTTACCACGGCGAAGCTGGATCTAAAACCATGAGATTTGAATTTTACAATGATGCAGTCAAAAATCTTCCCAAGCTATCGGTGGATGGCACCGTGCCAAACAGCATTCACTTCTCGCATTGGGAAGGTAACCAAACTCCTGTCCAACTTAAGGCGGATACTTCAACTGGAATTGCACTTAACCTAATCGGATCTCCAGATCCATCCGTGTTCACAAATAACATTGAGCTTGTTACAAACAACCACTTTGATACCGATGGAGTGTTGTCTGTATGGACAGTACTAAATGGATCCAAAACACTTGAGTACGGCGATCTCTTGATTGCAGCTGCCGAATCTGGTGACTTTTCCGAATACTCGAGTGAGGACGGCATAAAGATTAGTCTCGCGATTCAGGGGTCAGAGCAGGGCAATCCTAACGAAGACTCAATTTCTCCGCTTGCACAACATGTCGCCGAAGCAGATGTCCGAGACGACGCTCACGCTTATGAGCTTGTGCTCCCCGCAATCGATGATCTTGTCGCCAATATCGAACGCTATGAGTCGCTCTGGCGTGACGGGTGGGCCGCAATCATCAAATCCATCGAGACGTTTGAAAAAGGAACGTCCAGAGTCACGGAAGTCCCAGGTGAAATATCGGTGATATCACTCGATCCAGATATTTTCAGTGGAGGAGGTTTCAACCCAACTCGTCACGCTGCTCCATATACAGCTATTTCTCGTTACGCTCGTGGCTCACTTTATCTGATTGCGATTACAGCCGCCGACGGTACGTTTTATCGCGTCGATTATCCCTATTATTCCTGGGCGGAAACTGTCGTGCGACCCCGCATCCCCGCTCGAGACTTTAGTGCCGCACTATTTGAACTTAACGAGAAGGAAGGTAATCAGAACGGACGATGGCAACTCGATAATCAAGAGATGACATCGGCAATCAAATTCCTGGATAGCCATGGATCGCTTGCACCTTCCAAACTGAATTTGGAGGAAGTGGCCGGCTTAATAATGAGGCAGGATGTCGCAACGACGGCTGACCAGGCTCTATCCCATTCTACTGCGGGCGAGGACGCCCTCGCTCCGCGAAGTTAAGCGCGTTCAAACTGAATGCACGACGTGGTCATTATCGGCGGTGGTCCAGCAGGTTTGTCTGCCGCTTTGTGGTGCGATGATTTAGGCCTGGACACGTTGTTGCTTGAAAGCGACTCCAAAACTGGCGGCCAACTACATCGTATTCATAATCCCATTCTCAATTATATCGGGCTGCGGGCTGCTAATGGCCTTGAAATATTCGAAAAATTTTCCGAGGTAATTACCTCGGCAGACTTCGACGTGTGGACGAATGCTCAAATCGACACAGTTGATTGCAGCAGTAAACGTGTTTCGCTTAGCAGCGGCGAACAACTGCAGTCGATAGCGCTGATTATTGCGACCGGTGTGAGACGGCGAAAATTGGGGATACCAGGTGAAGCGGAATTTGCCCGTCGAGGTGTCATCGAATCTGCGACGCGCGATCGTGAGTTATTCAAGGATCAGGATGTCTGCGTCATTGGCGGTGGGGATGCAGCAGTTGAGAATGCGTTGTTGTTAGCCGAAGTCTGCGCGACAGTCACACTGGTTCATCGTGGAAAGAAGCTGCGCGCCCGCCGTGAACTGCTTGAGCGACTGCAGTCAAACCATTGCGTAACGGTTTTCACCGAATCCGTATTGACGCGTATCATCGGAAACGATGACGTTGCGGCAGTTGAAGTGCAGCGAAAGGACGGATTAAAACCCTTCCAGATTGCTGTGCGTGGCGTCTTAATTCGAATAGGAGTAGAGCCGAACACCGAACCATTTGCAGGACAGTTGCAATTCGATGAAAACAGATACATCACGGTCAACGCATTCTGCGAAACTAGCGAAGCATTTGTGTTTGCAGCTGGAGATGTTGCGAATCCAGTTGCGCCAACGATTAGCGGGGCAACCGGAATGGCCGCAACGGCAGCAAAAGTGATCGCCGCTCGGTTGAATTCAAAGGCTCGACGATGACGAGGAAATGTCGATGCACGATCCGGAATCAATAATTACGTCTTTGGCAAATGCCCCGGCAATCATTGTTCCGCTCGTACGCGACGTACCGGAGCGGTTTGTGCGTGTGCGACCGTATGCCGGTAAGTGGTCTGCGCACGAACACGCGTGTCACCTGGCTGAGGTGCATCCTTTGTTTTTTTCGCGGTTGGAACAGATGTTGAGCGAGCCACAAGCGCGAATTCGGCCTTACGATCCACAACGCGACATGACGTCGCACGACGCTTTGCTGGAAGTTGATCTTGATCAAGCGCTCGCACGATTTATTTTAGACAGAAATAGGCTGGTAGAGAAACTGCGCAGGCTCTCACCTGACGATTGGGAGCGTACCGCGCTGCATTCGGAATATGCTCATTACTCCATTTTTGGAATGTTTCGTCATTTGGCGCTGCACGATTTGCTTCACGCATATCGAATCGAAGAGTTATTGCTGAAGCGCGATTGGGAAGAAGCAAAAGTTGACAATGGCTGAGCACTCCCAGGTGCAACCTGCTTACGGCGAAGCACATGTTGCCGCCTACCCGGTTGAGTACATCGCGGGCATCGACCTGTACAATGCAGGGGAGTTTCACGCTGCACACGATGTTTGGGAGGAACGGTGGATGGGTGAAGTAGGACCGGCAGAAAAACTGTTTCTGCAGGCGATGATCCAATCGGCCGTTGCCTTTCACCATCTCGACATTGGGCGCGCTGGCGCGGCGCGCCAGATGTATCAAAGAGCCAAGGAGAAATTTTCACGGCTTGGCTGCAGGGTGTTTATGTCATTAGACCTCGAGGAGTACCAGGCTCAACTTGACGACGCGCTATCGTGGTTATTAACGGTCGCCGATCCACGAGAACTGGAGATGCCCGAGATCAAACCACCCCGAATTACACTGGTATCGGTGGTAAACGACTTTGACTGATTAGCGGATATGAACGCAGCCAGGTTGATCCTTTTGAGTTGCTGGTTCGGTATCGCGGTCTTCTTTAGCGCAACCGTGGCTCCCGCCATTTTTAATTCTCTGCGAGCGTTTGAACTCACGAACGCGAATGAAATTGCCGGCACAATCGTTACTCGCACGCTCGGTGTTGTTAACGTAAGTGGTGCGCTCATCGCATTGTTGCTGATCCTTTTAGCATTTGTGGCGCAGCAACAGCAGCAACGTATTACATTTCTTATCGAAATCGTCAGCCTGGTTGTGATGGCGCTGGCAACATCAATCGGTCACTGGATGATTGCCGCTCGCATGCGTGCATTGCGCGCGGCTATGGTCTTGCCCATAGACCAGGTTCGAGTCGACGATTCGCGGCGCGTGGAATTCAGCCGGCTACACGTTTATTCTGTGACTGCACTTTCGATTGCAATTATTGCGGCCTTGATCTCGATTGTCTTGATCGCTCGAAAACCGCGAGCGTAACGAGGAATTTGACTGTGGACATTATTGAGAATTTCGAAGGTTGGCGTGGGCGTTATAAAAGCTGGCTCGATCGACGCGGATCAAAATCGAGCGACGACCTGGCCGATTACCCGTTCGTGAATAATGTGCGAGCGCCCTTTACGCCGGCACGTCGTGCACTACCGATGCTCAATCTGGCGCTAATATCGTCGGCGGGAGCCTACATTGACGGGACGAGTGAGTTCGACCCGGAAGATGGTGACGCCAGCTTCAGGGAGATATCTATCGAGATTGAATCGCGAGATTTGCGATTCTCGGCACGCGGTTACGATCGTGAGGCAGTCGACCTTGATATGAATTCTCAAATCCCGCTTGATCGTCTATTTGAGTTTGAACGCAATGGCATTATCGGCCAACTCAATCCGGTGTTTTGGAGTTTTTCGGGATTCATACCTGATGCGACCCTTGTCGTGGACCAACTCACGCCTCCTTTAATGGACCGACTGCGTCGATATGAAGTCCAGGCAGCGTTACTAGTTCCAGCATCAAGACTCTGTCATCAGTCAGTTTCGTTAATGGCACGTGCTATCGAAGCAGCCGGCATTCCCACGATGACCCTTGCCGTTGCCAAAGATGTGCTTGAGAGTGTCCGGCCGCCTCGTGGCGCATTTTATGTCGGCGAGTTCGGTCGAGTTGCTGGCCAACCGAAATTTCCAGAACATCAGCGCCGCATTCTTGATGAAGCTTTGCGGTTAATTGAACCGATGGACCAGCCTGGCAATCGCAAGCTCATCGTCGATCTGGAAACTCAAGTTGAGAAGGCTCGCGGCGAACGCTGAATCACGTATGCTTTTCAAAAAGCTCCTCCTTTTTGCCGGCGCAGTCTTCGGCCTGATTCTGCTGTATTTGCTTTTCTTTCCAGTTTCCATCTCGCCCGCTGCGTGGCAGCCGTCGCCAGCTCCCGCTCTCACCGCGCAATACATGGTTAATTCGCGACTTTTGTCGGTCGAGCGACTGGGTTTAGGGGATGGGTTCGCTCCTGAGGATGTCGCGCTCGATAAGCAGGGACGTCTTTATGCAGGTTTTGCAGATGGCCGGTTAATTCAACTGCAGCCGGATGGCGGCAATCCACGAGTGTTCGCAAATACGTATGGTCGACCGTTGGGCCTGGTGTTTGATGGTGGCGGCAATCTGATCGTGGCAGACGCTCTTAAAGGTTTGCTGTCAGTGGATCCGGCTGGTCAAGTGAAGACGTTAACTACGGAGGCGGACGGTCTACGATTTGGTTGTACAAATGATGTCGACATCGCCGCCGATGGAACGATCTATTTTACTGATGCATCAAGCAAGTATCCTTTGACGCAGTTTACGGCGGACCTGTTGGAACACCAGCCGAATGGAAGACTGCTGGCCTACGACCCGAAGACTCAGCAAACTCACACCCTTCTTGCCAACATGTATTTTGCGAACGGTGTCGCAATAAGTCCGGACCAATCATTTCTTCTGGTCGTCGAGACTGGCCTGTACAGAGTGCGTCGCCTTTGGTTGAGCGGAGAGAAGGAAGGTCAGTCGGAGAGTTTCATCGACAACCTGCCTGGTTTTCCAGATGGGATCTCTTCAAATGGCAAGGGAAAGTTTTGGTTAGCACTGGTAACACCACGCGATGCGGTGTTTGACAGGGTTCTGCCGCACCCTTTTCTACGAAAGATAATCTTTCGCTTGCCTAAAGCGCTGCAGCCTGCTCCGAAGCGCTATTCGTTCGTTCTTGGTCTTGATAGCACCGGTAATGTCACTGATAACCTGCAGGATGGGTCGACGACCTGCTACGCGGAGATTGCAAACGCAGTGGAGCGAGATGGCAAGCTGTACTTCGGCAGCATTGGTGAGTCGACGATAGGCAGATTTTCACTTTGGTGAGCGGTCAACACTGCATTCGATACCCCGACACTTTGCGCACGTGACGGCGCCGTTGCCCCAAAATACGAATTGCAGATGCGGAGCGCCAAACGCGTCAAAATATGAAAGCCAGGCGCAAGCACGGAGCGGACCGGAGTGCGTCGCCCTGGGAAGTTGCCCACAGGTTTTCGAGCTCTGAAAGAGCGGCATAAGTTGTTTGTTACTATTCATATTTCGCATTTTCAGTGCTTATCGACAATGAGCGATTTATACCAAGGCCCGACGTGCTTCGCGTTGCTCAGCACTTGCCCCCTGGCTTTGATATTGCGCCCGTGGCGCTCAAGACATCCCACCCAAGCTTTTAGGGCAAAGCCGAAATCTTAGAATCTTAAATCTTGAAATTGCCAAAATCTTGGCTCATAGAACATGCAGCTGGTACGGACACCATCGGCAGACCTCAGCAAAAAAATCTTGGTTACCTGCTATTCACTGTATACCTCAGTACCAAGATCTCCGCTTCACTAGCTCGCGAATTCCTCAGTGAATTGCACGTTGTAAAGCTGCTGGTTACCCAGTATCCAAACCCCGCTTTAAAACCTGTCGCCACTCAGCTACTGCAATAACGTGGTAAGCGCTTCACTCATCAGGTTTACATTGTATCTGCTCAATTACTTGCATTGCGGCACAAGTGTTGATGTAGAGAACTATGAACAACGCGCTCGAAGCAGACAAATCAGCTCTTACCCCGAACCCCCGAAAGCAATGACAATGATAAATCTTCTCTCTGCCGCCACTTCTACCCCGAAGCACACTTATAAAACCACCGAACTCGTTGGCAGCCTGATGCATAAGCTGTCGCCCGAACTCATTACCACTATCAATTCTCTCGGCGTCGACCGGCGCTATTCAACGTTAGCGAATTATCCGGAGTTCCTTTGTGGCCAACCAAAAATTGCAACCAGTTCCACGACTGAACTCGCCGTCGCTGCTACCAGGCGATCAATTACCGAGTGGGGAGGCGATCCTTCGCGCATCGGGTTGTTAGTGGCGGCGACAAATACTCCTGATCAGATGTTGCCATGTCTTGCTTCAGAGGTCATGGGCAAGACTCATGGCTTGCTCTCGCGTTCTCTTCGGACCGTCAGCATGCAAGCACAAGGTTGTTCAGTTCTATTGAAGTCGATCGAGGTGGCGCAATGGTATCTCGCCGCAAACCCCGGAAAACTTGCGATCGTAGTCATGGCGGAGTCTCACACGCCTTATGTTGCTCCACTGCTCCGTGATGAGTATTACGGGTTTCGCGAAATCCTAAAGCTGAGAAAGGAGCAAAAGCTTAATTCCGATCGATTCGAACAACAGAGGCTGGATACCACCTTCGTAATTCAGTCGATGCTCTTCGGCGATGGAGCTGTCGCATTACTGGTAGGCGCCGAAGAAGGTAAGCCTGCTTTTGGCCCAATCTCACATTTAACCAATGACCAGCCTGGTGACATGAACCTGCTCACTATGGTGAGCAATAGTTCGCATCCATTTCTCAACGGCAGACCTCAATACTTCATGCAACCGAGCGTTCCGACGCGCGGTGCACACTACGCCGTCACGACAGTCAAAAACGTCTTGCAACATCCGGATTCGCCCGTTTCGGATTTGGATCACGTCGACGATTGTCTGATCCACACGGGCAGCAAGAAAATTCTTGATGGCGTGTGTTCACAACTTGATTTGGCAACGAATTCGTCAAAGGTCCACGGCTCTTACGAAGTATTGAGACACTACGGCAATCTCTCAAGCGCCTCGACGGGTTTTATGCTGGCCCAGAAGGACGACTGGACTGGACCGACGATCGTAGTTGGCTTCGGGGTTGGTTTCACAGCCAGTGCCGGCATTATGAATTTCAATTAATGCCGTCAATTCATGCGCCGACGTTTTGTGTCGCCAGGGTTGTTAGCGTCCTAACTACCTGCTGAAAGTCGAACGGCTTTCCAATAATTGCATCTACCAGATTTTCTTCGCCCGGTGGAGGCGCTGTTGTTGGACCATACCCTGTAACAAGCACGATCTTAGTATCGGGGTGTCGTTTACGAATAGCCCTGGCCATTTCCCAGCCGTCCATTTCAGGCATCGCAAGATCCGTAAAGACAAAATCAAAAGCGTTAGTTCGCAATTTTCTCAGCGCATCGCTCCCTCCGCTCGCAAGTATCACTGAATGGCTGCCAGCCTCAAGCATCTCACCCAGAGTTTCTCCAACTGCCGGTTCGTCATCAACCACCAGAATCTTCAAGGCTGGGATTGCGTCGTCTCCTTTAAACTGATTTTCGGAATTCGTTACGACAACAGCGGCAGGCAGCTTGATTCTGAAAATCGTGCCCTCCCCAACTTCAGACGTCACGCTAATTGAACCTCCATGCCGTTCGATGATGCTGTAACTGACGGACAGACCCAGGCCAGTACCTTGCGCGCCCTTTGTCGTGAAGAATGGTTCAAATACCTTCTCCTTAACATCTTCCGGCATCCCCGTGCCATTGTCTGCGAACTCGAGGTGCAACTTGCTTCCGTGACGCCGACAACTGATGGCAACAGTTCCGCCTTTTGGCATCGCGTCAACCGCGTTCACGATCAAATTTACAAAAACTTCTCGCAGTTCTGACGCGCTTCCGTTCGCGCTAGGACCACTTTCCGCGTCGAGTTCGACTCGGTATTCAAGTCCACGCGCTCTCGCCTCATTTTGCCACCGGGTACGTGTTATCTCGATTGCGTCATGTAGCAGGCTGCGCAAATCGAGCATCTCAAATTCCTTCACCTGCGATTTGCGCGCGAATGTCTGAATGCGACGGACGGTGGCAGCTGCGTCTTCGGCGGCCGTTTGGATGATGTCAAGATTACGGATTAGCCCGTCGTCTTTTAGTTGTCGTCGCAGAAGTTGAGCCCGGCCTAAGATCGCCGCAAGGGAATTGTTGAAATCGTGCGCAACGCCAGATGCGAGTTGACCGAGTGCCCGCAACTTGTCAGCGCGTGCGGCGCGCTCACGTTCCTCTTTTTGTTTGGTGATGTCGCGAGCGATACCCAACACACCCGTCGCGCGGCTATCGACCACCAGCGGCGAATTATCGACGCGTGCGTAACGCAGGCTGCCATCATATCCGAAGTATCGCATCTCGTATGTTTGCGGTTCACCACAAATTGCTGCATTAAGCTTTTCCTGGACAAGCTGGCGATCACTTTCATGCACCATGTCCAGGAGTTGCCGGCCGATAAACTCGCTTCGCTCGTATCCGAGGCCGCGAAGAGTAGCGCTGTTGCACCATTTGAAAAAACCATCACGATCGACGGCGTAGATTGATTCGCGCGCGCTCTCGAGAATGTTTGTCAACAGCGACTGATGTTCGCGCGCGACTGCCTGAACATTACGCAACTCCGACAAGTCACGCGCCGTGCAAACTACAGCCACCGCTTTGTTCTGCTCATCAAATACCGGTTCAACTGTGACCAGCAGCGGGCGGTGCAACCGGCTCGGTGTTATTTCGATCGTCACACTGCGACCTTCATCGATCGCCTTCTCGACGACACACGCCTCGTCTTCTTCGCTGCTACGCAGGATGTCGCAGCACTTACGCCCCAGCAACACCCGCGGATGGACCGCTTCCATTGTTGCTCCGGCGCGATTCACTCGCTTTAGTTCGCCACTGCGATCGAAGATGAAAATACCGTCCGACATCGCGTCGAATGTTATTTCCCATTCCGCCTTTCCACGCGCCACCATCTCGAACAACTCTGCTTGCGCGATGCCAATGGATAGTCTTTCCGCAAGTGCTTCGACCAGGGTCAAGTCGTCTTCACTCCAGCGGCGGATCCGATCAGTTTGATGTATGCACAACGCGCCGCGAAATTGCCCCTTGACGATCAGCGGGTAGTTGATTTGAGAGTAGATATTTAATCTTCGCGCATGTGCTCGTACAAATTCACTAAAATCCGTCGACTCACCAAGATAATTCAGCGCATCGTCAATTATCAGCGGCTTGTTAGATTCCAGCAGGGCCTTGCCGATAGCATTATCGAAATCGACTCCCTGCTCTTTGATGCTGCCGCATTCTGGCGCTACATACTCATGTTGGAGAGGGGCCCGCAAGTTTTCACTATCGTACAAATAAAGTTGGACACGCGATGCTGAAAGGGCAATACCCAATTCCCGAGTAGCAGTAGTCAACACTTCCGGCAAGCTTAACGAAGCACGAATGGCCATCGTTAGCCGATTTACCAGTGCCTCACGAACTGAGGTGTTTTCCGCTTTCTGATACAGCTCAGCCTGCCTGATCGCAATGCCAGTTTGATCGGCAACTGCCTTGGCGAGCGCTATGTCTGCTTCCGTCCAATGTCGCAACTGACGGGTTGTAGACAGCGCAAAAGCTGCAGGCACTTCGTCGCCGACGCGGATTGCTACATACATGATCGATTTCACATTGGCTTTGACGAGAATTGTTTCGTATAAGTCAGCAATCCCTTGGTCCTTTGCCGCATCCGTGAATGCCAGCACACCGGTTTCATCCAGCGCGCTGATCAGTGTTTGCAAATGAGTCAAAGCAAAATCAGAAGCGGCAGGTTGGACACCCTCCGCGTAATACTCAGCTACTTTCGTCGCGCAATTGCTGCTGTTGTCGCGCATAAATAGAGAACAGCGATCCACGTTCAAATAGGAACCCAGCTCCTTGACCGCTGTTTGGAAAATTTCACGGCTATGGAGTGAACACCGAATCGACTGGGAGATGCGGTGTGTCATCGCCTCGCGTTCGGCCTGCTCCGCCAATTTTTCTTCCGCCCGGCGACGCTCGCTAATGTCGACGCCTACGCCGGACACAAACCGATTGCCAGTTCCGTCAGTGGTGGCAAATTTAAAGACGAGCCAGTGGTGCGGCGTCCCGTCTTCTGTGGGTACGGTCTCTATAATCTCTTCCGGTTGGCCGGTCTGAAGGATCTTTAGATCGTGCTCATGCGTTAGTTTTGCGGTGGGTGCCGGTAACCACGAGTAACTGGTGCGGCCCTTCAGGAATTGTAGATTCTGGCCAAACGATCGTTCGAATGGTTTGTTGACATAAACGTAGCGGCCGCTTTCGTCTTTCATGAAGGCAACCGCTGGACTGTTGTCCATGAAGCTGTTGAAGAACGCCCGACTCTCGAGCAGAGCCGCTTCCGAGCGCTTGCGCTCTGTCAGGTCGCGAGCGATACCCTGGATTGCAATTGGTTTTCCGTCCTGCTCTATTACGCGTGTGCTAACCTCGAGTCGAACTCTTCGACCATCTTTCGAAAGGATCTCCAACTCATAAACGGTGGCTGCATTCCCCCCGCCTTTGTGCGCGATCATCTCTCGAGCGAGACCCAGATATTCTGGAGCGATAACGTCGGCGACATTGAGTTTCGTAGCTTCTTCGCGCGAATAACCTGTGATCCGCTCTCCGCTGCGATTCAGTGAAATAAAATTGCCAGCGAGATCATGTGTGTAGATGATGTCGTTCGCATTTTCGAATAGCTCCCGATAACGCTCTTCACTTCGATGAATCGAAGCTTCCGCGCGGCGCTGGTCCGTAATATCAGTAGCTGCTCCGATAACACCTACTACCTGATCGTTGACGTCAGTTAATGGTGAATAACGTACGTCGAAAATGTACTCACCGACCACTACTGATGTTGTAAACGCTTCACCTGCCAGGGCCCTGTGAATGTTGACTCCAATGCTTGGAGTGTTCGCATATACGTCAAAAACTGACTGACCAACGAGTTCGCCCGGTTTGAGTCCGAGTGTTTTCAATCCTTCACCTTCGCAAAGCGTAAAGATGCCGTCCTTGTCGGTTGCAAAAAGAATCAGAGATGCGCCGCCAATTACTGTTCGCAATCGCGCTTCCGCCTCGCGCAGTGCTTCACGCGCACGCTTTTGTTCGGTGACATCTCTGATTACTGCCTGCACGGCAGGCTTACCCTGGAACGTGAACGGTAAGCCGGCGACTTCCACGTCAATCACTTGTCCATCCAGCCGAACATGTTTCTCTTCAGTGAGCTTCGACACGTTCACATGGTCAAAGCGGACGTTGACGATACTGTGGTAGTCGGGATGTACGACGTCGAGGACCGGCTTGCCAATTAACTCTTCCGGACAGGAGGCACCCCAAAGCTTCAGTGCTGCCGGATTAAGGTACTTGAAAACGCCGTCACTATGGACCACGACTGCGTCGGGCGAGAATTCAACCAGTAGGCGATACCTCTCTTCACTTTCGCGCAGTGCCTGTTCAGCCAACTTTTGTTCGGTAACATCGCGAACTACACCTCGTACGCCAGTAGCCTGTCCCTCGTCATCACGTTCAATGGTGATAACTCCATCGAGGTATCGCTTCTCGCCGTTTGCATCTTGTAAACAATGGACCGACCGGAGCGGCGCGATTACTTCGGGATTACGTGTTTGGGCAATGTCTCGGGCAGCCGCATCAGGACCAATGAGTGTCGAGAGATGATTGCCGACCATGGCTGAGACGGTGGTGCCGAAGAATCGCGCGCCGGCAGCATTGATGCTGGTGATATACCCATCCATGTTGCGGGAATAAATGATGTCGATAGCATGGTCTACTATTTCGCGATAGTTTTTTTCGATCCGATGACGTTCTGCTAAACGGGCGACTTTAATCAGCAGCTCTTCGTTTCGAAACGGAATGTCCAGGAAATCGTCCGCGCCCGCTTGCAACCCGTCAATTCCCGCTTCAGCTGATTTGCATACTCCGCTTATCAGCAGGACCGGAACCCACAATGTCTTTTCGTTATGTTTGAGGCGACGACACAGTTCGAAGCCGTCAACGTTGGGCATCACTACATCGCTAATAACAACATTTGGTCGAAAAGACAGGGCAGTGATGTAGCCTTCTTCCCCATCACGCGCAGTTGAGATTTCATATCCCTGCGACGACAGCAGCTCTGCCAATAGATCCAACACCTTGCTGTCGTCGTCGACAATCAGGATTCGACCGCGATCTGAAGGTCTGGTCTTCATCTAGCTCGAGTGTGCAGGACGATTTCGGAGCGTGGGAAAGGAATGTAGTCGGAGTGGCACAACAGCGACAGCCCAGCAGTATAACAAACTTGTTTAAACTTTGTCACTGCCAATCGTTTCTAGTATTTACAGGCGTGAAGAGTCGTGATTTGGACGCGGCCCGGCATAGCGCGTACCCAGCGCGGGAGGCGAATCACGAAGCCTTCCCAGCGGCTTAGCCTCGCCTCCATGCAGGCGGCAAAGCCGAACTTCTTAAATGAGCTTGGTTAATTCGCCCTATGAATTCTTGGTGCAAAGCAGCTCGAGAAGTGGTGAGGTCTATCGAAAACCCTACTTTCCGCCCCGCTTGCGGCTTGGCGTGTCTGCCAGGGCGGTCTTAGCGAAGTAGCCCGACCGGTAGTTCAATTTGAGGTTTTGCTGTTTGTAATCGGGATTTACTATCTGAATCTCGATGCGACGATAGGAACCATCTCGAGCTTTGTTGGAAGGGGAATACGCAATGAGGTACTGTTCGCGCAGATCTTCCTGGATTTGCATAAAGGCCTCGCGGAGTCCTCGCTCATTCTTTGGGAAGTAAGCGCGACCACCTGTCTGCTCAGCAATCTTTTTCAAAGCACTTTCATCTACATTGAATGAGTAGCGGTCGCCAATACCAATTGCGTAGATGAGCGTGTCAGCCTTTTGGGCGCGTTCGATGGCCTCATGAATCTTCATTCGGCTGCTTGTATCGTCGCCGTCCGTCAGAAGAATGATAGCGCGTCTCGTGTGTTCGGCCGAGTCACTAAGCAACTCTTCTGAAGTCGCCCACACTGCGTCCCAGATCGCTGTCGATCCGGCGAGGCTCTGATTACTTCCGGAAATCGGGGGGGTGCCCGTTACAACCACACCACCAGCAACGTAGCCAGACGGCGGTACAAATTCCACGCGATCGATTGCGCGGCGGAGTCGATCGACATTTCCCGTAAATCCCTGCTCGAGAGTTGTGTCGCCTGTGAAGGAGACGATCGCAGCTTCGTCTTTGTTTGGACGAACGACCTCCTCAAGGAACGCCCGGGCGGCGGCCTTTTCGTCTGGCAGTGTCCGCTCTTCCGAGATACTGGTATCGATCAGGATAGCCAGCGACAAAGGCAGATCGATGTTCGGTTGAAACGTGAAGATCTCCTGGGGCTGTCCATCTTCCAATATGCGAATGTCCGGCTGTTTTAAATTGCTGACAAATCTTTTCTTAGCATCTGCGGCCGTAAAGAAGACGTTAGTCAGGTTGGTTTCGACCTTAATCACCTCGTCCGATTCCTGCGGCAGCTCTTCGCGCGGAGTTGGCGTCGGCGATGGCGATGGAGTTGACGGCAGTAGAGCTCGCGTCGCCGCGTTCTTGGCATACAACCGACGTGTCGCGAAGCTCCCACAAAGCAAAGCACACGAAAGTAGTGTTAAGAACAGGGGACGTCTAATGTGTTTGAAAAACATGCTTTACTACCATTCCCAATAAAGGATCACTACGGCGTCACGGTATCGGCCATCGCACGATAACCGTGTTTTGTTCTGACTTTTAGATCGGCTCTTCTTTCCGCGAGTTTCACATCGATTTTTCTGAAGCTGCCATCATATTTATCGTTGCTGGGTTTGTAAGTGACGAGATACTGAGCGCGCAGCTCCTTCGAAATTTTCGTAAACGACCGTTCCAGCGAAAGCATGTCGCCAGTAAAAAACGCGACACCGCCTGTTTCTTCAGCAAGCGTCTGCAGATCGCGATCCTTCTTGTCGGCGATTTGTCCTGCTTCAACTCCGGGTACGCTGCCAAGAAAACCTGCTTTGGTTGAGATGGCGAATATCGTGGTTTCGGTGCGCTGCGCAATTTCGATTGCATCGCGGATAGTTGCGCGGCTGTACGTGTCTTCTCCATCTGTGACGAGCACCAAGACGCGGCGACCGGGAACAGAACGCATTTTCTGATCACAAAATTGCCAGACGGCGTCGTAAAGAGCGGTCTGTTTACCCATCTCTTTCACACCAAAGACGGCTCGATCCAGCAGGTCGAGCTTGTCGGTGAAATCTTGAATGAGTTTGATTTGATCGTCGAATGTTGCAAAGAGCACTCGATCTTTACGTGGCTTGATTACCGATTGGATGAAATTCATCGCGGATTCCTGCTCAAACTTGAGCTTGCCTGCCGTCGAAGGAGAAGTATCCATCAGGACGGCGACATAAAGCGGCGACGTTTGCGAAATATCGTCTGAAAACGTTTCGATCTGCTGCGGAACCTTGTCTTCAAGAACAATAAAGTCATCCTTCGTAAGACCGGGGACAAACTGTCCCTTTTTGTCCGTGACGGTGATAGGCAAACGTACACGCCGGATTGTAATCGTCACGGTCGTTTGACTGTCGCCGGTCGGCGGTGTTGGTGTCGGCGAAGGAGCCGGTTTTTGACCGTTCGAAACAATGGGCGCAATTATCAGTGCGCAAAGCATCACGGATGATTTCAATAAGAATCTTGACGTCAGCATAGGTTAAAAAATTATAAGCCAGACGACCGCCGGAGTCTTGTTTGCGCCGCAGATTCGATGCGGCGTGATCGAGGCTTGTTGCCCTCACTTCAAGCCATCAGGTGTCGAAACCCTGCAGCGCCAGCAACAAATCTTGGAGTTGCGCAGGAAGGGGAGCATTGAATTCCATCTTTGTCCCTGTTTCCGGATGTGCGAACGCCAATTTCTCTGCGTGCAGAAAATGTCGACCAAGCTTGCGTATTCGTGCGCGAAGTTGGGCGTCCTGAATGGAATTATCCCTGCCACCTCCATAAACTTCGTCGCCGACAACAGGATGATTCACAGATGCAAGATGTACTCGAATCTGGTGGGTTCTCCCCGTCTTCAGCTCAACATCAAGCAGCGTGAATCTTTGATATCGTTGGTGCACAGTGTATAGCGAAAGAGCGCTGCGGCCACCTCGTACGACAGCCATGCGCGTGCGGTTACGTGGATCCCTGGCAATGGGCTGATCGATCTGACCTGTCCTGGTTTCCATTCTGCCGTGGACCAGTGCGACGTAAGACTTAAAAACAGTTCTCTCACGAAATTGATCGGCAAGGTGTTCCAACGCAAATTCGGTTTTTGCGACGACGAGTAATCCGGAAGTATCTCGGTCCAGACGATGAACAATACCGGGCCGCACAGTGTGTTGTGACGCCAATTGTTCAAAATGATAAGCAATCGCATTTGCGAGCGTGCCACTCGCCAAGCCTGCGGCAGGATGCACGATCAGCCCGGCGGGCTTGTTGACGACTACTATTGAGTTGTCCTCGTAAACAATTTCAAGTGGGATGTCTTCGGGAAAAAAGCTTGACCCGGTGACCAATACCAACTCAACTTCAAGCTGGTCCTTATCTCGTAGCTTGTAAGAAGAGCGAACTGGTTTCCCGTTCACCAACACATCTTCACTCTCGATTAGTTTTTGCAAACGGGCCCGGCTCCATTGAGGAATCTGGGCCGCAAGGTAAGCGTCAATTCGGGAGCCCGCGCCACTTGAGTCAACTTCGAACGTGAGGAGTTCGGGCGGTGCTGAATCGTAGGACATAAGTAAACGGTTAGTTTAACCGTTCCGCTTTTCAAAATCTTTCATGAACGACACCAGCCCTGCAACACCGGCCATTGGAAACGCATTATAGATTGACGCGCGAATACCACCGACCGACCTGTGTCCCTTCAACCCATCGAGACCCTGCGCAGTTGCTTCAGCGGTGAACTTCTTTTCCAAGTCTTCCGAAGGTAAACGAAACGTCACGTTCATTAGTGAACGACAATCAGCATCCGCATGTCCGCGATAGAAATCAGTCGCGTCGATTGCATCGTACAACAAGCGGGCCTTCTGCTCGTTTTCACTTTGCATTGCCCGCAAGCCGCCTTTGTCCTTTAGCCACTTGCATATGAGACTGATGATGTAAATACCCCAGGTGTTGGGCGTGTTGTAAAGCGACTTATTCTCCGTATGCGTCCGGTAGTCGAGCATTGTGTGCAGACCATCCGGAATACGCGACAACAGATCCTCACGGATGATAACTACCGTAACGCCACTCGGGCCCATGTTCTTTTGGGCACCTGCATAAATAAGACTGTATTTCTCAACCGGCACGGTACGCGAGAGGATGTCAGATGAGGCGTCAGCAACAAGTGGCACGTCGCTGACATCAGGCTCACGCTTCCATTCCACTCCTTCAATCGTTTCATTCGTCGTGATGTGAACGTACGCAGCTCGAGGATTTAGACTTAGTTCGTCGTTGCCTGGTGTTCTGGTGAAGCCGCCATCAGCCATTGTAGCCGCGATGTTCACAGCGCCGACCCGTTTTGCTTCCTTCACCGCCTTTTTCCCCCAACTACCGGTGAGGATGTAGTCTGCACTGCCATCGGCGGGCAAAAAATTCACCGGCACCATAGAGAACTGCAAGCTCGCGCCCCCTTGAAGAAACAGAACGCGATAATTGTTCGGAACGCCAAGTAGTTCACGTAATCCGGAATCCGCGCGTCCCATAATCTCGTCGAAAGTTTTCGAGCGATGGCTAATCTCCATCACTGACATGCCAACACCGGGTAAGCTGAGCATGTCGCGTTGCGCTTCTTCCAGTACTGGTACAGGTAGCACTGCCGGTCCCGCACTAAAATTGAAAATGCGTTCTGTCATCTTACCTCCGCCAGGACCGCGAGCGTCCTCGGCCGCTTCCGTCCTGAGTTCACTGGGACTGCGGTGCGTCCTCGCCCGCCTCCGTTCTAACTCGTTATGCCATGCAGCGGGCGCCGACGACCGCGTTCAAAAGTTCATTCTTCAAATTGTCGACGCAACGCTCTGCCTGCGATCCGCGAGACGAAAGACCGTGGCATGAGCCGTTCAGTTTCCATTATTAACCAGTTGGTCCATCCCGAAACGATGTGACTCTTGTTTCGCGCTAAAGCACGCAGCGCCACATCTACGACGTCTTCCGGCGATTGAATTGTTCGCATTGGCGGTCGCTGCATATGTGCCGCCGCGAAAAAATTTGTGTCGGTTACGCCCGGGCACAATGCCATCACTTGAATTCCGTATGACCGGTTTTCTTCCCATAAAGCTTCGGAGAAGGAAAGAACAAACGCTTTTGTTGCTGCATACGTTGCCATGAAGGGCACTGCCTGAAATCCAGCGGTAGAAGCGACATTTATTATCACACCCTGTTTCCGTTCCCGCATAGGACGAATAAACCGGTGCGTAATTTCGACGAGTGCTTTCACGTTAAGATCGATCATCTCCAATTCGCGATCGATGTCGAGCTTGATAAAGTCGCCCATCGACCCAAAGCCGGCGTTGTTGACCAACATGTCAATGACCAACTCGCGCTTACGCATCTCATCAAACAACTGCGCAGGCGCGTCGCGTTGTCTTAGATCAATTGCGAAGTACTGAGCTCGAACTCCGCTGACGCGGCCGAGCTCGTTGCATAGTGTGATGAGCTTGTCTTCCGAACGAGCTATTAGGAAAACATTGCGACCCAGTGCCGCGAGCCGCCTGGCAAACGCTTCGCCAATACCGGTCGAAGCACCCGTGATAAGGGTGGTATTCATGAGTGCGCGAGTTCAATCAGGTTCAACTCGATGATGTCCGTGCTTTCTGTGCGCAGTCGGTCGAGCATAACCTTGGATGGAGCGTTATCGAGGTTGATGCGGGCCACTGCAGCCGCCGCACCCTCGAAGACAATATTTTCCATTTCCTGAACATTTATTTGTTCAGCTTTGATGGCATCCAGAACACCTGCCAGGACTCCTGGTCGATCCAGGTGGCGTACAACAAGACGATGAGTTGCCGGTGTCTTCCGTGCGAGATTTACTACATTAAGCACCTGCCCTGTTTCCTTAAACTCGCGCACAATTCGCACGCTCTCAGCGGCGATAGCTTCCTGTGCCTGATCTGTCGATGCCCCGATGTGATGCGTGCCGTAAAGATTTTGCTCGTTACGGATTTCATCGCCAAACTCACCGGCGCCGCTCGTCGGTTCTTGTTCATACACGTCCAAACCCACACGAATGCCTCGCGTGTGTAGTGCCTCAACGAGTGCTCTTTGATCCACCACGTCTCCCCTGGAGGTATTGATGAAATAACTGCCGGGTCGCATCGCCTCAAAGAGTGTTGCTCCAATCAAACCTTTTGTTTCGGGTTTAAGTGCGAGGTGAATACTGATCACGTCAGAACATTCGGCAACTTCTTTTGGCGAATTTTTGTATTCGACCCCCAGCATCGCAGCGCGTTCGGGAGTAAAACTACGACTCCATGCCACCACGGGCATGCCGAAAGCGCGAGCACGAGGAATCATTTCCTGGCCAATCTTACCCAGACCGATTAGTCCGAGTGTACGGCCAAACAAACCACGCGCCTTGGAAAACTCCTTCTTATTCCATTCACCACGACGGAGAGCGATCACGTTGTCAGCGATGCGGCGATCGAGTGCGAGGATCAATGCGAAAGCCAGTTCAGCAACTGCTATTGAATTCTTGCCCGGACAGTTTGAAACATAGATGCCACGTTTCGAAGCTGCGGCAACGTCAATAGTGTTGTAGCCCGCACCGGCCCGCACTACCAACTTAATCGGTCCGGCGGCCAGCATCGACTCAGTGACCAAAGTCCCTCTTACAACCAGCACATCGGGCATCTTTTTTCCGATTGCCACAACGAGCGCTTCGTCCTTCAGGTCTGGTTGGTAAACAATCTCGCAGCCGATTGCCTGTAACCCGTCACGGCCGGACTGCTCAAATTTGTCTGCAATAAGAACGCGCATAGCTCCAATCCTGAACCGCTACCATTCGTCGAAATCATCGACGGAATCAGATTTCGTGTATCAACAATCCATCACGCAGCTTGGGCTCAAACCACGTCGATTTTGGTGGCATGACCTCACCAGCATCAGACACACGCAGGAGATCCTCAACAGTGGTTGGAAAAAGCGAAAATGCGACAGCGGCTTTGTTCTCATTTACTAGTCGCTCAAGTTCTGCAGTCCCGCGCAGGCCGCCTACGAAATCAATACGTTTATCGGTGCGAATGTCTTTGATTCCAAGAATCGGATTAAGCAGCTGGTCCTGAAGAATGCTGACGTCAAGTGAAGCGACCGTGCCTTTAGGTACCTGAGTGTCGGGTCGCAGCGAAAGTCCAAACCAGCTGCCGTTCAGGTACATGCACCATTCCGAACGGTGATGAGGACTTGGTGTAGCTCGTTCCCTTACTGTAAAGCGTTTGCTTACCTTCTCAAGGAAGTCTGCTTTCGACATTCCGTTCAGATCTTTAACGACACGGTTGTAAGCAAGAATTTGCAACTGCGAATCCGGAAATACAACTGCCAAAAAATAATTGTATTTCTCCGTGCCAGTATGTTCTTTGTTTTTTTCTCTCAAAGCCGCTCGAGCGCGGCTCGCACTCGCGGCCCGATGATGACCATCAGCGATGTACAGCGCAGGCACTTTAGAAAATGCCTCGACTAATGGTCCTGTCGTTTCAGCTCGCCAGATTGCGTGTTGGATACCATCTTCGGCTGTGAAGTCGAATAGCGGAGTTGTTGCTGAAGCTTCAGCAATAAGCTCATCGATCGTCGCGTCAGTGCGATAAGTTAAAAACACGGGACCTGTTTGCGCTCGCAGCATCAACATGTGACGGGTGCGATCGTCTTCTTTGTCGCGACGGGTTCTTTCATGTTTACGAATGATATCCTTGTCATATTCGTCAATCGAACAACATGCAGCAATTCCCGTCTGTTGATGGGAATCCATTACAAGCCGGTAGAGATAAAGGCTGGCAACTGATTCTCGTTCGAGCGGACAATTGTCAATAAGAGCTTGAAAGTTCGTGACTGCCCTTTGATAGACAGTGTCGCTGTAGGGATCCGTGCCTGCCGGCAAATCAATCTCAGGACGCGACACGTGCAGAAAACTTAAGGGATTGGTTCCGGCCAGCGCTCGCGCCTCTTCGGTATTGACCACGTCGTACGGTACGCTCGCAACGTCGGGTGCTCGTTGTGGTGATGGACGCAGTGCGCGAAAGGGACGAATAACTGCCAAGAGAGCCTCCGCTGAGATAAGCGCGCAACTAACATTGGACCGAATCTCGAGCCGCTGTCAGTGTATTGCTTAGATTTCTAAAGGCGTTTCTGTAAGACTATCCGGTTAGCCAGCGACTTAGCAAGCGTGGCACTCAGCTGGAGAGTCAAACTATTTTCCGTTGGATTTGATGGCTGTGACGATTTGAATTCGACCTTGCATTCGACTTTAATTGGGAACCCACAAACCGAACGAAGGCAGAATAAAATATGACTGAGATTGAGCGCATAGTCGATCAACTGCAAAGGGCGTTTGATGGAGACGCGTGGCACGGACCCTCGCTCGTGCAGTTATTGAGCGGCGTCGATGCGTCGCAGGCCACTGCGCGGCCAATTTCGTTGGCCCATTCTATTTTCGAGTTGGTGTTGCACATCGCTGCATGGGAAGGCGCCGGCAAGCGACGGCTGGAAGGTGACCCTGCGCAGCTGAAAGCTTCAGAAGACTGGCCACCGGTAAACGACACAACTGAAGCGGCATGGGAGCAGGCGAAACAACAACTCATGACGACGCACAACGAACTGCTCGACGCAGTGAAGACGATTGATGCCAGTCGACTTGATCAACCAATCATTAAAGATCCGGCGGTGAGCTATTCGACTGTGTATGTCACGTTGCAGGGAGTGGTCCAACACGGTCTATACCATGCAGGACAAATTGCGATTTTGAAGAGAGCGCTCGCGTAAGCAGGACGCGCGTCCGTGCTCCAAAAGGAAAAAAGATGAGTGATCTGGCAAGCATGCAATGCATTCCATGTCGAGGTGGCGTACCTCCGTTGAACGGTCAAGAGATTAAGCCGCTTCTGGACCAACTTGAAGGCTGGGACGTCGTAACTGACCATCATTTACGGAAGAGATATAAATTTAAAAATTTTGCAGAGGCATTGAAGTTCGTCAACAGCGTGGGTGAACTGGCAGAGCAGCAGGGCCATCATCCTGATATCTGCTTTGGATGGGGAAATGCTGAAATAACGATTTGGACGCACAAAATAGATGGCCTGACTGAGAGTGACTTTATTCTGGCAGCAAAGATTGATGAGTTGTCGCCAAAGTAGCTAGATAGATCTGTTCAATCCGATCAACCATCCGTGAGATGCTGAACCGCTCGGCTACCCGGTCTCTCGCCCGAGCACCCATTAGCGTTCGTTTGTCGCGGTCGGCGATTAGAGTCGCCATCGCATTGGCCAATTGTTGAATGTTGCCGATCGGCACAAGCAAACCCGTTTCGTCTCTGGCGACTACTTCTTGAGCTCCTTCAGTCTCAGTAGCAACAACCGGCGTTCCGGCCGCCATAGCCTCCGCGATCGCTAACCCGAATGACTCAGTTTCCGATGCGGAAACAAAAACATCCAGCGCTAGAAGTAATTCCTCGATATTCTCCAACCACCCAGGGAAATGCATTTGCGCCGAGACTCCCGCTTGTGCGGCAATGTTTTCCAAGCGTTGTCGGACCACACCTGTCGCAGAGCTGTCGATTCCGGCGACGATAAAATGTGTCTCCGGAAAGCGGACCGAAGTCTCTGCTGCGGCACGAATGAAATCGTCATGCCGTTTTAGCGTTCTCAACTCTCCGACACTACCTATTAACAATGCTTGTTCAGGCAAATGGTTGTCTTGAAGGAATTTTGAACGATCGAATTTTTGAGCAGCAGTTTCGAACCTGGAGAGATTCACGCCATTATGCACGACAGCGATCTGTTCTTCCTTCACTATCCGGTGCTGGCGCAACTGATTCGCAACTGCATTCGACACGGCAATAACTCGACCTGCTTTAGCAAGGGTACGCCGGTGCAAGCGATTTAACGGGAATAGAACGTGTCGCGTAACCACGAAACGGCTGGCTGCATTTGCGCGTGCGGCATACGCGGCCAATGGATAGTCGCGGGCCATGTGAGCATGAACGATATCGATTTCGTGAGTCTTCACAAATTTGGCGAGCGCACGCGCACTTGGCACGTCAAGCGCGTTGCGTAAGGGAAGCAGCTGAATGCGCTCAGGGGCCAAATTCAAATGATGCAGTAAGGCGCAGTGTGGCCTTGCGACTACGTAGACGTCATGACCGCGCGCCGACAGCTCGTTAGTTAGATCGATGAGATAACGTTCACCACCTCCGAATGTTGAAGCCGAACTCAGTTGAAGGATTTTCAATGCGGTGTATTGAACGGTTGATTCAGATTAGTGATCCGTATGAAACCAAAACAGCAGGCTAGCCTAGTTTTCTGGAAATTCGCACTACCTGCTCGCCAGTTGTCGGGCACAACTGTTGCCCGAATTGCTAACGTGGAAGCTGGTCTTTGGGAGGGATTGTATGGCGAAGGGGCAATTAGT
>JBHEMC010000004.1:21361-39237 GCA_046262775.1 Pyrinomonadaceae bacterium | reverse complement strand
ACGCGATAATGAAGCGAGGCTACACGCGGGATGAAATCAGCGTGTTAATGTCTGACGCAACTCGAACCAAGGAATTCGCGCTGCAGACAAGATCGCATGCGGCCGATGGAGCTGGCATTGGCGGTGCCGTGGGTGGTGCGGTCGGCGCAGTTTTGGCGGCGATTGCCGCAGTAGGCACGACAATATTCCTGCCCGGTATCAATCTCGTAATTGCTGGTCCATTAGCAGCGGCATTGGCCGGCGCTGGAGCTGGAGGTGCAACAGGAGGAGTTATTGGCGCGCTTATCGGTGCGGGCATACCCGAATATCGCGCAAAGGTCTATGACACCGAGCTACGCAGCGGCGGAATTCTAATTGGGGTCGAAGCACGTTCCGAAGACGAAGTCGATCGTCTGGAAGAGTTGCTTCAAGACGTTGGTGGTCAACACGTGAGAACTGAATAACAAAAAGGCCTGCGATTAAGAACTTCACAGGCCTTCGTCGTGTTAGCTGAGGTGAAAATTCATCTCGATATGTCGTTGCCGACGTCTTCGATGGCTTCGCCCACCTTACGGCGCGCCTTACCCAAGCCTTCTTCTACCTTTCCTCCAGCGTTGTCAGCTCTGCCTTCGTGTTCCAATTCCCGATCGTCGATAGCTCTTCCGACAGTTTCTTTAGCCTTACCTTTAGCCTGATCGAATTTCCCTTCGACTTCATCTCTGTTCGGTAATCCCATGTGACTGGCCTCCTTAATGGTTCAAGAGCTGACACGCCTATCCGCGTCAGCACAGTTTGTATAGCAAGCGTTGTTCCTGTTTCTCACCTTCGTATCGTCAACCGAAGAAGCTCTAATGTAAGGGTTTACACGCGAGAACTGGTACGCGGAAATTTTGCCAGGTGTATGTTTCGAAGACTCTAACTGCGCGATCTTGGAACGCGGCATAGGGTGATCGAGAGGGAACTATTCTAGGCCATGTTCCTTGTGCCGGGTATTTAGCCCTGGCAGTTACAAAAAACTTTCATTCGGCGCCTGTCGCCCGAGGGAAGGCGTGACGATTCGCTGCAAACGTTTCCTCCTCATGGGACAAGCCCGTCGCGTCCCAATCGATCCCGACGCCTCAACTGATAATTAAGTCAATTCCGTTACCGCTTTTAGTAACGCATCGATATCAAGCGGCTTGGTGAAATGCCTCGCGAAACCTTCGTAATGCGCTCTTTCAATATCTGAGCGCCGCCCAAATCCAGTAAGCGCTATGGTTGGCACCCCGCTCATGTCAGGCAAAGCTCGCAACTTGTGAAGGAGTTGGTAACCGTCCATTTCGGGCATGGAAATGTCAGAGATTACGAGATCAAAGTGGCTATCGGCCGCGACGCTCAGTGCTTCAGCACCACTCCGCGCTGTTTCGACTGTTGCTCCTTCCAGTTGCAGTAACCTACTCAACATCTCTGTCGTTTCGGATGAATCATCAACTACGAGAATGCGCCGGCCATCCAAAACGCCATACGGCTGCAACTGCGCTGGACTTGCGATATATCCCTCATCGTTGTGCAAGGGAAGCGTCACAGTGAATGTCGCTCCGGCGCCCACACCTTTGGACTCAGCCTTCACCCCTCCAGCGTGAAGTTCGGCCAGTCTTTTAACTAATGCTAAACCAATTCCCAAACCACCCTGTCGTCGTGCGCTGCTCGCATCTGCCTGCCGAAAAATTTGAAAAACGTGAGGCAGGAACTCCGGTGCGATTCCCTGACCATTGTCTGACACGGACAATTGGGCGTTACCGTTCTCTTCGCTCAGCATGATCCGGACGACACCCCCGGAAGAAGTGAACTTTACTGCGTTGTTCAGAAGATTCCAGGTGATCTGTCTTAGCCGCACTGGGTCGCCCAAGACAATCAAGGGCTTGTCGACAATATCCAGTTCCACTTTTATGTCTTTGGCGGTTGCTTCGTCTTTTATTGTTTCAATGCCATCTTTCACGATTGTCGAAAGATCGACTCGTTCATGATCAATTCCCAGTTTTCCCATTTGCAGTCGAGACAGATCAAGCAAGTCTGAAACCAACTGCGACTGAGCAAGGGCATTGCGGCGAATGATGTCAGCAGCTCGCGCCACGAACTTTGCGTTTTGCGCATTGTCGCTGCGGCGGAGAATTTCTGAGTAGCCGATCACAACATTCAGCGGATTTCGCAGCTCATGAGACAAGGTGGCCAAAAACTCATCCTTGAGACGATTCGCGCTCTCAGCCTGTGCTCTGGCCGCGCGTTCACGCTCAAACAATCTCGTGCGCTCTTGTTCAGCCAGCTTGAGATTGCTGATGTCAACGGAAACCAGAACTGTACCAATCAATTCGTCTTCAGGATTGAATATCGGCGAGTGAGTTACCATGGCCGGGAAAGCACCGCCATCGCGCTTTATGAAAATCATTTCGCCAGACCAGCTCTGCCCGTTTTGAACTCGTTCGAAGACCTTCCATGCATCTGGTCGCGTGCTCGATGGGACCGCGAGGTCCACGATGTTTTTGCCGATAGCATCTTCCGCAGTCCAGCCAAAGAGGCTTTCCGCAAAAGTGTTCAAATAGGCAATCACGCCAGTTCGGTCCGTTGCTACGACTGCTTGTTGTACGGCGCTAAGAAGTCGCGCCTGAAAGTTGATTTCATTCTGAGCTTGCTTTTGCTCGGTGATGTCACGCGCGATCTTCGATGCTCCGATAATGTTTCCCTGCTCATCCTTTATCGGAGAAACTGTGACTGACACACTGATCAGAGCGCTATCTTTTCTTCGACGCACGGTTTCATAGTGGTCCACCAGCCGTCCCGAACGAATTCGATCGAGAATGGCCGGTTCTTCATCAAACCGATCGGGAGGCATCAGCATGGTGCCGGGGCGACCAAGAGCTTCCTGTGCGGTGTAGCCGAAAACCCTTTCAGCACCCTTATTCCAACTATTGATGATGCCGTCAAGATTTTTACTAATTATTGCGTCATCGGACGATTCGACAATAGACGACAATAGTTGCCTCATTACTTCCGCTGCTTTTCGTTCAGTGATGTCGCGGAGATGCACGCTGATACCAGTTATTGATGGATATACATGTGCTTCAAACCACGCGCCCTCCACGATCTTTGAAAACAGTTCAAAATGGATGGGCGAGTTCTCACTTACCGCCTCGTGGAACCGGGAATAGACAAGAGAGTCGACAGCAGCGGGAAAGACATCCCAGATCGCGCGGCCAATCAGCTCCCCGCGAGTTTTGCCGAAGCGAATCTCTGTTTGCCGATTTACATCCACAAACCGCCATTCAGTGTCTAGTGAATAAAAGAGGTCAGTAGTGCTTTCGAGGATATGCTTGATCTGTAAATTTGATTCCTGAAGTGCCTCGAGAGATTCGAAGCGTTCTCGATTGGCTTCAGCCAGTTTCATTTCATACAGGCGGGCGTTGCGCAATGCGATCGCTGCCTGATCTGCCAGAGCACGTAATTGCCATTGCTCTTCCGGTTCAAGCGGCGACGGACGAACGACAACAAGTAAACCAGTCGGCGAATGTTTGGCGATAATGCCGGTGGAAAAAAGGTTATGCCCATCATAGAAGTCAAAGCTCTCTCGTAACCTGGCGTTCACGTCGTCGTCGAGATGGCATGAAAATGAAGAAGTAGGATTTTTATGCACACCAAGAGAAGCCCGAACTCCGAGCACACCATTGTTGTTTTCAAGGAGCAATAAGCACGCAGTTGCGTCGACAAGTTGTGCAGCGTTCTGAACGATCAAGTTGAGGACCTGATCGAAGTTCAATGATGTAGTGATCGCCCGATTGATCTCAGCCAATCGGTGATAAGGCTCTTTCGGCCGCTCTGGCTGAATTCTCTCCGCTAACATTTTCAATTCCGATGTGGGGATTGTTGTGGATAACGTGGCGTTCCGTGGCGACTTGTAACCGGGGTACTAGAATCCGCGCAGAACACTTCGATTAAACTAGCCGGACCGGCTCTGACTGGTAATTTTCATTTCAAATACCTCGCAGGGTTTGTATTACCAACGAGTAACGTTTCCGACCGTTCGTCCGGTGGCGGTACATACCGGTAATCAAAGAAGTAAGTTTGGCTTGCGGCCGAAGTCTCGAGTTCCGCTGTCGATACTACGAAAAATAGCTAAATGACTTCGGAACTGCGAGCTATTTCGACAATGCCGGTAACAGCCGGGTCTATTACTGAGCACAATTCGTGCCATTTGCGCGTACTTTCAATGGCAGCGGGCCGCTGTCGGGTCAGCACGGCCAATATGATGCACAAATGATATTATGACTTCGGGCTACATTACCTTCTCCGTGATTGTGAAAGACCCGAAAAGAATGTCTCAACAACCTGCCGAAACGAAGATTGCCACTCGAACGGAATCCGATTCAATGGGTGAGATCGAGGTTCCGGCAAACCACTATTGGGGTGCGCAAACACAACGGTCGCTTCTCCACTTCAACATTGGCGAGGACCGAATGCCGCGCGAGATGATTCGTGCCCTTGGCTTACTCAAAAAAGCCGCAGCACTCGTTAACGAGGATCTCGGCAAACTGCCCGCTGAAAAGGCGAAGTTGATTGTCCAGGCGTGTGATGAAGTTATTGAAGGAAAGATGGATACAGAGTTTCCTTTGCGCGTTTGGCAAACCGGGAGCGGTACCCAGACGAACATGAATGCGAACGAGGTGATTTCGAACCGCGCGATTGAGCTTGCCGGCGGTACCGTCGGTAGTAAAAAGCCGATTCATCCGAATGATGACGTCAACATGTCTCAATCGTCAAACGATACCTTCCCCACCGCAATGTATATTGCAGCAGCGGAACAGCTAAATCGTTTGATTCCGCGTATTGAAGAGCTCCGTGATGCAATCGAGGCAAAGGCGCGCTTGTTCGCTGATGTGGTAAAAATCGGCCGGACCCATTTGCAGGATGCGACCCCGTTAACAGTGGGTCAGGAAATGTCTGGCTGGGTTAATTTGCTTGATCGCGACGTCGGGCGGTTGGAAATGGCAATGCCTGGTTTGCTCGAACTTGCAATCGGTGGCACTGCTGTTGGTACAGGACTGAATTCACATCCTGAATTTGGAGACCGAGCCGCTGCAAATATCGCGGAACTCACAAAGTTGCCGTTTCGGTCGCATTCGAACAAATTTGCGGCTTTGTCAGCGCATGATGAAATTGTTTTTGCGAGCGGCGCATTGAAAACACTCGCAGCATCGCTGATGAAAATTGCCAACGACGTCCGTTGGCTCTCCTCAGGTCCGCGCTGCGGTTTGGGTGAGTTAGTTCTGCCGGAAAACGAACCGGGCTCTTCGATCATGCCCGGCAAGGTTAACCCGACGCAGAGCGAAGCGATGACAATGGTGGCCGTCCAGGTGTTTGGCAACGATCTAGCGACAAGCTTTGGAGGCTCGCAGGGTAACTTCGAACTGAACGTTTTCAAGCCGGTAATGATTCACAATCTGCTTCATTCAATGCGACTGTTGCATGACGCGACGCATAGTTTCCAACAGTACTGTATTGCCGGCCTTGAATTAAACCGAGAACAGATTGCCCGACACGTTGAGGACTCTTTAATGCTCGTGACCGCCTTAAATCCTTACATCGGATATGACAAGGCGGCGCAGGTTGCGAAAAACGCGCACAAAAAGGGAATCAGCTTGCGTGAATCCGCCGTGGAACTGGGGGTCCTGACGGGCGAAGAATTTGACAAATACGTTAAACCAGAGGAGATGACGCATCCATAGCTTCCGCTGCTGACCAACCACAACTGCTCGCAAGTGTTCGTGAGTCAGTTCTCAAATTGTTCCAAACAGATTACCTGCCATGCTGTTCCAACGATCAGCCCAATTCCGAAATAACCGTGTCTGATAAAATCGAGAAAGTTAAGGAAAACGTTCCGGGAAGTTACTATGTCGACTCGTCGTGTATCGACTGTGATGTATGTCGCGATACGGCGCCAGACAACTTCATGCGGTCAGACCACAATAGTTATTCCTTTGTATTTAAGCAGCCCACCAGTGATGAAGAAAAAGCGCTGTGTGCGGAAGCGCTCACGTGTTGTCCGGTTGAAGCTATTGGAAACGACGGAGATTAGCTTCCGTTCTCGCAAGTGCTCTATTGAATGGAGCTTTGCCGACTACTTGATGTCAGCCTTCACTAATCCATCCTCAAAAACTAATCCATACGTTCTGATCTTTTCATCGACAGTGAGGCATTCGCCCGTCCGGACGTCAAATTGCCAACCATGCAACGCACACTCAACAACGTTGCCACACAAGGATCCCTCAGACAGTGGTGCGCCTCGATGGGGACAAGAGTTTTCAATGGCATAGAATTCTCCATCTACGTTATAAATTACTAACTCTTCGCCATTATCGAGCGTGAAGCATGCTGATGTACCAGGTTTCAAATCTTCTACGCAAGCGAGAGCAGTGGCCTGCTTGAGATCAGCCATGTTTGCTGCGTCGCCAGATTTAGTATTGAATGATTGCATCGCGCGAATGGTAACAAAACACAAAATGAGGCGTCACCCGACCGCAAGTATGCGGCCGCAGCTTCGTTCTTCTTCTGAAGCGATGACACTCACTCTCTCGACGCCTAAATTACATGTTTTGACGAGGAGAATCCATGAAACGACTGACTTTAATAGCAACTGTTATTGGCTTTTTGTTGAGCAACTTCAGCACTTCCTTAGCGCAGGAGATTACGGTTCGCGGGCGTTTGCGCGCTACCGTTGAAGCGGGCGGTTGGTTGATTGCGAATGACACAACGAAGTATTTGATTTTGAATTCCAGAAGCTTTCAAGACGAGCCGTGGTTTAAAGAAGGAACGCAAGTCGAGGCGGTTGGAGAAAGAAAATCGGTATCAACTATTTACATGGAAGGCATGCCGTTCGAAGTGCGAACAATGGTTCCTGTCGCCCAGGCCGCAACGCAAACGCCCGCGACAGCAGACAATCGCCGCATAACCCGGGTGATGGTTACAGGCGACTCTATCGTGCAGGCTCAACCCGATACGGCAACAGTGACCATCGCTGTAATTACTCAGAACAAACGTGCAATCGATGCACAGCAGGAAAACGCCACGAAGAGTGATGCGGTTGTGCGTGCAGTCAAGAGCGCTGCAGGAACGGGTGGAGAGGTAAAAACCAGTGGGTACAACGTGCAGCCCGAGCGTATCTATCGAGAAGGCCAACCGCCGACAATAACGGGTTACGAAGCACGGAACGCCGTGACAGTAACAATGTCGGATTTGACTAAAGTGGGAGCGGTGATAGATGCAGCCAGCGTTGCAGGCGCAAACGATGTCACTGGTATTTCATTTTCGTTGCGACAAGATCAACCTGCGCGTGATCAGGCGTTGAAAGACGCGACACGCGAGGCCTTGAGCAAGGCGCAAGTAATAGCACAGGCACTAGGTGGACGAGTTATCCGCATAATTGAGGTACAGGAAGAAGGTTTTGAAAAACCACGACCCGTTTATGAAGCGCCGATGAATACTGCAATGTTACGCGCTGCACCCGCAACACCGATTGAAGTCGGCTCGCTTGATATAACATCGCGAGTGCAACTCGTTGCTGAAGTGGAGACGAATCTCTGATACAGTAGGAAAGAACTTAATCCCTCTTGTTTCCGTTCCCCAGCTCGTTCCTCCGGCGAGAACTTCAATGTTTTCGCCAAGCCCCCTTTCCATTGCTTGTTGTTGTTGCGTCTCGCGCGGACGAAACAGATTCTTTTTCCTTGCAAGGAGGGAAGCCAATGGCCAGATATAGAAACGAACAAGATGACGATCGGGATCGGGAGCTCTATGCCCGCGAAGAAAGAAATCGCCGAGAAATGCCCTCGGGTTATGATGACCAATACACTAACCGCCGCGGACTCGAAAACGAACGCAGACCCGAATACAACCGCGGCAGATTTGGCGAACGCGCTGAATACGAACACGACGAACCGCGATTTAGCGATCCTAGAGATAGGTTCCGCGATCAGGATTACCGCGACTCTTCTGTGGAACGCGGCAGAGATTCATCGCGTCAGGGGACGCGAGGATACTACGGTAACGAGCGCTCTCGACTCCGGTGCCGCGACGTTATGACTCGAGATTTAGTCGTTGCGACACGAGACACGTCGTTACGGGAAGTTGCGATTATGATGAAACAGGAAGATACCGGAGTTATCCCGGTTGTTGAATACGATGCCGCTGGCAACGGCCGGGCTGCATCAGACGAGCGAAACTACGATACTCGCGGTTTCTCGCGGGGCAAGCTCGTTGGTCTACTCACGGATCGAGACATTATTATACGCGCAATTGCCGAAGATAAAGACTGCGCTACCACCCGCGCCGAGGAAGTAATGTCGACCGACATTCATACGGCCAGGCCGAACGACCGAGTCGTAGAAGTCATCCGCAAAATGGGAGACAAACAGGTGCGGAGGATTCCTGTTGTCAGTGAGAACGGGTATTTGCAGGGGATGATCTCGATGGCCGACGTTGCAGTCGAAACAGAAGAGGATCGCGAACTCGCGGATGCGCTGCAAGATATTTCGAAAGGCTCATCCTTCTGGAATAGGCTGTTTACTTAGCGCCAACTGGTCAGGTGCATGCATCACGGATAGCACCGCTGAGAGCGTTGGTGACAACATGTTGTTTGCCAACGCTTTCAGTCTGATCGCGGAGCTGAGGTAACCAAGTTGGGTGTTGCTCGTTAAGCCGCGCGGCTTTGAACCGGACCTATTTTCACTTATGCTTCTCACATGCGAAATTCCAATCGTGACTTCTCGCTGACCATCGTGGGCCAGCGGGTGAAACCGTCGGGTCGGTTGTGGAATCCCTCGGCGGACGTGTACCGAGCTCCGGAAGGCTGGGTTGTAAAAGTTGATATTGCGGGTGTTTGTACTGACGAACTTGAGATAGAAATCCGCGACACAGTTTTGACCATTCGCGGTTGCCGTCGCGACACGTTTTATCGCGAAGGTTTTGTTTACCATCAGATGGAGATTACTTACAGTCGGTTTGAAAAAACTATCCAGTTTCCTTCACCGATTGAAGGTGCTTCCGTGGCGCATGATTATCGCGATGGTTTTTTAATTATCAACGTTCAGGGCGACTCCGGAGTTTAGAGGATTGAGTAACTGACATGGCCAATCTTTTAGAAAAAGCCAAAAGCACTGGTGCTCCAGCTACAACTACACCAACGGCTCAGCCTGGAGACTTGCAAATTCAGGCGGAGAAATCTGGACAGCGTTTTGAAATCGCCGTTCTGGCTCTTCAGAACCTGACGTTATTCCCTGAGACGGTCGTTCCACTCGCGGTCGGTCGAGAACGGTCAATAGCGGCCGTTGAAGCAGCGTTAACCACTCCCGAGAAATTGCTGGCCTGCGTTACGGTACGACCGGACCGGGCGGCAGAACAGGATGCCGGTTCGGCGGATCTGTTTGAAGTTGGCACTCTCGTCATGATTAAGCGCATGGAGCGGTCGCCTGACGGCATGCGTATCGTGGCGCAGGGGACGGAACGAATCAAAGTCCTTGAGTGGAAGCAGCAGGATCCTCACGTACGCGCGGTGGTGCAAATATTGCCCGACCCGCAAGTAATCGATCCTGAACAGGTAGAAGCAGCACGTCGGAACCTGCAGTCGATGATTCAGCAAGCGTTGACGCTGTTGCCGGGTGTCCCCCAGGAAGTACGCATTGCGGTACTGGGCCAGGTTGAAGCGGTGCGATTAGCCTACTTCCTCGGCTCAATCCTGAATCTCGGCGTGGATCAGGAGCAGAAGATGCTTGAGGCAGACACGGCGGACGTATTGTTAGGCCTCGCGCATTCATATCTCGCTCGCGAGTTAGAAATCCTTCAATTGCGTTCAAAGATCGCATCTGAAGCGCAATCAGAGATGGATAAGGCGCAACGCGACTACGTGTTACGGCAGCAGATGCGCGCAATTCAAAAGGAGTTGGGAGAAGACGAAGGTGGCGAAGCGGCAGAAGCAGAATTGCTTCGCGAACGAGTTGCCAAAGCGGACCTTCCTGACGAGGTTCGAGGCGAGGCAGAAAGAGAACTCAAGCGCCTCGAACGATTGCCGGCGGCGGCGCCGGATTATCACGTTATCCGAACGTACCTTGAATTCATTCTTGAAATACCATGGCGCAAATCCTCGGAGGACAAACTCGATCTTGTTGAGGCCCGACGCGTTCTCGATGAGGATCACTATGGACTGGAGGACGTGAAGGAACGAATACTCGAGTTCCTTGCCGTCATCAAACTCCGCCCCGATACCAAGAGTCCGATCTTATGTTTTGTTGGCCCACCAGGAGTTGGAAAGACGTCCTTAGGACGTTCGATCGCGCGTTCTTTAGGCAGGCAGTTTGAAAGAATGTCATTAGGCGGTATGCGCGACGAAGCAGAACTGCGAGGTCATCGACGGACGTATATCGGCGCAATGCCCGGGCGCATTATTCAATCAATTCGTCGTGCCGGCGTAAACAATCCACTATTGATGTTGGATGAGATCGACAAACTCGGGAACGATTATCGTGGTGACCCGGCGTCTGCTTTGCTCGAAATTCTTGACCCGCAGCAAAACAATTCTTTTCGCGATCATTACCTCGATCTGCCCTTCGATCTATCTCGAATCTTTTTTATAGCGACGGCTAATCAACTTGGTCCAATCCCTGCTCCGTTGCGAGATCGAATGGAGATCATTCGCCTCGCCGGATACAGCGACCGTGAGAAGATGGAGATTGCGCGTCGCTACCTGATTCCACGCCAGACTACTGAGAATGGGTTGAACGCGGCACAATTGCAGATAACGGATGGGGCGCTGGAAGTTATTGCCACGCGATATACGCGAGAAGCAGGTGTGCGCCAGTTTGAGCGGAACATCGGAAGCGTTGCGCGAAAGGTCGCACTCAAAGTCGCACAAGCCCAGGCTGAGACAGTGACAATTAACGGTGATGATGTTCATGAATACCTTGGGCCTCCGCGGTTCTATCTCGAACAGGTCCGAAAAGATCTGCCGGCTGGAGTTGCGACTGGAATGGCCTGGACGGAAATGGGCGGCGAAGTATTGTTCATAGAGGCAACGCTGCTGCCGGGGGGTCGGGGGTTAACTATAACGGGCCAGCTTGGGGAAGTGATGCAGGAGTCGGCCCGTGCAGCTCAATCCTACCTGTGGTCACACGCGGCAGAGTTTGGAATTGATGCCGACATCTTCAAAGATTATGGCGTACATCTCCACGTACCAGCAGGAGCCATTCCGAAAGATGGACCAAGTGCGGGCGTCACGATTACGTCCGCGCTTGCTTCGCTCTACACCGGCAGACGAGTACGGCCAGACACCGCAATGACTGGTGAAATCACTTTGTCGGGTTTGGTTTTTCCGGTCGGCGGAATCAAGGAAAAGGTACTCGCGGCACACCGCGCCGGCGTAAGCCGAATTGTAATGCCCAGTCGCAACGAAGCTGACGTCGAGGACATACCAGACGACGTCCGCAAAGAATTGCAAATCGTTTTCGTCTCGCGAATCAGCGAGGTGCTTGACGCCGCTCTCGAGGTGCTTGTTGCCAATCCGCCGCCGCCAGTTCGCGAGCGCGAAATGACATCGCGGCAGCAAGAACCGGAACCAGTAACTGTGCGACAGGCGTAGCAGTTATCGGCTCGCAGCTTTCAAAGGTGCCCACCTGACCTTCGCCCCTCTCTCCCAAGTTGCAAAATTTCTTGCACGATTTCTAACTCCTGTGTATTCGAAGACGGTCTCACTACTGGTCTTCTCAACAAACTAGCGTTTGAAATTCTTATTGTAAAGTTTCAGCCGAACCAATACACTGAAAAGTGGGTAGTAACGGAGGAAACACAAACCTAAGGAGAACACCTAAAGATGGCTAAGTCGCGCCGCGAGTTCCTACAGAGCAGTCTGATCGCGGTGGTTGCTGCGGCGGTTCCAATTGAACTAACACACAATGTTTTTGGACAGCATTCCGGTGCGGGAAAGCAAACAAACTACTTTCAGATACCTGTTCAGAGCCAAGCAGACCCCCTAATTTATTTAAAGCAATCCTCATTCGAACCTTATGTGAATTCTATTTTTCGGGTGCACAGCAATATCGTAAGTACTGAGTTAACGTTGGCTGCCGTCACAGCAATCCTGCCACCGAAAATTTCAAAGAAGGACAAGTTGTCCCTGCTTGCAGGTGATCGATTTTCTCTACTCTTTCGCTCCGACGCCAGCATTCCACAGGACGTCTATCAGATAAGTCATGCCGCTCTTGGCGAGTTCAGATTGTTGATAGTGCCGACAATCAGTCGCGATAACAGCTCGAATTACTACGAGGCAGTAATCAATCGTTCCCGCTAATTGGTCGTTGACCGACTGGCAGCCGGACCATTTCGAAATCAAGCCCCAGGTCTTCTGATACTGAAAACCCAAGGCGCTCGTACAGGCGAAGCGCTGGACTAAACTTCTGTACCTGTAAGTCAATCCGTTTGCGGGCAGCGTCGCTTTCATCCAGCAACTGTTGCAAGAGGTACGTTCCAATCCCGCGATTTCGAAACTCCCGTAGCACAGCGATATCAATCAATAGAATTCTGTTGTCGCGTCGTTCTACAATGATGCGACCTGCGGGTTCATTCTGGTAAAGGATTACGTTGTAATCAGCCGTTGGATAGTACGTGGCGTAGTGCGTTGTTTGTGCTTGCCATTGCATAGTGACGAACGCGAGAATCTGCTCTGCTGTCCAGGGAACAAGCTTGAGCTCGTCTTCACGAGTGCTTGCATAAATTTTCAATAGCAAAGGTTCGTCTTCTGAAACTATCTTTCGGAGGGTTACCAGGCCAGCGGCGAGCGGTTCGGAAGTGTTCAACATGAATCCTCGACTAGAAGTAAGAAGTAGCCTTACACCTTAACACCTGCTGCGCGCGCGGTTCAAAAGTTGTCGACTGCAGATTTCTGAATGTGAATTTCCGATGTTAGCCAGCTTCAAACTTCCATTTATCTTCGATACTGAACCGCTGCGCCGCGAAGTTGAAACAATTCCGCAAACAGCCTGGTCCAGACATTTCAACGCGCACTATTATGACGGGGCCTGGGACGGCGTGGCGCTGCGATCGATTGGAGGTACTATCGATCGCATCTATCAGGACCCACGCGGCGGTGGAAAAATTGTTGACACTCCCATTCTCGCGCGTTGTGAAAATTTGCGTCAGGTTTTGGCTACGTTTCAGTGCGAAATTCGGCTCGCACGGCTCCTGCGCCTCTCACCAGGCTCTAGCATCAAGGAACATCGTGACTACTATCTCGGATTTGAAGAGGGCGAGGTCCGGCTCCATATTCCGATTACAACGGATCCCGAAGTTGAATTTTTTCTGGCAGGCCGTAGGGTTGACATGCAACCGGGAGAATGCTGGTATCTCGACTTTAGTCTGTCCCATAGAGTCAGCAATCAAAGTAGGACCGACCGGATCCATTTGGTGCTCGACTGTGTGTTGAACGATTGGCTTCGGCAAATTCTGAGCGAAGTGACATCCGAAACCGATATGGCAACTAACCCCTGCGAGTGTACAAAAGGCGGGTGGCAGGAGTTCCACGACTATGTTCTGACCCAACCAGAGCTCTTGGCGCGATTGAGATCGACAGATGATCGTCAAACATTTATCGAGCTGGCTGAGGCTGTTGGTCGCGAAAATTGTTATTTCTTCACGAAAGAACATGTCGACGGAGCCATTCAAGCGGCACGCCGAGAATGGTTTACACGATGGGTCAATTAAATGAATTGTCAAAACTCGAAGGTTGGGTACCAATCAAAGTCTATGATCGTTCGGGGCGCCCGCAACTCGATTGGTGTTACCTCGGGAAGCTGAGGTTTACGGATCCATTCTTTAATCAGACGATTAATTACGCTGCTCGTACCCCGGCAAATCTACTCTTCCGCCATCAAACCGATATCTCAGCCCTGAATTCATTGCCAACGGGGTTGCGTCCAAATGGGTTTATCTTTCATGTGTCGCGTTGTGGTTCAACGCTGGTATGTCAGACCTTGGCCGCTCTGGAAGAGAGCATCGTAATTTCAGAAGCAGCGGTGCTTGACGAGGCGATCAGCTCACGCAAGCAGTCCACTTACACACCTCAACTGCGAAGAGAACTGTTTAAGGGACTCATCAACGCACTGGGACAACGAAGGATCGGTAACGAACAGCGCCTGTTTTTAAAATATGATGCATGGAACATTATTGATTTTGCTTCCATCAGAGAAGTCTTTCCTGACGTGCCATGGATATTCTTGTACCGGGATCCAGTTGAAGTGCTCGTATCGCAAGTGGATCAGCGTGGAGCACACATGATTCCTGGACTCGTCGATCCACAGTGGTTTGGCCTGGATCCTGCAGCCGCATTCACTTTAAAGCCGGTACACTACTGCGCGCTCGTTCTTGCCGCACTGTTCGAGGGAGGCCTTCAACACTACGAGAATGGAGGCTTGCTGGTTAACTACAATCAACTGCCGGACGCGATTGAAACGATCAACCGACATTTCAGTTTTGAATGTACGGAAGCTGAATTGCACCAGATGAGGAAGGCGACTCGACGAGATGCAAAGAACCCCGCGCTGGAATTTCAGAATACACGCGAAGAGAAAAAGCGAAATCCACCACCTGAGATACGTGAAGCGGCAAATAATGGGTTGTATGTAATCTATGAACGACTGGAGGCTGCGCGGATTGCTCAGTGGGAGAAGCTCAGGATTAATTCGCGTGCCGGCTAAATTGTTGTCGCAACTTGAAGTTCGTAATTAGCCGGTGCAAGTAATTTGGGTGGACGCCTAAAGCCTTCGCGGCTTCTGCGTAATTACCTTTGGTCTCATTCATGGCAGCAATGATGATCTGGCGCTTAGCTTGAGCGATCGCAGCATGATACTTCTGCGGAGAACTGCGAGGCTGCGAACTTTCCGTTTCAACAACGGTTTCCGGCAAATCTTCTGCCAGTATTATTTCCGTCGTTCCGAGTACGACAGCCCGTTCGATTGCATTTTCAAGCTCCCGAACGTTGCCCGGCCAATCGTAAGTTGCCAAACTTAAGCGGGCCTCTGGCGAAATACCTGACACTCGCCTGTTGCAGCGCAGCGAATATTTGTTCGCGAAGTAATTCGCCAGGAGCGGAATGTCTTCTATGCGCTCTCGCAACCGGGGCATCTCGAAGGATACTACATTCAATCTGTAAAAGAGGTCTCTGCGGAATTTAACCTGCTTAATTGCCGTTTCCAGATCTTGATTCGTTGCCGCGACCAATCGGATATTCACTTTGATGGTCGATGTTCCACCGACCCGTTCAAACTCCAGCTCCTGCAGCACGCGTAACAGCTTCACCTGGAGAGCCGGCGACAGCCGGCAATTTCATCCAGAAACACTGTTCCGCCATCGGCTTTCGATGCTGGAATGCCGGCGTGAAACAGAAGAGTCGGCCACGCAGAGACTGGCTGCCGTTTCACGGCCAACAACGGAGGCGAGTCGTCAATCTGGAAGATGGCGCCCTTGAGTTTGCCTGAGATGGCTGCAAGTCGGGCTGGCATGAGTTCGTCTTGTTAATTGCCAAGTCTACGCGCCTGATTGTTTGACCGCAACAGACGCGCACAGAGCGCGGGCATCTCGTTGCCGTACGCCATTCACGAAGCAAGACGCCCGCGTTTGAGGAAGCGGGCGAGGATGCCTGCCGTCCGAAAGGATGCCCCGCTTCGACTATCCGATTGCATACAGTTCTATCTGTTTGGATAGGTAGAAAAGAAAGGAGCCGACAGTGCGTTGCGGAATTGCCCGGCTTTCCTATTTTAATCAAAGACTAAGCTGTGGCATGCCGCTAGCAACACCATAAAGTTGGTGCTGAGTAGAATCATGAAAGAACAGTTCATAAAAGCTTTGTTGATGTTGGTGGTGATTCTCGGTTGTGCCTACGCAAACCGCCGTTGGTTGGGCACTCACTCAGTAAGAGCGCAATTACACTCTCGCGAGAAGGTGGCGAGCGCAGTCCGCAGGCCCGCTTCCTTCAGAAACTAAAACGGCAACCCAACGCCCCGGGTTGCTGTTTTAGTTCAGGGAATAAATACTCCGCTATCTAGTACTCACCAGACGCCAGTTGTTCGTTGGCTCCGTCGGTACCGTTTTGTGACGTTCAACCCAGTCGATAATAAGTTCGCGAATTTCCTCACTTGACCGGTAAACAACTCGTGCGCCCTGGTACATTGTGTAGCCGCCACCGCCATTGACGCGATAATTATTCGTCGCTAACCGAAACTTTTGATCGGGCTTCACCGGCTGATTATGGAAGCTTAGATTTTGTATGCGTTGCCCAAACGGCTTGGTAATATCGAGTACATACTCGACGCCTTCCGCCATGTCGAAATTGTATGCTGGTATCTTCTCGTCAACGAGATCGGCGGGCGGTTTGCCTGGTTCAAATGCTCGAAAGTACCCTGCAGAATGCTCGAGGGCGTCCTTCAGTTGTTGCCCGGTTACTTCGAGAACAACGAGCGTATTTTCGTAAATGTAGAGTCCGGCAATGTCCCGGACAGTTACGGGACCTTTCGCAATGCGAGCTTCAGGATTGAAGTTTGCCACCATTGAAACTTCGGCATTACCTGCTTCAAGTTGCACCTTTTGAATTAGATCCAGAATTGCAGTGTCATGGAATCGCGCCTCTTTTGCAGTTAGTTCGACGGCTGAACTTCCGATTGGGCGATCAAGCCACCTTTGGGTTTCACGGTCGTAAGGTTCCGCGATTTTTACCAGGTCCGGATCTGCAGGAGTGCGATCGTCCACAGCAATTGTGCGTGCTGCTTTTGCATAAACGCCCCAACCATCCGGCCTCTTTTCCAAATAAATATCTGCGCGTGCCAGGCGTCGTCCCCAGGCATCCGCCTGAGTCAGAAGAACACCATTGATATAGAGCGAAGGGACATCTCGATGCGTATGGCCCATAAAGATGACATCGATCCCCGGAACGTTTTTAGCAATCGTGATTGCTTCATTCTCGTTCTGCACCTGTCCCGGACTAATCTCACCGGTGCGTAAATCCTCCTCGAGGCCCATATGCATGGCGACCACCACAATATCCACTTTCTCTTTTTCGCGTAACGTGGCGACCCATTCCTTCGCTTCAATCAGCGGCTCGTGAAAATCGAGGCCGGCGTAATTCGGTGGATTGTCCCAGTTTGGAATACCGGGAGTTGTGAGGCCCAGTATTCCAACTCTCACTCCTCCAAACTGCTTGACGATGTAAGGATCGTAATGAGTCTTGTTCGAGTTGACATCATAAGTATTGGCAGACAGCCAGGGAAAGTGAGCCTCACGCCGTGCCTTTTCCAACACCTTTAGTCCGAAATTATATTCGTGATTGCCGACGACCATGGCGTCATAACCAAGGGCATTCATACCGAGCATCATCGGATCGGGTGGCTGATTATTCTTTCTATTGTGATACGACTCGAGCGGCGTTCCCTGGATAGTGTCGCCCGAATCGATCAGAACTACATTCGGCTGCTCTTTCCGTATGCGCTTGATCAATGTGGCAACTTTGGCGAGACCCCGATTGTCTGTTTTGTTTGTGTAGTAATCGAGCGGATCGATGTTGCCATGCAGATCTGTGGTGCCAAGAATGGTTATCTGTATCCGTTCCGGCGCAACGCCGCCCGTTGCAGGAAACAGCGCGAGACATAGTGCGACACCACAGAGAAAAGCGAGCAGTCGATTATGCAACATACATTAGAGAATACGATAAACCGCGAGATCTCCGCTAACTTCAAGCCCGATAAACTGTTCAGTTTATTGAGCCGCAAAAGATTGAATCCCGATGGCTTACATTCAAAGGCGAACTGTGAAGGTTGTCTAAATTTCCCATAATTATCGGA
>JBHEMC010000004.1:0-21351 GCA_046262775.1 Pyrinomonadaceae bacterium | reverse complement strand
TCTTTACACCGCGCAGGCATCGCGCGACGGGGAAAGGGGGGACGGATCGACTTATCAAGGCTTTGCGTAGACTTCAGCTGCAGTGGCGTTATTAATTTTTACTTCGTAGGCTTTGCTGAACGTGTTTTGAACCACCGCGAGCTCGTCACGATTCTCAAAATACGTTCGCCCTCTCTGAACGATTACATAGGTAGGCCCTGAGACTTCGGCGACATTAAACTGTTGTTCTGAGATCGCGTGAGAGTGCAAATCCTGCCGATTATAAACTCGCAAATAGTATCGTGCGACCGCCGGAGTTTCGTGCGCAATCGTCGAGCCCAGTGGTGCTATATCGCAAACGTACTTGATCGCTTCACGAACACCATCGTCGTAGAACTCATCATGTGGAAAATAATAACCCGCGCGATTTGAACCCAGCGCATTAGTGTAGAGGGCATAATGTGGTCCACTGGCAATTCCTGCTGCGGCTGGTATACCAACAAAGATTACTACAGCGGCAGCTGCTACGATTACTCCTTTGTTTTTCCGGTCACCGAGCCGCAACGATGTTACCCGCACGAGAGCCATAACTCCGACTGCCGCAAACATATAGACGAGAGGCATCAACGAGAGTGTATATCGCAACCACTTTCCGCCTATCAATGAATATGGAACGATCCAGAACAAAAACATAAAAATTAAGAATGCGTATGCCGGTTCTCGCCGTCGCTTGATCGAAATAGCAAAGCCAACTATGAATGCAGCAACGATCAACAAGGGCACCTTAATAATTAGAAACACGAAGTAAAAGTAAATTGGCGTGCCCCAGAAGGGCGAACTTGACATATTGTTTTTGTACAAGTGATCGCCGAATAAGTAACCAGAATGCGTTAACAGGTGTTCACCCAGGTAGGCATTCATATAATTCCAGACTTCCGGCAACAACACCGCGGGATTTGCCAGCAAGAACACGACACAAATTAGTATGTAAAAAAAGGCGGGCGTTTTCCCTCCACTCTCTCCGGGAGTTTGCTGGCGTACACGAAAATTGTGGTGATAAAGCATGTTAAGACCAAAATAGTGAGGGAAATATTTGGAAGCGATCATCAAACCGAACGAGATCGCGCTCCACATATAATTGCGCCTTCGTGTTTTCACATGTGTTGGTGGATTTTGTTTAGCCCTCAGAAAGAAATAGAACCCGAACAGCATGAAGAACACGAGCAGAGTATCTTCTTTCCCGATTCGATTATGTGTGATTGCATTGACGCCCAAGGCCCAAAACGCCGCAGCCAGCAACGCGGTCCAGCGATCAAAGAATGCGGCGGTAAGCAGGAAAAGCGGGACTACGGTCAATGCTCCTAACAGAGCGTTGGGTATTCTTAAGGCCGCTTCCTCACTTGTTGCCGGCAAAGAATGCAGAGACGCGAGCATCAGCACCTTCATAAGCATCGGATGTTCGCCATTGGCGGCAAAGTTTTTTTGCTCGTAAGCTCTAACCGCGTCGAGTTTGTTCATTTCATCTTCTGCAAACCCGATTGCGCCTAGTTGGTTGGCGCGCAAACTGAATCCAAGCACCACGAGCAGCGCAAGTGTGCCAACAGTGGTCCACTCCAGACTGGCAAGCAGTCGGAGCCGCTCTTTGTGCCAGCCGAACCAGGCCGCCGGTCTCGGATTGAGTTGAACTAAGCCCCGCGTCGTCGAGCTAAACTTGAGATTTCCGGCCAAGGGTCAGCTCCTGAGCAAACGGGTACGATTTAAAGTAGCTGCCGATTGTCACAACTATTTACGTCTTCTCTGATTTCATCGTCAACTATCCCGGTCCATACTGGTGGCCGACCGGCAGGTGATTTGTTGTTATAGATGAAGGATGTCCACAATCACAATTCAAGACGACAGAGTTGATAAGCTCTACTGCATTAATAAGTGATTCCGTGTAATCTGTGTGTAGTCTGTCGATCTCCGTGGATCTGTTTGATCATGGACAATCTTATCTCCTCTAACATTCTTCAACGCCCGATTCGCACATTGGTCAGTGTAGCGGGTATTGCCTTGGGAGTTTGTCTTGTCATGCTGTTTACCGGTCTGGCGCGAGGAATGTCAAACGACTTGCAGCGCAGAGCTTCAAACGTTCGCGCGGAGATCATTTTTATGCGACCCGGAGCAATGCAGGTTACGGGATCGTCAGCCAACCTTAGTACTCAATATGCCGATCGGCTGAAGCGAATAGAAGGTGTCGAAGATGCTCTGCCGGTTATTCGATATTTTTTCCAGGGTAGTAAGGGATTCGGGTTTGAGCAGATCGACGGCGTGAACTTTGACTCTTACTCACATATGAACGATATCCACCTTCAGAGCGGACGTGCGCCTCAAGCACTCGACGAAGTGGTGATCGATGAGACAAAGGCGCGCAACAGCAATCTCAAAGTTGGCGACACGCTCAAACCGTTTGGGAAAGATGATTATCGCATTACCGGTATCTATTCGCCTGAATCCGGTGCGCGCGTGAAGATGACGCTTGCAGCAATGCAGGACGCGCTGGAGGCGCCAGGAAAATGCACCTTTATCTTCATAAAATTGCGTTACTCGGACCAGCTGGTGGAAGTCGCAAACCGAATCAATAAAGAGCTGCCCAACAATAACATTCAGCCGACACGGGAAGTGTTTACGAGTATCGAGAAAAGCATTCCGTACCTCAGTGTGTTTCTGCGCGTGCTGGTCGGTCTTGCGGCAATAGTGAGCGCCTTGGTCGTAATGCTCGCGATGTATACAACCATAACTGAAAGAACCCGTGAAATCGGAATATTGAAAGCGCTCGGTGCATCTCGCAGTTATATAGTGGGAATTATCGAGAAGGAGGCAATTCTAATCAGCGTAATTGGCCTCGTGGTGGGATTCGCATTTTCGATTCTTGCGGGATATCTGATCCATCGTGTTTACGGTTTAATGTTTGAGTACAGCTGGCCGTGGATCCTGACCTCAGCTGCAATTGGTTTAGTGGGAGGCGTCGTAGGCGCGTTATATCCAGCAGTTCGAGCGTCGAATCTTGATGCGGTTAGCGCTCTTGCTTACGAGTAATAAATTACTCGCCTGAAGCAAGCCCCACCGTTTCTGCTTCTGCTTCGTGGATTTCAATGGCCGCCTCGTCACCGACTCGCCTGATTGAAAAACCTCGTCTCACCAACAAAGCAATGCCAATAGCACTCCAGAAAAGATCACGAGTTTTTCGAACGACCGCCAGGGTAACGCCCACGGTGCGCGTTAATCCCATGACCTTTGAGACCTGGCCTGTCCCTCCCTCATCTACGCCCATTCGCAAGGGGACGAACTTGAATGCAATATTGATAATGCGATTCACAGACTCCAGAATGAATGCCTGGGTCAGTGACGGCGCGACCGGACCTACAAACATGAGTGTCGCGTAGATTTCAGCAATACCTGCCGCATGAAACATCATCTCTAAGGCGAAGATCGAGATGAATCTACTCTGGTTCCGGCCATAGAATCCATAGATTCGTTCTTCCAGGGTTTGTGCTCGTGGCACCATTTGGCCCATCCAGGCCGAAGCAATTCCGCGACGACCCAAAACGTCCAACGCACCACTCATGAATTTCCACTGTCGCAGGATAAAGAAAAAAAACAGCGGGAGAATTACGATTGTCGTGATCAGCGCGCCAATACTCGCGTATCTCAACGCCTTCGGAAGAGTAAAAGTCAATAACAGCGTGGTGATACCGGTCAGTACGAAAAGGGCAACGCTGAGACTGTAAAAAATGTTCTCGATCGCGAGTGCGGAAAGGCCGACCAGTAGCGGCACACGGTCACGCACAAACACAGCTTTGGATGGTTCACTAACCGCAATACTTGCAACCGGAATTATGTTGCCCAGTGCATCACCCATTAGGCGCGCAGCGAACGCATCGCGAAACCGCAGTCGATATGGTGGTTCAAGACATTTGAGCCAGGCTATAGAGCGAACTACCTGGCGAATGCTGGAGATGGCGAGAACCAACAGAAATCCGGCGCCCAATCGTCGGATGCCCGACATAATCTCAGCTGGGTCTGCTTTTTTCACGAAGTAGATAAACAACAGCAGGCCCAGGATACCGAAAATGATCCCGAGAGGCGCGAATCTTCGATTCGATCGGCGCGCGTTGTTGAGGCTGGATTCATGCCCTTTTTGCACGGTCGGTACGGTAGCACAATGATTTAACTTTGTTACAGCGTCACCTGAGAGCCGGATCAGCTCTGGAACGCAGCGAACGAGCGAGTTAGACTGGCAAATGCTCACGTTGTCAGTCACAGCGCCTCGCTGCTTTGCTCTGCACTCCAAAGCGCTTTTGCGTTTTACCTTTTGGCTTGATTATGATGCCTAAGTACAACTCTCATTTGACAGGTCAGAAAACGATGAGTACTTCCCCAACGACAGCTCAACAGTTGATTGGTACCCCACTTACGACACTTTCAGAAGACGAGCAGATGTTCAGAGCAAGCGTGCGCGAATTCGCCGAAGGCGAGTTACGTCCTCGCGTGGAGCAGATGGACGAAGCTGGAAAGCTCGATCACACCCTGATCAGCCAATGCTTCGAGCTCGGGTTGATGGGTATCGAAATTCCCGAAGCTTATGGTGGCGCAGGCGCGTCATTCTTTTCCGCGATTCTTGCGGTCGAGGAATTATCGCGCGTGGATGGTTCAGTTGGTGTGCTGGTAGATGTTCAAAACACGCTGGTCAATAACGCATTGATACGCTGGGGATCTGAAGATCAGAAGAAGAAATATCTGTCGAAACTTGCAAGCGAAAGCGTGGGCGCGTATGCGCTGAGCGAAGCAGGGTCTGGATCAGATGCATTCGCGATGCAAACACGCGCTGTCGATGCGGGCGATTATTACGTCTTAAATGGCCGCAAGCTTTGGATTACAAACGGTAACGAGGCGGACCTATTCGTGCTGTTTGCAAATGCAAATCCGGAGGCAGGCTATCGCGGTATTACGGCTTTCATTCTCGAGCGAAGCGTTGAGGGATTCTCAGTAGGAAAAAAAGAGAACAAGTTGGGAATTCGCGCATCATCGACTGTTGAACTGGTTCTTGAAGACTGTAAAGTGCCGAAGACGAACGTACTGGGAGAATTGGGCAAGGGTTACAAGATTTCTATCGAAACTCTGAATGAAGGCCGCATCGGCATCGGCGCACAAATGATCGGCATCGCGGCCGGCGCTCTGGAAAGTGCGTTGGCCTACACAGGTGAGCGACAGCAATTTGGGAAATCGATCAATCAGTTCCAAGGCGTTCAATTTCAATTAGCAGAAATGGCGACTGACCTTGAAGCTGCGCGACTCCTGGTTTACAACGCAGCGCGAATGAAGGACGCGCGAGTAAATTTCGTCAAGGAAGCCGCAATGGCCAAGCTGTTCTCATCGCGAGTGGCTGAACGGATCACTTCGAAGGCAATTGACTTGTACGGTGGTTATGGATACGTAAAAGATTATCCGGTCGAGAAGTTTTGGCGTGATTCAAAGATTGGTGCGATTTACGAAGGCACGTCAAATATGCAATTGCAAACGATAGCAAAACTAATTATTGGAAATAACTAGATCGGATTGACATCATGTCTGCCTCGCGCATCGAAATCTTCAAACAAATGCTAGCGAGTGATCCGATCAACACCAGCGTGCTCTTCGGCCTGGCCAAAGAATACGAAAAAGCGGGACAAGATGAGTTGGTTGTCGAAACACTCGAGCGCTATCTCGCGATTTCAAATGACGAAGGGAATGCCTACGGAATCCTTGCAGGCGCCTATGAGCGATTGGGACGCAGAGACGAAGCGCGCGAATCTTATCGGAAAGGGATCGATGCGGCGCAGCAGCATGGGCACCCGTCAATGGCTGAAGAGTATCGCGCAATTCTAGCCAGCGACTATGAACACTGATACTAAAGTACTGAGACTGGTTCGACGACCGGCTGTTGCTCCTCCAGATCAATCAGCACACTCTGAGACGTCTCGGGTGGACGCTGTCACTGTGCCCGCGTTAGCTCCCGAAGCAGCCCCGAGTCGTTCCCCGAGACCCGACGACAAAACGATGCTTGCGATGTACCGCACGATGTATCAATCTCGGCGGCTCGACGACAAGGAGATTCAGTTAAAACCTCAGAACAAAATATTTTTCCAAATCAGCGGTGCGGGTCATGAAGCTATTCTGGTCGCAGCTGGTATGGTCCTCAAACCAGGTTACGATTGGTTCTATCCATATTATCGAGATCGAGCACTGTGTTTGCAGTTGGGGATGACTCCATATGAGCAGCTGCTCTCGGCCGTCGCAGCTGAGGCTGACCCCAATTCCCACGGCCGACAGATGCCGTCGCACTGGGGCCATAAAAAATTAAACATCGTGTCGCAATCATCTCCAACAGGTACCCAGCTCTTGCAGGCCGTTGGGTGCGCCGAGGCCGGATATCGCTGGGCACTCGTGCCGGAGTTGAAGCGGCGTCTGAAGGACTTTCATCACGACGAGGTGGCTTACGTTTCGCTCGGCGATGGCACAAGTAGCGAAGGCGAGTTTTTTGAGGCCCTGAATACTGCATGCAATCTAAAGCTCCCAGTGCTGTTTCTGGTCGAAGACAATGGTTACGCGATCAGCGTTCCTGTTGAAGTGCAAACTGCCGGAGGCGACATCTCGAAATTGGTCGAAGGATTTCCTTGGCTTTACCTCCAGCGATGTGATGGCACAGACCCACTCGAATCACTGGAAACAATGCGACGTGCAGTGAAGTATTGCCGGGAACGGCGCGGGCCGGCTTTTGTTCACGCAAAGGTGATCCGTCCTTACTCACATTCGCTGTCTGACGATGAGCGGCTTTACAGGCCAGATGAGGAGCGTGCGAGCGATGCCGAACGCGACCCGGTGAAGCGCTTCGGAGCGTTTTTGATTGACGAAGGTTTGATTGATCAGGCTGGTTTGCAGGAAATCAAAGATGAGATCGATCGTGAGATTGCAGAGAGCACCGACAGGGCACTAGCCAGTTCGCAACCACCTCCGGCGTCCGTGACCCACTTTGTGTTTTCACCCGATGTGGACCCCACCTCTGCTGCTTTTGACACTGAAAACAAGGCCCAATTAGCGGGCAATATGGGGACGATGGTGGATCTTATCAATCGGTGTCTGCACACCGAGATGGCGCGCGATCCACGTATCGTTGTGTTTGGTGAAGACGTCGCCGACTGTTCTCGCGAGGAATATTTACAGAGTGTTAAAGGCAAAGGCGGGGTGTTCAAGGTTACCGCCAACCTTCAACGTAAGTTTGGTAGCGCGCGTGTTTTCAATTCCCCGCTCGCCGAAGCAAACATTCTTGGCCGCGCAATCGGGATGGCTACTCGCGGTCTGAAGCCGGTCGTCGAAATTCAGTTTTTCGATTACATCTGGCCTGCGATGCACCAGATCAGAAATGAACTTGCGCTGATGCGCTGGCGTTCCGGCAACGAATGGAAATCGCCTGTGGTGGTGCGGGTTCCAATCGGCGGATATTTGAAGGGCGGTGCGATTTACCACTCGCAATCAGGGGTTTCTACCTTTACGCAAATACCTGGCTTGCGGGTGGTGTATCCCTCAACCGCTCTCGATGCCAATGGCCTTTTGCGTACAGCAATTCGTTGCGACGATCCGGTGATGTTCTTCGAGCACAAGCATCTTTATCGTCAAGCGTACAACAAGTCGCAATACCCCTCAGACAATTTCATGATCCCGTTCGGTAAGGCGAAGCGAGTGCGGGAGGGTAATGACATGACAATTGTTACCTACGGCGCGCTGGTCCAGCGTTCGTTGCTTGCTGCAAAACAGGCCGAACACACCGGCGTAAGCGTCGAACTTATCGATTTACGAACCCTTGTACCTTACGATTGGGAAGCCGTTGCAGAATCGGTCAAGAAAACAAATCGCGTGATTGTTGCGCACGAGGATTCCCTGTCGTTCGGCTATGGCGCTGAATTGGCGGCTCGGATTGGTAGCGAACTGTTTGAGTATCTCGACGCTCCGGTTCAGCGGGTTTGTGCGCTTGACACGTTCGTAGCTTACGCACCACAACTCGAGGACGCCATCCTCCCTCAGATCGCCGATGTTTCAAAGGCTATCTCTCAACTCCACGCGTATTAGACTTAAGTGCAGCCTTCCCTGAGGGGCGTCGGCAGCGGTCAGTTGCCGTACACGCGTGTATCGTTCTGTTTCGCGAATACCTCGACCCTCACCAGATAAGGCCAATAATAACCCATTAGTGCGAAGTCGCACCGGCGTGTACCTCCAACCTAGCTGGCATAACGGTTGCCACAATACCAGTGCATTTCGCCCAAAGCGTCTCTCCGACACGCCGTTCCCCCGGGTTCGAAATTAATCGCGATTAACCAAAAATAAGGGAGGTAATTACTGATGACGAAGCATGCTTTGAGTGTCATGGTGGCAGTAGTGTTAGGCCTTACTGCTGTCGCCATCGCTTCAGGACAAACCACAACTACAACTGTTACGAAGACGGTCCAAAACCCTGACGGGACTTATACCGTTATAGAATACCCCGCTAAGAAAGAAGTCCTCGTTAACCTCAATCCGGTCACGATTACCGGCGCGAAGGGAGTCGCGACGATTCTGCGTGACGATAACGGAACCAGAATCAAACTTAACCTTACTAACGTTCCAGCTGACGTTAGTTCGCTGAATCTTTACGCGGTTGATGATTCTGGCAACGTTACTGCGTTAGGACCGATCGCGATTAGCAATGGAGTGGGTACCTTAATGGCGACCACACCGTTGTCGAAGTTCATGCTCGTCGCATCACCGGAAGCACAGTTAGCGACTTACGATCCGAACAGTAAGGTGTTCTTCCGAAGCACGGTTCCTGAAGGATTCGCAGTAGTGCCGGTAACCGCGGCCAGCGGCGAAAACGTTGGCGCCGTAACGACGCCAGTAACAGCTGCAGGTTCGGCTTACCAGGTACCAATGCTCAACATCCCGTCCTATAAGACCGGTGACGATACCAAAATTAAAGTAGATTTCAGCGGTGCACTCACTGGTGCACGCGCGAACGTGTTCGTCACGCCGCGCAAGGATGGACCGACGGAAGTCAAGCTACGTTTCCATGATCTAAAGGAAGCACCAGCTGGACAAACGTTTATTCTCTGGGCAGTAGCGCCGGATAATACATACGTGAAGCTTGGGCAGGTGGTAAATGCAGCGGGGCGAAACGAAGCCGAGATCAAATCCGAAACAACACTCCCGGATTTTGGCTTGTTGATAACGATGGAAGATGCGTCAGTGAAGACGTTTGTGCAACCGGCTGGGCCGACTGTGGGACTAATCCACATCGTGCCGTAACTGGTTGATAACCAGATGAGAGGCCGCTTTCGGGCGGCCTTTTTTGTATCGTCCCACCGTTTGAGTTCTAACCCTCGGAACGTACGATGTTCGATATAACTGCCCCTGCGGGCGCCGAATGTCTCAACAAGTGACTAATCACACAATTTTTAACTACCAACAAACACGGCACTTGCGCTAATATGTGCCTGCTGGTGGACACCCGCCGGCATCCCGACGGGCTTAGGTCGAGCCGCTCATCTGTAGACAATCGGAAGACATCCCCTGTCAGTCGGAACTGTTCCGGCGACTTGCTTCTTCCTTTTTACCTCTGGGTTTTAACGACTATGTACAAGAGAATATTTCCCCTCCTCCCTCCGTTCGCGTTGATACTGTTTGTGGTTTCACTTGCTTCCGCGCAAAACAACCTGCCTGAATTAGTCAGACGCGTTAAGCCGGCAGTTGTTGCTGTCGCCACCTATGACGCAAACGGTGAAGCACTGATGACTGGCAGCGGCTTCTTTCTGCGGCCCGGTCAGGTGGTTACGAACCTGCACGTGATGCGTGGGGCGACACGCGCTGAAATCAAAACCCTTGACGGCAAGGGCAAAGTTTATCCGGTAGCAGGTGTCGTTGCGGTTGACGAGGAGGGTGACCTGGTGCTACTCAACGTTGACATGCCGTCAGAACGCGCGCGGTCCAGCGAGTTGTCAAAAAATCTTCCCGACGAAGGCGAAAAGATTTTCGTCATTGGTAATCCTTTGAAGTTGGAAGGTTCTGTGAGTGATGGAATTGTTTCTGCCGTACGTGAGGTGCCGAATGTAGGCCGCATCATTCAAATCACCGCACCGATCTCTCACGGAAACAGCGGCAGTCCTGTGTTTGATCTCCAGGGACACGTGCTTGGCGTGGTCACGGTCAAAGTAACAAATGGGCAGAACATCAATCTTGCGATTGCTGCCGAACGGGTTGCGCAGTTGAAGCCTGACAGGTTGCGGCCATTGACGGACGTTTCAATCAAGGGCAAGGGAGATCTGGCAGAGTCGTTATATCGCACCGGTCTGGAATCGCTTTGGTTGGGTAATTACGACAACGCGGTCGGATATTTTGAGAATGCCGTCAACAAGAATCCCCGACGTGCCGAGGCATGGGTACAAGTTGGGTACTGCAAAGTAAAACAGGGAAAGAATGAAGAGGCGATCAGGGCTTATCAACAGGCGCTGCAGCTAAAACCTGAAGCTGCGGAGATTCACAATAAGCTGGGTGATGCCTATTACTATGCCGGACGCCTGCAAGAGGCGATCGAGTCGTATAGCGAAGCAGCGAAGCTGGGACCGAATTCTGCTGAACCTTATTACAACCTTGCGATTGCCTATTTTGAGAGTGGAAATCGTAACATGGCGGCGACGCAGGCCCGCATCTTGCAGCGGTTGGATCACAAGCTTTACGAGAAGTACGTAAGCGAAACAACGAACTAGTTTTTCCGGTAAGTTGTCAATCGCTGGTAGCGGCTGTGAAGACGTTATTGTCGACACTCCCGGGGTTGCCCAGCACCACGAACCGAATGTTTCGCATGTATTTCTGAGCTACGCGCTGAACGTCAGCCGGTGCTACGGCATTTAGCTTTTCAAAGAATTCGATTGAATTGCGCCAACCTCCGCCGATCAGTTCGTATTGCGCCAATTCGCCAGCCTGAGCGGCATTTGTTTCCTGTCCCAAATAGTAGGTGGTCAAATATTGAGCTACGACACCTTCGATATCATCGGCGCTCACCGGTATACGCTGAAGATGCGAAATCTCGTTTAGCATCAACCTGACTGACTCATTCGCATTGACTGCTGTTACATAAAGACCGCCCACGTTAGCCGCCTGGGTGCGCAAGAACGCATCGGGCGCATACGAGAGATTTCGCTTAACGCGTACTTCTTCAAATACGCGGTCGCGGAGAATCGCACTGGCTATGCGCATTGGATAAATGTCAGGAGACGTCAGGCCAGGGGCGGCGAATAAACCCTGCACATAATTGGTGGGCAACTCGCGTTGTGTGACGTCTACGGTCGACTTATCGAAGGATAATTCCGGGACTGGTTCAGGTTTGTAAGTACCGCGAGGCAACTTGCCGATAGTTGCTGTCACGAGATCCCTAACTTCATTCGAATTCAGATCACCCACAATAACCAGCAGCAGGCGTGAGGTTTCCATCACTTTGTCGTGGTACCGGCGTAAATCTTCGGCGGTCAGTTTTGCAACTGACTCTGCAGTACCTTCGGTCCGATTAATGTAAGGATGACCGTTGTACGCTGCCTTTTCCTGCAGTCGCTGAAGATACGTATCCGGATCGTCTGTGTCATCGCGGAGCGACGCGACCTGGCGCTCCTGCATCAGTGTGACGTCTTCCTTCGTGAAGGAGGGCCGCATTGCGGCATCTGCAAAGATTTGCCACGAGCGGTTGAAGTTTGGACGAGTGCATGCGAGTGACAGTACTGAATAGTCGTTCGTTGTACTCGAGCCGATTACCGTTCCCATTTGCGAGAGTTCACTGCGCATGCGGGTCCTTGGATACGCCGAAGTTGCTTCGGTCGACACATCCAACATCAGCGACTCAATGCCAGCGTTCTCTGCGGTGATGTTACGAGCACCACCGCGAATAAAAAGTCCTGCAGCGACGGTTAAGCTTCCTTCCCGTCGTTTTACCAGGACCTTCAAACCATTAACTTCAAACTCGTTTACGAGCGCAGCCTGTTTGGCTACAACGCTCTGGACGGTTTGCTGATCGCGGCCAACGATCGTCTGTTGTTTCTGCGGATTCGCGACGGATAATTGCGTGCTTCCGAAAAATAAAACGGCGGAGCTTAGGAGAGCTGTGATCGTTTGCTTCAAGCGCAGTCGATTGAATTCCGCCACCCGCTGCCTGTTATGAATGTGATTAAAGAAAAGTGTCAGTGTATTTTTCATTGACCAGTTAACTCTTCCGGCTGAATTTTAATTTTCTCCTGCGCATCGGCTGACAGCATCGCCAGACCCACGTGCGGCTTGCTTTGAATGTACGTCGTAATATAGCGACTCACGTCTGTACGGGATGTCGCGCGTAATCGGCCAAGGTAACCGCGAAAATAATCGAGACCAGTGGACGCCCACCAGAAGCTGAGTGTGTGCGTGTAGTCACTCAACTTCTCACGGGAATAAAGATCGTCCGCCTCGAGTAAAGCTTTGGCACTCTCGAGCTGTTCATCCGTGTAGTAATCTTTATCGTTGAAATGCGCGACTTCGTTGTAGATGGCTTTGATCGCTGCATGCACTTTATCGGGCGTAGTCTGCGCAAGAATCTGGATAGGTCCAACGTTTCGTTGAGTGTAGTAACCGATAGTTACGCCTGTTACCAGCCCTGTGTCGACGAGATTTCGTTGAAATCTGGAGTTAGGTTGAGTCAGGATGAAAGAAAACACGTCGGCGGCATACGTTGCGGCGTTGTCTTTTCCAATCGAAGGACCGTGCCAACCAATGTCGATGATCACATTCTGCACGGGCTGAGTGATTAAACCGCCTTCGCTCTTCGAAAGAGGCGGATGTTCCACCAGGGGAAACTCGACAAACGGATCCTTTTCTCGACGCGCCCAATCGCCGTAAAGGTCTTGCGCCATTTTGAAAACTTCTTCAGGGTTTACATCTCCAGTTAACACCAGGGCAGAATTGTTTGGTATGTAATATCGCTGCTGAATCAGTCGCATCATGTCAGTTGTGGCGGCTGACACGGTTTGACGATTTCCCAATGGATTCTTGCGGCTTGGGTACTTGTAAAAGAGCCGATCGATCATTTCCTGATTAAGGTAGTAGCCTGGATTCGATTCATTGCGATCGATTTCGCCAATAACCACCTGTCGCTCGCGATTAAACTCGCCTTCGTCAAATAAAGGATATCGCGCTGCGTCCTTCATAAACTGCATCGCCGTTCGCAAATGTGGACTGGTCGTCGTGAAGTAGTAATCAACTACTTCTTCACGCGTCGTGCCATTGTACGCAATGCCCATCTGACCGATTGTGCGCAGGTATTCCTCCGCGTTAGCTATCGCTCGATTAGCTTTGAAGAACATGTGCTCGTAGAGGTGAGACAGACCGTTAAGTTCCGGAGGTTCTGTGTATGAACCGTTCCGGACCGCCAACTCGATCGTTACAAGTGGAACCGAATGATCTTCGAGGACGATGATCTCCAGACCATTTGCCAGAACTCGGCTAACAAAATCTGCCTGCGGCAACCTTGCGGCTGAAGTCGCTGCGGTTCCCTGCTTCGGCTGGTTTAGCTGTGGAACCGTCTCTGGCCCGGCAAATGCGGCTGAAGGCAGCAAGAAGGAAAAAACCAGCAGTAGGACTGAAAAACTACGTTTCACTACAACGCTCCGTTTTGTTTGGACTTTTATCTACCCGAAAAAGCACGTGAGGCTTCGATGTTTCCTGCGCCTCAAATAGATGTCAACCGGCGTAAGATTCGTCTTGTTCGATTTTGGAAAGTACCCAATCAAACTCACCCGAGGTTATCTTGCCACCACAAAATTCACAAATGCCGGTGGCGTTCACCTTTAAAGGAGAACCACAGTTGGGACAATTCAGGTCGGTATGGGCGGGACCGGATTTGGCATTTCGATTTCTGATGAATGTCCAGTATTCGCTCCAGCGCCGCTGTTTGCTCTTGGATCCAGCAACGAGCTTGCCGGTTTGATCAATAGTGTAGTCGAATCCCGAGGCCCAGATGCGTAACGTTATGGCCTGGTAGAACGCGTCCTGCTGAATCTTCGCGGGCTGAATTGATGTGATCACACACGTATCCAAAATATTGCGCAGATGCTGCCGGCGATAGGCATCAATCCAATATTGATGCATTTGAAAAAGATTATCGGTTTCGTGAGGTCGTGCGCGCTCCCAATTCAAAGTCGACCACGCTGCCTGCAGTTCATTGAAAATCAATTGAGCCCGTTTTTGAAACTCACCCCATGAAAACGAAGGATTACTTCTTTCAAATTCCGCTCGCATGGCTGAGAAGTTGGGCTGAATGACGCTCGCCAGATCAGTGCCTACCTCCGGTACATTCGATGTCAAAGCAGGTCCACGGTCCTCAATGCTCAGGAGCGCAATGCGCCTCACGTACCACTGAAATTCTCCGCTGTCGATTTTCGTTCCACAGAATGCGCAAGCTCCGACCGTATCTCTTTGAAGCGGCGCTCCACATTTTGGACAATGAAGAGCCGTAGCTTCAGCAGGTGCGGGCGACAGTACATCACGCTTTCGTTCAAGGTCCCATCGTTCGCGAACGTAATAAGATGCTTCCTTCGCGTTGACGACTTCCGTGTAATTGGATTCAAAGATCAATCCGACGTGCACAAGTGGTGTATCAACACCAGTGACCTCAGCAATTGTCATTGCGCCGACAATAATTCCTTTGACCTCACTAAGGCCTGCTGGATTTCTCTGAAGCAACGTCTTGCGACCCTCCTCGCTGAGGTAAGGTGAAAACAAATCCAGACTCGCGCTTCCGTGCCCGCGTGCATCGTGAGCCTTTCCGTAAAGGGCATAACAGAAGTCGGTAAAAACGATCTCCGAGAAATTCGGATCAAACTTACGCAGCTGCGCAAAGTTACGCGCGACAGAAGATGCATCGCCGCCAGTTCTGACAGGTTCCGCATTCGTAACATTGACGATTGTTGAGAAGCGTTGCGTGACACCGCGGCGTGGTCTCGCGACATAAAAAATCACTCCGCCGATTATCAGAATGTCCAGCGGTATCCCCACTGCTGGATACTCGATCGTGAGATAGACCAGAACGCGCAGCAGTTGAAAAACAAGCCAGACGATTGCGCCACCACCACCGCTGCCGCCCCCTCCATGACTGCCACCTCCATACGACTGGCCACCTCCAACCCGGGCAAAAGTGACCGCCGGAAGTACGATTGCAATAACAAAGATCGCACCAAGTAGTCGACCGAACTTCGGGTTAGGTGAGGCAAGTGTCATTTGAGTTCGAATGTCGGCATGTCTGGCAACTCGTTGGGATTTTCTCCGGTAGCAGGTATGTGGGCGGCGAGTAGTCGGCCAAACTTTCGCACGGCTCTTAGAAACTGATCCGGTTCCGGCTTTGCTGCCATGCGATGCAGATCGGATAATTCCCGGTTCCATTCAAGCGACGGAACTGATTTGAGAACGCCGCGATCCGCAATGAGTTCCAAGCGTCGTTCGAGCAGTGAAAGATAAATTAGAACGCCCATCTCGGCATTCGTATTCGCTATTCCTGCTTCGTAGAAGGTCGCGGCCGCCGCGATTCTGACGGCCTGTTTACGATATCGTGCTCGTGAGAGTAGGCGTCGTAAAAAATTACTGTGTGAAGAAATCAGCCAACCGAGGCATAAGGCCAGTAAAACGTCGATCGGTACCCACACCAGATGAAAGTTTACCGGGGAGAACAGCAAGAAGTTTAAGGTGATGAAAGCCAGGATCAGTCCAAATAAGTAGTCGACGTGAGTGTAATTGGCTGACCGAGCACGCACTACAATCACGACCTCAGCATCACTTGCTGTTTCGATTTCTTGTACGCATTGGGCCAGCGTGTCGCAGGCGGCTTGATTAAAACGGGGGGAGGTCATTGAATGGCCAACGATCAGGATTCACAAACGGCGGCTATCTTGTCACGGCGATTAATAACGCGCAACTTTGAAGTGCGCCGGCGGGGTGCAGCGGGGTTGAAGTACTTTGCTTTTTAGTGAGGCGTTCTTGAATCGCATGAATGTGTTAGATGCTACACACGCGAGTCCGTAAAGCGAACGTCTGCACCTGATGCCGCAGCTAAAATCAGGTATCCGGGCCGCTGAGTCGCTTTGGACAGCACGCCTGGGCAAACCGTCTTCGATGAATTTCTGACTATCAATCACAGTCTGCTACCACTGACTCTTTGTACAAGGCCCCGGCCACTCCACATTATTCACGCCCAACGAGAGTTCGCGCTTTTTGTCGCAATGCCGTCCGGTAGGCAGCCGCATCCGTTCCGGATGCATTAGAGCGCCAGATGATTCGTGGCGCGCCGCTGGCCGTGCTCTCGCCCGTCACCATCGCTGAATAGGTTCGATTGTCGTTTGGCACAAACAGAACTAATTGGCGCTCTCGTGGGTTCTCTTTTGCATCTCGTCCGCTGAAGAGTATTTCCCCGTAACCATCCTCGTCAGCATCGATTTTCTCCGCAGTCCACGTTGCTCTTGTAAATCCCGAACGATCTAATGGACCGTGCGAAACGACTCGAAAACGACCGGCTTTCTTTTGTAGCACAAAGAAATGTGTTTGGCCCGTTCTACGTTGTTCATGAATGGCCACGATTGCTGGTCCGCTGTCCGTGTCGAGCACTTCAGTTGCACTGATTGCGCCATGCGCGAACCCTGCGGCAATTGTATGCGCCCTCTCTGGTGTTAATCCATTCGTTACTTCTTTGCGCGGCAACAACGATGTGTTCGATGCACTAGTCATCGGTTGCTCGGATCGGAAACTCGCAGGAACCATCTGCTGTTGCGATGCAGGTAATGAAACCATTGCTCCGCTGGTTGCGCGGGGTTCGAATGCACTCTCTCCCGTGTAACCCCATGTCAGTAATGCGCCAAACGTCACCACTAACACGAGCGGAGTTCCGACCCTGAATAACAAGCTGCGCCCATGGTTCGCCGCTGCGACCATTGCCGACATCGGTTCAGTCGGCGTCACGATTCTTTCTTCGTGCGTCAGACTGCGTTGGAGTAGAGTTTTCGCTGCCGCAGCAGTTGCTGGTCGATCATCCGGACGCTTCGCGAGTAAGGTGTGAACAGCCATTGTCAAACGGCGAGGAATATCCTCCCTCAAACGAGGTAGCGGAGGTGGTAGCGCAGTGGCTTGTTTTACCAGCAATGCGGACTGTAAGGGATCAACGAAAGGCGGACGCCCCGCAAGCATTTCGTAAAGCAACACACCCAGGCTGTAAAGATCACTGCGTACACCGACACGTTGGCCCAAACATTGCTCAGGTGACATATAGCGCGGTGTGCCTATCAGTTGTCCTGAACCAGTGCTCGCGTGTGTGGCTGTTGATTCTGCCGACGACGCCAATACCTTTGCAACTCCGAAGTCGAGGACCCGAACGCCTCGTTCATTAGGCATGATGTTGGATGGCTTGAGATCGCGATGAATGATGCCCACGCTATGAGCTTCGGCGAGCACGTCGCAAATTTGCTTTGCGATGTCGACCGCACGTTGTGCTGAGAATCTACCCTCCCGAGCCAGAGCTTCCGAGAGCGTATGGCCCTCGACATATTCCATCACAATGAACTGACGACCATCTGGCAGCTTGCCAGCGTCAAAAATCATTGCCGCATTGGAATGACGCAGTTTGGCCATGGTCCGCGCTTCGCGCAGAAACCTATCGGCTACGTCGGCATCCGCGGCAAACTGTGGTTTGATTATCTTGACGGCAACCGGTCGGTCAAGTCCGAGGTGCGTGGCGCGATAAACAGTTCCCATCCCGCCAGTTCCGATTTCCTCTTCTATTTGAAATCTACCGGCGATAACACGAGGCACTTCCATAATGACCTTCTTTCGGGTTAAAAGGTCGCTCGGAACGTAAACTGATGCGAGGAGAAGCGTGCGTCCGCGCGTGACTGATGTTGCTATTACTAGTCTTTGGGGGAGAGAAATCCGGCCCAGCCGATTCAGGTCCGTAAGTGTAGCACCAGAGTACCAATTCGAGAATAGTTGGCTGCCTCTACTAGCCCTCTACTGACGGCGTGACACTCGGGCTTTCGGCTTCCGGCACATTCGGGATCCAAAACACTTGTTCATCTACTTCGACGCTGCGCAGTCCATTTTTAGGTAAATCCTTCTCTTTAAGGCCGAGGAAAGTGAAATGTGGTAAGTCGCTCAAAACGGTTTGGAACCAGCCGTGCTTGGCCATGATTTCGCGGACACGTTGGTTATCGAATTCGTTAACGTCGAACGCAAGCATGGCGATGTGTTGTGAAGAGCCTGGAGCTGCTATTGAATAGAGGATCGATTTCGATAAATCCTTGCTGAAATAAATGCCGTCGCGCTCCAACCCCAAGACAGCACCAACCTGTTCCTTTAAGGGCAGTGTCCGTAGCCGCGCAACATCGTCACTCGTTAATTTTCCTTGTGCGAACCAGTAGTCAAGCGCGGGAAGAAAGCGGGAGTTCCAAAGACGAACAGAATCATCGTAGTTTCGTCGCGCGGCTTCGGCTCCATCCCGCGGAGTGATGTCGAGTCCCTCATCCTGGGCTTCTTTGCGTGCCTTCATCAACTGTTTCAGAGCTTCGGGTTGCAATTCAATTTCGTCGAAGCCGATTACCTGGTTTGCAAATCCGGCCTCTTGCTGAAAACGAGTGACCTGCTCTTCGTTTATGAATATGCAAACGGGAGGTGGAACAACTTTTTTGGTTGCCACAAACATGGCGCCGTAGTCTTCGAGAATGCGTCGGGCCACCGTATCATTCGTGGGGCAGAGCTTGTCGACCGACGTCTTACGCTTCTTAAGTGCTTTTTTCAGGGCTGAGTAGAACGGAACAGAGTTCTGTTTGTCTTCTCGGAGTGTTGTCGTGGCGATCATTGTTTGTGCTGATCTAATTTCGCGACCCTGGCCCTTCACCGCGAGCACACACGAAATTATGCAGACCAGACTTGACAGTACGGGGATTAAACAAAAAGAACGTGATCTACTCGTCGTGGTCGCAGGTGACATGTTGGACCTGGGGCGGCAAATTGATGCTAAAAGATTATGCAAGCGTCTACGACCCGATCAATGTAGCAATGATAGAGATGCGGGATCTGATGGTCAACCAACAGCATATTCACTTAGGGGGCCGCCGGATCGAATATGCTAACCTTCCAGCTGAACGAACATGAGAAAGTTAGACCTCTTTTCAGATCTGGTCGCTACCTATGAACGCCATGGTTGGCGGCTGAGGTCCGTGTTGCTGACACCGGATACCAAAGCAGAGTTGCAGGCGGCAGCGGTAGAAGTTGAAATCAAGGATGCCGAATTTAATGCGCTCTGGTTTTCGCGACCCTCTCACCAAAAGCGCGATGCGTGGGAACTGCGCTTACTTTCTGATACGCCGTATGCGTTGTTCGAAACATTTGAGGTCGATGAAACAGAAGAGCAGCAAACCGAAGCGCGTCAAGAGATGGAAGCGCGACTTCGAGAATATGTTTCCGCCAGATAGGTGAGTTACGGAGTCTACTGCTTGCCCATTTTCACTGGAATCTCGAGACGTTCATTCTCTCGCATCACAACAACCTTCACAGTGCTGTAGGGAAGTGCTCTCCGAATGCGGCCGTTGAATTCCTCAGAGGTGCGAATCGGAATTCCATCGAACTCGATGACGATATCGCCGTCTTTTATTCCCGCCAGGTCTGCGGGCCGGCTTGTTAAAATTTTGTTAAGTTTGACACCATGGCTCTTCGTCCCGGGAATCGCCACACGCTCTGTGTCGTCATTATCGTATCCAAATTGAGCGCGACCTTCCGGTCGATTCTGAAAAGTGCGAACCGTACTCTTATAGTCCTGTTCCGAAACTGTGGTTAGTTTAGTTGTTTTTGTTTCCCCGTCGCGGACATAAACAACATCAACCGTTTTCCCGATCGGCGTCTTCCCCAGGAGTTCCATAATATCATCCTCGCCATGGATCGTCTGACTGTCAAACGACGTAATGATGTCGCCCCCGACCAGTCCCGCTTTGTCGGCTGGTACGCCCGGCGCCTCGACATAATCGAACGTCGCTCCTCCGTCAGTTGAATCAAATGAGTTAACTCCAACGTAGGAACGTGGTGGTGCCGCGATGCTAAACTGGACCTTTGTTGAGTGACGCAATGGTGTAATGACGGCGGTAAAAGCTGCGGCGCAAACAAAGAAAACCAGTAAACCCACGAATAGCCAGGCAATGCCACTCATACGTCGGCGATGTTTTTTGGCAATGCTCGCAGGTCGCGATTGTGCCGGGCTTGAGTGTCCGCTTCCGAAACGGACTGTCTCACTGTATTCCGCAGTACCCTCGCCCAAACGAAAGCCGCAGTTACGACAAAACCGCAATTCCGCAGGCATGGGCGAGTGACAGTTGGAGCACGTAGTGATGTTCTGGCTGGGCGCTTGAGGCGGCGAACTTTCAGAGTTCATTGACATAAACAACCTACCAAATTTCGACCTTTGGCGAAGAATACACGACAATGGGTATACGCCAAAAATGTGAGTCCGGTTGCATCTTGATCTAGTGCGCGATCGAAGGAGGTTGACAAGTGTCAGCATCGATTTGAACGTGGCACGGCAGGTGCTCAGTGGTCAGGTAGCCTGCCGCGACCCGGTAGAGATTATGCAAACCGACATTCAGGAGGCCACCCGGTGGAAACAACAAAAGCTTTAGCTGCGCTCCAGCCGCTTTATGGAAAACCGAATGTGGAGATCGTCACGCTCGACGGGCTACGTGTGAGAGGTACTGTAAAGAGTTTAAAAACGACGCAGGCATTAACCACGCCTAGTGTCAAGATGGAGTGCGCAGGTGGCGAGATTGTAAAGATCCCTTTTCCGACGATTGCAGAAATAAAAGTCCACAGTCAGTGACAATCTCAAGTGTGAAGTACGTATTGGGGCGGCTTGCGATCAACCAGTTCGATGCCGCTATGCGCGAAAGCTATCATGATGCAATCTTCGCCATCGAGAGCAATCGGATGTTGAACAGAACCAGCCTCGTCTGAAATGTATTCGCCCGCCGTGTGCTCGCCGGTCGTATCTTTGTATCCGCCCTGAATAATTAACCTCTTCAACATCTACTTAACGGTGTGCAGAATATGAGCAACGTGGCTGCATGCGAATTAACACTGTCGCATCCTCGGTATTTTCGTCGCATCGCAGGATGTTGACAAACACACCGGCGTATCGACTTGGCTGCCACTCTATGTGCAGATTAGTCATATGTAACCAACAGAAAATAAGCACTTGATTGAGGAGCAGGAGAAAGGTGCAAGGAGCAGGAG